>JBEKJG010000009.1:0-99579 GCA_050011355.1 Thermoplasmata archaeon | reverse complement strand
TGGCTGCAGAACGCCGTGGGTGCGGTCCCGAGCCCGTTCGACTGCTTCCTCGTCCTCCGCGGACTGCGCACCCTGGGGATCCGAATGCGGGCCCACGGAGAGAGCGCGAAGGCGGTGAGCGAGGTGCTGGACGGTCACCGCAAGGTGCGTCGGGTCCACTATCCCGGTCTCGCCAGCCACCCACAGCACGCCCTGGCCCGCCGCCAGATGGACGGGTTCGGCGGGATCGTGAGCGTCGACGTGCGGGGCGGGGAGCGGGGTGCGCTCCGGTTCGTGAAAAGGCTCGGGCTGTTCACGCTGGCCGAAAGCCTCGGGGCCGTCGAGTCGCTCGTCGACCACCCGGCGTCCATGACCCACGCGAGCGTTCCGAAGAAGGAGCGGGAGGCCCACGGGGTGACGGACGGTCTCGTTCGGCTCTCGTGCGGGGTCGAGGACCCCGCGGACCTCGCCGACGACGTGCGTAACGCCCTCCGGGGGATCTGACGTGCGCCGGGTGACGATCTACGATACGATGGCCCGCGCCCCACGGGTCTTCGCGCCGCGGGTCCCGCCGCGGGTCGGGCTGTTCGTCTGCGGTCTGACGCCCTACGCGGAGGCCCACGTGGGGCACGGCCGCGCGTTCGTCGTCTTCGACACCGTCGCCCGCGCCCTTCGCCGCTGGGGTTATCGCGTGTTCTACGTGCAGAACGTGACGAACGTCGACGACAAGGTCATCGCCCGGGCGGCTGAACAGCAGGAGGACCCCCTCGGCCTTTCCGACCGCAACTTCCTTGCCTACCTCCGATCCATGGAGCGGCTCGGGGTCCGTTCGGTCAACTACTATCCTTACGCGACGGATTTCATCCCCGAGATCGTCGAGCAGATCCGGGTCCTCGTCGAGAAGGGAATGGCCTACCCCACCGACGACGGCTCGGTGTACTTCTCCGTCGGCAAGTACCCCGGCTACGGCCGCCTCTCCGGCCAGAAGGTCGAGTCGCTCGTCCCGGGCGCCCGGCTGGAAGCGGACCCGCGCAAGCGCGCGCCGGAGGATTTCGTGATCTGGAAGGCCGCGACCCCCGGGGAGCCGGAGTGGGACAGCCCCTGGGGCCCCGGGCGACCGGGCTGGCACATCGAGGACACCGCCATCACGACCCGCCTCTTCGGACCGCGCTACGACATCCACGGGGGCGGCATCGACCTGATCTTCCCGCACCACGAGGCCGAGATCGCCCTCGCCGAATCCGCGACCGGGGAGGCACCGCTCGTGAACTACTGGATGCACGGCGGGATGCTGACGATGAACGGGGAGAAGATGTCGAAGTCGATCGGCAACGTCTCCTCGCTCGAGGGCGCGATCGACGAGTACGGCCCCTCGGTCGTCCGATTCTATTACCTCAACGCCGGATACCGGAGCCCCCTCGAGTTCGAGCCGACCAAGAGCCTCACCGAGGCCCGCGAGGCGTACGGACGCCTCTCCCGGCCGACCGACCGGATCGCGGAGCTCCTGGCCCGGGACGGCGAGGAGCGCCCCGGGCGGGATCTCTCGGAAGAGGAGGAGAGTGCGGCGGAGACGCTCGTCGAGCAGTTGGATGAGACGATGGCGAACGAGTTCAACTCCCGGGAGGCCATCGCACTCCTGTTTGGCTGGACCCGGCGGCTGACCGAACAGCTCGGGACCCTGACGGAACTCTCCGGCCACGCCCTGTCGGTGCTCGACTCCCCCTACCGTTGGGGGGAGGAGGTCCTCGGCTTGTTCCCGAAGGAAACCGCGAGCCGCTCGGGGGCCTGGGCCGCGGTCGTGCCGGTCGCGATCCGGGCCCGTGCCCGCGCGCGCGCCCGGGGCGATTACGCGGAGGCCGACCGGATCCGGGACGAGTTGAAGGCCGCGGGCGTCGCGCTCGAGGACGACGCGACCGGGACCCGGTGGGACCCGGCCCGGGGGTGACCCGACTGCGGGGATTCGGGTTCCGGGAGCACGGAGGCCTCGACCGGCTCGAGTTCGTGGAGGTTCCGGAACCCGTCGCCGGACCGGGTGAGGTCCGTGTCCGGGTCCGTGCGGCGGCGTTCAACCGCCTCGACCGGTTCACGCTCGGTGGCATCCCGGGGGTGACCGTCGAACGGCCGCACGTGCTCGGGTCGGACGGGGCCGGCGTCGTGGACTCGGTGGGGCCGGGGGTGGAGGGGCTTCGGACCGACCAACGAGTGCTGATCAACCCGGGCCTGTGGGACGGCACGTGCGAGGCCTGCCTCGAAGGGGACGAGTCGCTCTGCCGTAACTATCGCATCGTCGGGGAGCACACCCAGGGGACCGCAACCACCTACGTCGTGGTGCCCCGTCGGAATATCCACCCGATACCGGAGACCCTCACCTTCGAGGAGGCCGCGGCCGTTCCGCTCGTCTTCCAGACGGCCTGGCGCGCGCTGGCGACCGTCGGGGAGTTGGGTCCGGGCGATCAGCTCGCCGTGATCGGGGCCGGTGGCGGCGTCCCGACCGCGGTGGTCCAGGTCGGCAAGCTCCTGGGGGCCCGGGTCGTGGTGGCGTCGCGGACCCGGGAGAAGGAGGCACGGGTTCGGACCCTCGGGGCGGACGATTTCCTCACCTTCGACGACGCCCACCCCCTCGACGGGGTGCTCTGGCGGGCCAGCGGCAAGAAGGGATTCGACGTCGTCTTCGATTCGGTCGGGGCCCCCACGGTTCCGCGCTCCGTCCGGGCCCTTGCCCGGGGGGGCCGGGTCGTGGTGATCGGAGCGACGGCCGGCCCGGTCGCGGAGATCGACCTCCGCACCCTGTTCTGGCGCCAAGCCTCCGTGCGGGGGAGCACGATGGCCAACGCGCGGGAGTTCGATTCGGTGTTTTCCCACCTCGCCGCCGGCCGGCTCCGGGCGGTGATCGATTCCGCGCGTCCTTGGGAGGACGGGGTGGCGGCGTTCGCCCGGTTCGACGCCCCGGACCTGTTCGGCAAGGTCGTTCTGACCCTACGCGAATAGGCCGGACCGCCCCTCTTCGCACGCCGAACCTGCGCGTTCCTTTCGGGACCCTTAAATAGATGAACCCGACCTTTCTTCGGTCGTGGACCGTGTTTCGGGCCATCCTTCATCGACCGAAGGATTGGAGCCTCTCCCGCGCCGACTGACCTACGGGACCCTTCTGGGCCTGATACTGGTACTCGTCGTAGTCAGCAGCTCCGGCCTCATCGCGGTCGCTGCCCCCATGGCTCAGCCGAGCGCCGTGCCCGGGGCTGCGGCCCTCGCTCCGTCGGCCGCCCCGGCGGCCACGACGCACGGCGACCTGGTCGTCGCGTCGGGACAGACCTTCACCATCCAACCGACGCTCGGCGGCCGGACCTACTTCCAGGGCGGGAACATCACGGTCCGGGCGGGCGGCACGCTCATCGTCGAGAACGTCACCCTCTCGTTCGTCCAGTTCGTGGCCGACGTGGGGACGGCCCAGTCCCGGCTCTCCCACGTGATGCACTTCTACGACCAGGGGAACGTCGAGGTCCGCAACTCCACCATCACGACGGACGTAAACGTCCTCAACGCCTACCCGAAGCTCAACCTCAACGTCACCGGCACGTTCACCACCTGGAGCTCCACCCTCGCGTTCCCCGGTTGGGTCTCCGTCTTCGGCCTCGGGGCGGTCCTCACCCTGAACGCCACCCTGGTGACGAACAACCCCGACATCCCGGCCCTCGCCGAACCCTCCCAGATCCTCGGGGACTCGGAGTATGCACCGACCCTTTCGGCGACCGGCGGCGCCCAGATCAACCTGTTCAACAGCACCCTCAACCAGACCTACGCGAACGACTTCAAGACGAACGGCCTTCCGATCATCGCTCCGCTCACCGCGCAGGACGTCGCGGGCGATGTCAACCTCACCGACCTGAGCGGCTCGACCACCTCCGCGAACCTGACCGTCGACTGGCTCAATCCGGGACTCGTCCCGGCGGGCAACGTCTCGGTCTGGTTCAACACCACCTCCGGCGGGAACGGCTCGGCGATCGTCCCGACCACCGTGTGGTACGAGGGCGTGGGTTACCTGCTCGGTTCGCTCAACATCCCCGCCAACACCGGGCAGGGGTACGCCTCCATCGCGTTCACCCCCGCGCTCCTCGATGCGATCAACGGTCAGGGGCTGCTCACCTACCTCAACAACACCGGCCTCTTTGGCGGGACGTCCGAGATCGGAGTCCAGTTCGGTGGGCCCGGCGCGGAGTTCAGCACCGTCCAGGTCGCCCTGCTGCCCAACCTCAACTTCAACATCGACGCTTCCGGCGGCAGCACGACCTTCAACACGGTCGACTCGGTCCTCGACCTTACCTGGACGCCGGTCCCGGCGAGCCCCCTCTCGCCCGCCGCCCCGGTGCCCTGGCTCTCCAACAAGCTCATCGTCAGCGACGGCGCGGTGGCCAACCTCGCGAACCTGAGCGTGCCCAACGCCATCCCGGGCGTGTTCAGCTGGTCCGCCGTCCTGCCCGACGCCAACAGCACGGCCAACTTCTTCCGCTGGGCCAGCCTGAACCTCACCGGCCAGGGCGGCGTGGTCCCGATCTACGGGGCCACGGAGCACGCCTACTACGCGTACGGGACGAACCAGTCCAACAACGGGACCGCCAACTTCCTCAACAACCTCCCCCTCTCCAGCCCGGCGATCTGGGGGTACGTCCAGTACCGCGACCACCAACTCGAGCACCCCGGATACGGCATCAGCGGGCGGACGGGCGTTTCCACGCTCCTCCTCGCCTCCAACGTCCTCACCGGGGCTTCGGTCCCGGACGGCAACTTCCTGGGCACTTACCACATCGGCCTGTTGCTGCCCATCGCGCACAACTCGAGCCGCTGGTTCAACTGGTCGGTGAGCCCGTACCCGGTGGGCGTCGCGATCGGCACTCCCGGCTACCTCGGGCCCGACTACGGCCCGAACCAGCACTTCCCCCAGTACTTCGCCGGAGCGCGGTTCAACGGCGCACCGGTCGTGACCGCCAACGGGTCCGCCGCCCCCGCCCGCGGTGTCCGCATCGGGCAGGTGATCGGGTTCGAGACGACCCTCAACTCCACCGGTCCGGCACCGATCACCTCGCTCGCGGCCGAGCTCCTCTGGGGCAACCAGTCGTCCCACAAGATCCTGGCCCTGTTCGCCGCCTCCGACCTGGACCTGACCGGGGTGGGGCAGACCTACACGTTCACGCTCTCGTGGGCGATCAACGACTCCGTGACCGAGCTGAACGGCAGCCAGAGCCGCGCGTTCACGGTCGTCTTCACCTGGAACCCGGGCAACGTGACCGGACTCTCCGGCACGGCGCTCCTGACCGAGAACGTGACGGTCCTGCCGTCGGAGATCGTGATCGCCTCGTTCACCGCGCCCCCGTCGACGACGATCGACGTGAGCCAGACCTACCTCTCCGCGGGAGTCCTCCACTACAACGGCAGCCAGGCCGCGACCATCGAGCTGTTCGCGCTGCCGACCAGCGGCGCGTCGCCGATCTTGATCGGGGTCACGACCGCGATGGCGGGGAACTTCACGCTGCAGTGGTACACCCTCGACCAGGGCGGGAACTCCCAGCTGAACCCGGGGTCGTACACGCTGCTCGCGGTCGCCACCTACAACAGCGCCGAGTACAACTACACGGTCCCGGGCGTCTACAACGTCCCGGGGACCACGTCCCCCACGAGCTTCCTCTACCAGACCTTCCTCGGCCTTCCGCTGTGGGCCTGGCTCGCGGTCGCGGCGGGCGCCGCGATCGTGATCGTCGCGCTCCTCCTCGTCTTCCGCCGCCAGGCGGCGGGCAAGCTGGTGGAGTGCGGGGAATGCGGCAACCTCATCCCGGAGGACGCCACGGTCTGCCCCAAGTGCGGTGCCGAGTTCGAATCGGACCTCGTCCGATGCAGTCGGTGCGCCTCGACGATCCCCGCCAACTCGGCGGTCTGCCCCGAGTGCGCCGCGCAGCTGCTCGGTGTGGCCGGGACCGCCCCCGAGGAGGCCGAGCGCCAGGGCTACCAGGACTTCACCGAGAAGTACCGGGCCGAGGGCAAGAAGGAGCTCGGGGAGAACTTCAACGAGGGTTCGTTCTGGGACTGGTGGAAGCGCCAGCCCACCTACGTCTCCTACAGCCAGTGGAAGCTCCAGCAGAACCAGGGCGCGCCCCGGATGGGCATGAGCGAGCCGCCCGCGGGACCTCCGGGGGTCACCCTCGCCTCCGCCCCGGCACCGGCCCCGGTGCCCGCGGCCCCCGCGCCGAAGTCCACTCCGCCCACGAGCACGACCGCGTCGGCACCCGCCCCGCGCGCCCCTCCGCCCGCCAGCACCCCCACCACGGCGCCGCCGGCGTCCGCGGGGTCGGCGACGACCGGTGGACTCAAGACGTGCCCTACCTGCGCCAAGGAGATCCCGGGCGACTACCTCGTCTGTCCGTTCTGCGGTTCGGTGACCCAGTAGAGAGTCCCGCCCTCCCGCCACGGCCAACCCCTTCCCGCGCCCGAGAACTTATGCCGTCCGGCACTTCCGTCGGCCGGTAGCGCATGACGGGCGACCTCGAGCGCGGGCGGCAGAAGGTGGCGTGGGCCCGGGCCCACATGCCGGTGCTCGAGGGGATCCGGAAGCGGTTCGAGACGGAGCACCCGTTCCGGGGCCTCACGCTCTCGGCGGTGCTGCACGTCGAATCCAAGACGGCGGCCCTCGCGCTCGCGCTGCAGGCGGGCGGGGCCGACGTCCGCCTGGCCGCCGGCAACCCGCTCTCGACCGACGACGACGCGGTCGCCGCGCTCCGGGAGGCGAAGGTGGAGACCCATGCGGTGAAGGGCGAGTCGGTCGCGGCCTACCGCGCGGGCATCCAGGCGATGCTGGACGCCGACCCGGACGTCATCATCGACGACGGGGCGGACCTGGTCGCGCTCGTCCACACCGACCGGAAGGCGCGGGGAAAGATCCGGGGCTCGACGGAGGAGACCACCACCGGCGTGACCCGGCTGAAGGCGCTCGAGCGGACCGGCGGACTCCTCTTTCCGGCGATCGACGTGAACGACGCCGAGATGAAGCACCTGTTCGACAACCGGTACGGGACCGGCCAGTCGACCATGGACGGGATCTTCTCCGCGACGAACCTGCTCATCGCCGGGAAGGTCTGCGTCGTCGCCGGCTACGGCTGGTGCGGCAAGGGCGTCGCCGCGCGCCTCCGCGGGCTCGGAGGCGAGGTCGTCGTGACCGAGGTCGACCCGGTGCGGGCGATCGAGGCCCGGCTGGACGGGTTCGCGGTCCGACCGATGCTGGATGCGGCACGGGAGGCCGACCTCATCGTCACCGTCACGGGGAATACCCACGTCGTCCGCGCCGAGCATTTCCGGGTCCTGAAGGACGGCTGCCTGCTCGCGAACGCCGGCCACTTCGACGTCGAGGTCTCGCGGACCGACCTCGAAGGGCTCTCGGACAGCCACCGTACCGTGCGGCCGAACGTCGAGGAGTACCGCTTCGCGGACGGCCGGAAGGCCTACCTGCTGGCGGAGGGTCGACTCGTGAACCTCGCGGCGGGCCAGGGCCACCCCGTCGAGATCATGGACCTTTCCTTTGCTCTCCAGGCGCTCAGCGCCGAACACCTCGCTAAGCACGGCCGCACGATGGAGAACCGGGTCTACGCGGTGCCGACCGAGCTCGACCGGGGGGTCGCGGAAGCCGCCCTGGCCCCCCTTGGGGTGGGGCTGGACACGCTGACCGCCGAGCAGATACGCTATCTGGCCCAGTGGGAAGGGGGGACATGAGCGAATCCAAGGTACCGGAAGGGTTGCGCTACGCGAAGAGCCACGAGTGGGTCCGGGTCGACGGCGAGACCGTCACGGTCGGGATCACCGACCACGCCCAGGCCCAGCTGACCGACATCGTCTTCGCCGACCTCCCGGCGGCCGGAAAGGCCGCGAAGGCCGGGACACCGGTGATGGTCCTCGAGTCGGTCAAGACGGTCGCGGACATCTACGCGCCCGGCGACGGGAGCGTCATCGACGCGAACCCCGAGCTGAAGACGCATCCGGAGCTCGTCAACCAGGACCCGTACGGCAAGGGGTGGCTGTTCCGCCTCCGGCCTTCGGGCCCGCTCCCCTCGACGCTCCTGGACGCCGCGGGCTACCGCGCGCTCCTCGCGACCGAAGGGTAGGCCTACTTTCCCTCGAACCGGGGCTTGCGGCGTTCGAGGAACGCCCGCATCCCCTCCGTCCGGTCGGAGGTGCCGAACGTGTGGCCGGCCGACTCCCCCTCGAGGTGGAGGGCGCTCGCGAGCGATGCGTCCATCCCGCGGTCGATGACCTGCTTCACCCAGCGGACGGCGAGCGGGGCCCGGCTCGCGATCAGTTCGGCGAGCGCCTGCGCCTCCTCGCGCGCCGTTCCCGCGGGAACGACCTGGGCGACGAACCCGAGACGGTACGCCTCGGCCGCGCGGACCGGGACCCCGGTGTAGGTGAGATACTTGGTCCGCGCGCGGCCGATGAGTCGCGTGAGCCGGCTCGCCCCGCCCATCCCCGGGTGGATCCCGACCGTCACCTCGGGGAGGCCGAGCTGGGCGTCGTCCGCCGCGACGATGAAATCCGCGGCGAGCGCGAGCTCGAGACCGCCCCCCAGGGCGTACCCCTCCACGAGCGCGATGACCGGGGCCGGGAACCGTTCCACCCGTTCCGCGACCCGCTGTCCGATGAAGCCGAACTCCACGCCTTCCGCGAGGGTCTTCTTCTCCATCTCGGCGATATCGGCGCCGGCGGCGAAGACGGGGGAGGACCCCGCGAGGACGACCGCGCGGATGCCCGGCTCCCGCTCCAGCGCGGCGAACGTCGATTCGACCTGGACCAGCACCTCGGAGTTGAGGGAGTTCAACACCTCGGGCCGGTCGAGCAGTACCCAGACGACCGGACCGTGACGTTCGACCCGCACCCACTGGAGCGGCCAGCGGTGCTCTCCGCGGGAGACCCGCTCTCGCAGCGCCGCGGCGACCGGGAAGGCGCCGGACCAGCGGGCGGCGTAGGTCTCCACGAGGGCCAGGCCGTCCGAGAGGCCCACGCTGTTCAGCTGGGCGAACGGACCCCACTGCCGACGGAGGCCCACGGTCGCGCCCCGGTCGGCGGCCTCGGGGGTGGCGACGCCTTCCTCGACCAGCTGGGCCGCGATCCCGATGGTGAGCCCGAGGAATCGGGCGCGCACCGCGCCCTTCTTCTCGGGCTCGACCGGAGCGTTCTTCCAGTCCCAAGGCACGCCCGCCCGGAACTGCTCCTCGAGGCGCTTCGAGGGGGCGTACGCCGCCCCGAACGCCCGGTGGAGCGACGACTGGGAATGGAAGGCGATCGGGATCCCCGTCACGTTCATCAGTTCGAACGGGCCGAGGGAGGCGCCCATCGTCTCGCGCCCCGCCTCCTCGATCGTCCCGAGGCTCGCGACCCCCTCCTCGGCCATCCGCGCGGCCTCGTTGAGGTACGGCACGAAGTAGCGGTTGACGCAGAACCCGGCCCGGTCGGCGGTCGTGATCGGGATCTTCCGCAGAAGGAAGCAGAACCGCTCGAGCGCGGCCGTGGTCGCGGGGTCGGTCGCCGCTCCCGGGATGATCTCGACCAGCTTGTTGATCGCGGCGGGGTAGAAGAAGTGCAGGCCGGCGAACCGGCCGGGGTTCGGGAACCCTTGCCCGAGCTCCGTCACGGAGAGGGAGGAGGTGTTCGTCGCGACGATCGCCTCGGCTCCGACGAACGGGGCCATCTCGGCGAAGACGGCCCGTTTGACGGGGACCTCTTCGAAGACCGCCTCGATGACGAGGGCGGCGCCGCGCACGGCCTCCTCGAGGCTCTTCGTGAACGAGAGGCGGGAGAGGACCTCGTCGCGCTTGGCGGGGGTCATCTTCTTGCGCTGGATCGCGCCCGCGAGCATCGTCTCGATCCGTTCGCGGCCCTTCGCGATCGCCGGGTCGTCGACGTCCCGGACCCGGACGACGAACCCCGCCTGGGCACAGGCCTGGGCGATGCCGCTCCCCATGTTGCCGGCGCCCAACACCGCGACGGTCGCCGGCGGACGGAGCGAAACCGTGGACATCGACCGACCGATCCCGGGGGAAACGGGCCCCCGGTCCCGCACGAGAGCGGGAACTTAATAAAACCGTCCCGCGGCCGAGCGCTCGGGGGCATGGCGAGATAAGCGCCCGGTCCTCCTCGGGAGCGTGGCGGCCGCGGATCCGGGACGGGCGCGGGCGGCGCTCGCGGCCGAGCGCCATTTCGTGCAGACGCTCGGCGGTTTCGCGCTCGGCATCGCGGGGGCCGAGCTCGTCACGCACGAGCGGATCCCGATCCCCCGATTCAACTTCGTCGACGTCGTCGGCATCGACCGCGGACGCCAGAGCCCGTTCTTCGAGCGCGCGCTCGACCATTACTTCCAGCGTGCGCTGCGCCCCACGTTCCGGGTACCGATCCCGGAGCCGCCGCACCTCGTCGCGGGCCTCACGCGGTTCGGGTTCCGGGCGCGCCCCCACCCGTTCGTGCTTCTCATCGGGTCCCCCGGCGGCGTTCCGCCCCCTCCGAGCGACCTCACCGTTCGGGCGGCCGAGAACTCCGAGCTCGACGAGGTGGTCGGTCTCTGGGTCGGCGACCGGGGGCGGGCGGAGTTCCGCTCGGCCGTCGACGTCGCTTGGCATTTTCCGAATCCGGGGGAGCGGCTCACCCCCGTGGTCGCCGTGCGCGGGGGGCGGATCGTCTCTGCCGCGTTGCGCTACGAGCACGCGGGGACCGCAGGCCTCCACTTCGTAACGACCCGGCCGGACGACCGTGGGCAGGGTGCCGCGTCGGCGCTCGTCGGCGGGGCGTTCGCCCCCGGCTCCGTCGGGGTGAGCGCGGTCCCATTCCTGTTCGCCGACTCGGCCCGGCTCGAACAGCGGCTCCGCTCGCTAGGCTTCGCGCCGGCCCTCTCCTTCCGGGAGTACGAGCTGCCCCCCGAGGTGGAACTGGCCTTTCCCCCGCCCGGACCCCCTACCCCGCCGCTGTGGCGGCCCCCGAGGGCCGCGACCGGTCGAACGCCGACCTAGGCGGAAGGACGGTGCGCCCCGGTGCGCAGGCTGTGGAGCTTCATCCGCTGCTCCAGGGAGGCGATCGTCCGGATCGTGCCGACCACCGTGTCGGCGTTCAACGAGATCGAATCGATCCCCTCGCGGACGAGGAATTCGGCGAACTCGGGGTAGACGCTCGGGCCCTGCCCGCAGATCCCGACCGTCCGGCCGGATTCGTGGGCCCCCTCGATCAGCATGCGGATCGCGGTCGTGACCGCCGGGTCGCGCTCATCGAAATAGCCCATCCGCCCGAGCGTTTCGGAGTCGCGGTCGGCGCCGAGGACGAGCTGGGTGAGGTCGTTCGACCCGATGGAGAAGCCGTCGCAGTGCTTGGAGAACTCCCGCGCGAGGAAGACGATGGACGGGACCTCGGCCATGAGGTAGAGCTGGAAGTCCCGTGAACGCCGCAGGCCGGCGGCCCGCATCATCTCCGCGATCTCTTCGAGCTCCCAGGTGTTCCGGACGAACGGGAGCATGACCATGGCGTTCTTGAGGCCCATCTCGGTCCGGACCTTTTGGATCGCCTCGAGCTCGCAGAGGAAGGCGGGCTTGTAGACCGGCGAGATGTAGCGCGAACAGCCGCGCCAGCCGATCATCGGGTTCTCCTCGACCGGTTCGAACTCCTCCCCGCCCGGCATGCCGCGGTACTCGTTCGTCTTGAAGTCCGAGGTCCGGATGATGACCGGGCGCGGGTGGAAGGCCGAGCAGACCTTTCCGATCCCGTCGGCCAGGCGCTTCACGAGCTCCTCCCGTCTCCCCTTCTTGATGAGCGCGAGCGGGTGCTCGCGTACGTGGGCCGTGAAGATGAACTCGATCCGGAGGAGGCCCACCCCGGAGACCGGCAGGTGGGAGTATTCCTCCGCCTTCTCCGGGACGCCGACGTTCACGTAGATCTTGGTCGCGGTGACGGGAGCACCCTCCCCGCCGTGGTGGGCGGCTGCGGTCGCCGCGGCCGCGACCGCGGCCTTGGAAGGCGCGCGCGCGCCGGCGAACACCTGCCCGGTCTTCCCGTCGACGGTGATGGTCGAACCCTCGGCGATCAGTTTCGTGGCCTCCCGGGTCCCGACGATGCACGGCACGCCGAGCTCACGCGACACGATCGCCGCGTGGCAGGTCATCCCGCCCTCGTCGGTCACGATGGCGGCCGCGCGGCTCATCGCGGGAACCATGTCGGGGGTCGTCATCGTGGTCACGAGGACCTCGCCGGTCTGGATGCGGTCCATCTCCTCCGCGCCCTTCAGGAGGCGGGCGATGCCGCTCGCGATCCCGGGGCTGGCACCGAAGCCGCGGACGATCGGCTTCTCGGAGTCCGCGCCCGCGCTCGACGGGGAGGCGCCGCCGTCCCGGGGGGCGGTGGAGGTGGGGATCGTCGTCACGGGTCGCGCCTGGACGATGTAGAGCGAGTCCGCGTCGGCGCACCACTCGACGTCCATCGGGCGCCGGTAGTGGGATTCGATGAGGCGGGCGAGGGAGACGAGGCGCGCCAGACGGTGGTCCGAGAGTTTCTGTCGGCTGCCCTCGTCCGCGGAGATCTCCTCACGTCGGTTCCCCCCTCCCTCGGCCCGGACGATACGCATCCGCTGCTCGGATATCTGCTTGTGGACGACCTTCTGGGTGACCCCGTCGACCACGTAGTGGTCCGGGGTGACTTCGCCGCCGACGATCGCCTCGCCCAGTCCCCAGCCGGCCTCGATGATCATGTGGTTCTCGCCGGTGTTGGGGTCGCGGGTGAACAGGATGCCGCTCACGACCGAATCGACCATCTTCTGGACGAGGACCGCCAGGTGGACGTCCAGATGGTCGAACCCCTTCCGCTGCCGGTAGACGAGCACCCTCGGAGTGAACAGCGAGCTCCAGCACCGCTTGGTGGACGCGATCAGCTGGTCGGCACCGGCGACGTTGAGGTAGGTATCCTGGAGGCCCGCGAACGAGGCGCCCTCGAGGTCCTCGGCGGTCGCGCTCGACCGCACCGCGCAAAAATCGACCCGGTGCCGGGCGACGAACGCCGTGTAGGCGGTCAGGACCGCCTCCTTGAGCCCCGCCGGGAACTCCGCCCGGTCGAACGCGTCCCGGATCTTCCGGGACGCGGCCTCGGTCGTTTCGGGCTGGTCGAGGTTGATCGCACCGATCACCTCCGGAATGAGCGTCCGGAGCTCCGTGCCCTCGACGAAGGCTCGGTACGCCTCGGTCGTCAGCACGAACCCCGGCGGGACCGGGAGGCCCTGGCGGATGAGCTCACCCAGCTTGCCGGCCTTGCCGCCGACGAGGGCGAGGTCGTGGTCCGAGACCTCGGAGAGGTCCATGATCAGCGCCACGATCCCTCCTCAGGGGCCGGCCCGCTCGAACGTGAAGGCGACCAGGTCGGAGGTGGGGGAGTAGGGGTGGACGGTCCGTGAGTCGGCCAATCCCCAACGGGGGCTCCCACCCAGGATCTCCACCAGTTGCCCGGGGCGACGCGCCCGCGCCTCCCGTTCGACCACTTCGTAGAAGAAGAGCCGACCGGCACGAGACACCGCGTTTCCCACCGAGGGTAGGTACTTAATCCCTTCGTGAGGGAGATTGAAAACGACCCGTTCGAACGGCGTTTTCGAGACGAGGAACCGCTCCACGCGGTCCTCCACGACCTCCACCTTCGACCGGTAGGGGTGCCGGGCGAGCGTCGCGCGCAGACGGTCGACCGCGCGCGGGTTCGCGTCCACCGCGACGATCTCCGCCGCGCGACCGTCCCGCGCGATCGTGACCGCGAACGGACCCACCCCGCAGCAGAGGTCGTAGACGCGGTCCCCGTCGCGCACCTCGGCGGCGATGCGTGCATGCTCCCGGGCCAGCCGGGGCGAGAAGTAGGCCCCCTCGAGGTCGACCTCGAGCTCGATCCCATTCTCCCGGTGGCGCGTGGTCCACGGACCGCTTCCCGCGAGCCGCTCGACGAGCCGTCGGCGTTCGGAGCCCTGCACGCCCCGGTCCCGACCGACCAGGCGGGCACCCGGGACGAACCGAAGGAGGGCTTCGCCGATCTCAGGACCACGGGATTCGACTGCGTCCGGGAGCCGGATCAGGACGATATCCCCCACGACGTCGAACGAGCGTGGGAGGGCATCCCGTTCCGCCGCGGGCCACTCCAGGAGCTCCCGGTAATCCTGAGGGCCCCGGGAAGAGGCCGGGTCGAACTCGTGTTCGACCGGGGGTCCGAGCCCTTCGGGCACGTTCCGCCCGTCGACGATCGGAAAGACCAGCCAGTCCCCGTCGTGTCCGACCTCGAGGTCGGACCGGAGAACTCCCAGCTCCCGCAGCGCCTGTCGGGTCTCCTCGCCGGCGGAACGCGGGACGCGGACCCCGCGGCTCTTCATGCGGGTCGGGCCGGGCCGCGACCGAGGAGGAGGGAGACCACGTCCGCTCCGCGGCGCTCCCCGAGGGCACCCGCGCCAAAATCCACGGCCCCAAAGTGCGCGTGGGGGCGGCCGGGGCCGACGCCCGCGCCGACCATCAGGAGCGGTACCGGGTCGTCGGTATGCGCCTTGACGATCGCGGGAGTGGCGTGGTCGGCCGTGACGGCGAGGCGGACCTGCCCGAGGTCGAGGCCCTCGAGGAACGGACCAAAGAATGAACGGTCGATTGCCTCGACCACCTCCTGCTTTCGCACCGCCTCCCCGTCGTGCCCGGGTTCGTCCGGTCCCTTCAGGTGAACGTAGGTGAACGGATACTTCGCGAGTAGTTCTCGCGCGATGCGGGCTCGTTCCCGGTATCCTGAGTCCCGGTCCGCGCCCATTGGCCCCACGTACCGGTCCTCGAGGTCCAGCACCTTCGCGATGCCCTTCTCCACCGGCATTTCGGTGAGCGAGGCGCCCTCGATCCCCCACTTCGAATGAAAGGACGGCGGCGAGGGAGAGGGGAGCTGCCCGGCGTTCCGGAGGAGCAGGGTGTTGCCGATCCGCTTTCCGGCAAGTGCCCGCCGGGCGTTGACCTGGTGACCGGCGAGTACCGGGCCGATCCGAGCCAGGAACAGGTTCAGCACCCGCGCGGTCCGCGCCGCCGCCGGCGTCCCGTCGAGGGGCTCGACCGTGAGGAGGCGGGGCGTCTGCGGTTGCCGGGCCTGGCCCATTCCGCCGCGTTTCTCGTAGAACGGGTCGGAGTTCGAGATGTTCGCCGAAAGGGCTTCGCCGGAGGTCGACCGGAGCCACAGAACGCCGCGATGGCCGACCGTCGCGCGCACGACGGCGCGGACCCCGACGTCCGCGACGAGGTCGGCCTCGGTCAGCGCCCGGGCCAACTCCTCGGATTCCCGGGTCGTCAGCGACCGCCCCACCCGCGAGTCGAGGATGAGGCCGGCCCCGTCCGAGGTCGCAAAGTTCAGTCGCAACGCCACGTCCTCGGGCGCGAGCGGGAGGTCCACCCCGAGCGCCTCCAGGACCCCTCGTCCCGGCGAGTCCGTCTCGGGATTGTACCCGAGCAGTGCGAATACCCCGGCGTCCGATTCGGGAGCGATGCCGACTCCGACGACCCGGACCGACCCCGTGGCGCCGGCGCTCGTCAATCGGTCAAGGTTCGGGGTCAGGGCGGCATCTACGGGGCTTCGACCCCCGGTCGCCGGGTGCGGTCGGTCCCCCAGCCCGTCCAGAACGATGAGGGCGACATGTACCGCCGCGCCGGGCGCGGAGTTCGTGGGGGTTTCCATAATAAGGAGAGGCCGGTCTGCCCCCCCGTCCCGTGCAGCAGCTCGGCGGTTTAAGGGGTTTCGTCCAACGTCCGGTCGGTCGCACCGCCCTGTTGGCGTTCGCGATCCTGGTGACGTTCGCGACCTACGTCTATCTCTCGACCCTGCTCGCGATCCCGGTCATCCTCCTGGTCGGCCTGGCCGTACCGATCTGGCTCGGCCTGAAGCGGCTCCGAACGCTCGCCGTGTTCGGTCTCGTCATCCTCCTGCTCGTGGCTCCGATCGCGACCGTGGTGATCACCCAGGACATCCGGTCCCCGGTCGCCGCCGCCGCTTCGCCGGTCCTGCCAGGTACCAACGGCTCACTGCTCCAGAACGCGTCGGTGAACCCGTACCTCGGGCTGGCTTCGACCAACTTCACCTGGACCGTGACGCTCTTCCCACAGTACGTCCCCAAGCAGAATTCCTCCCCGCTATGGCTCGTGCTCTACCTGTCGACCTGTCCGGGCGCTACATCGTCGAGCGACCCGAACTGCAACTCAGGGTACCCCTTCTGGTCGATCAATACCTCCCTGCCGGCGAACCTGACCGCCCCGACCCAGTACACGTTCCACTTCGCCTTCGGTTCGGACGCGATCTGGGCATGGCAGCTGGGGGTCATCATGCGCAACCTGTCGGCGCCGGTGAACTCGAGCGCTACCTACACGGAAGTGCTACTTACCGGGGACCCGGTCTACAACGGTCTGGAAGGCCCGGTCACGGGCGATTTCGGGTCGACCTACGGGTTGTTGATCCTCACCGTCTACCTCAACGACCTGATCTACCTCGGGATCCCGTACTTCGTGGTCCTCCTCGTCTACAGCTACATGAGCCGACGGAAGGCCACGCGCGCGGACGCCGCACGGCGGGCGGCGGGACCCACCCCGGCCGACGCGGCGGCGCCCTCCGCCGACCGACCGAGAACCACCGATTCCCCCGGCTCGACCGCGAACCGGCCCCCACCGGCGCCCCGGCGACCCGAGATGAACTGCCCCAGCTGCGGTGCCGTGGTCTACGCCAATGAGACGACCTGCTGGAAGTGCGGGACGGCGATCACGAACCCGCCCACCAACGCCCCGCTTCCGTCGTCGGATACCCCGAAGCAACCCTGAGGTCGACGTCCCCAGGTAGGTCCCTTCGTCGTCGAGACGAGGTACCGAAAACCTCGGGCCGGGCCGGACAACCCTCGCGGAGGATCCTCAGGGTCCAAGGACGAAGTACGAGGCGTGTGGTGCCGGGTCGAATGGGGCGTCGCTAGGTGCTCGTTCCGGTGGTCAGGAACACACATTCCACCAGACCGACTCCGGTTACGTAGGCCACCACGGTGATCTCGTAGACCAGCCCCGAGACATGGGGCTTCCACTCGGTGGTCGGGGTCAGGGTCGACGGGGTCCCCGCGGTGAGGGTCGCCGGCGCGGAGGTCAGGGTTGCGGCGCTGGTGGACCATGTCTTGGCGTTGGTGCCGTTCGAGGTGTAGTTGACGTAGATCGAGGCGGTGAAGGCGAACGGACCGCTCCCGAAGAACGCCGAACTGTTGAGCCAGATCTTCGAGTCGATCAGCGGGCAGGTGGTGCCGTAGGTGCAGCTGTGGGAGGCGGCGGCGGTGAGCGTCCCCGGTCCGAGGCCGAGCGGTAGGGTGTACACGTAGTAGCCGGACGCGACGCCGACCCCCGCGACGGTGACGACGGCCTTCACGGTGAATACCTGGGTCCCGGGCAGGGAAGGGACGGGCCAGCGGGTCGTCGCGAAGATGCTGACCGTGCTCGGCCCCGAGATCGTGGTCCCGCTCGGGCCGTATCCGGCGAAGGCGGTGTAGGCGCCGGTCGTACCGGTCGTGCGGTTCGCGTAGAAGCTCACGTTCATCGCCTCACCGGAGGCGGCCCCGGTGTAGGTCACGTACGCCACGAAGGTGGTGGTCGACCCCATCGAGGGCACGGTGCTGAGCCCGACCGCGACCGAGAGGAATCCGGAGGCACCCCCGGCGGTCACGATGGCCACGGTCACGGCCGCGGTGGCCGAGAACCCGAGGTAGCCGGTGACGTTCACGAACGCGAAGTACGTTCCGTTCGTGGTTGTAAGGGACGCGGGGACGTTGAACGACCACTGGTTGGTCGCGGAGAGGTAGGTCATCTTCTGCGGGGTAGCGTACACACCGGCAAGTCCGGGAATGTTCGCCAGGTTCACGTAGACGCTCGACCCACCGAGGTTGCCGACGGCGGTCGCGTAGACCGTGAACGCTCCCCCGATGACGGGGTTGGCCGGGGCGGTGGCGGTGCTCAGGAAGCTGGGCGGGATGTTGATCGTCTGGCCCGGAAGGACGGTGGAGAAGACGAGCTGGTCGTTTGCGACGACCAGGACCGAGATGTTGTCGGGTAGGATCGGCTGCTGAGCCCCCGGGAAGGTGTAGTTGAAGATCTGGCCGAGGTTCCAGGTGATCGCCCCGCCGAGGCCGACCGAGGCCGCGATCGGGTTCTGGAACTCCGGTGCCTGGGGGTGGGTGGCCGACTTGAGGTACACCAGGGAGCTGCCCGGGATGGACGGCCCCGCGAGGTGGGTGATCTGGATTCCCTTGACGTAGCTCTGGTTGGCGGTCAGGACCAGATTCGCCGAGAACTGACTTGTATTCTGCGCCGGCGGAGCCGGGAAACTTGTGACGAACGCAAAGATGGAGGAGAACAGGACCACCGTCAGAGCGAGGAGAAGGATCGTCGCGACGACATCCGAAACTCCCCGAGTCCCCGAGCGTCGGCGTCGATTCCGGGACCGTCGCGGCGCCCCGCGTCGGGACCACGTACAGGAAGACCGGGGTAGGGGGGCCGAAAACGAGGCCGGGGACGGTTTCACGTACGAAGAAAGGCTGGCTCGGCGTATTTAGACATTCGGGTTCGGATTATCGGTATCCGGCCTTTCTTGTGACCGGTACCCGGCCGCCGACCCGCCGAATCCGGTATGAAAAAAGGGAAAGGAAAAGGTTAGACTACGGCGAAGCGGAGGCCCTACGGGAGGGTCTGAGCGGAGGTCGTGCCCGAGTACGAGCCGATCCCGAGCCCGATGACCGTGTTCCCCTGACCGGGCGTCCAGGCCGTCGCCGCGATCCCCGTGTCGATGACCAGGGTCATCGTCGTGGTGATCGGGGTCGAAGCGGTGTTCGTCGCCGCGGAACAGGTGGCGCCGGGACCGTACGAGCTCCAGCTTCCCGTCATCGCGAGGCCCGCGCCGGCGGCAACCGAGTAGGTTGCCTGGCACACGCCCACGATACTCTGGATCGCGAACGACCCAGCCGCGGTGTTAGAGAACGCGGTTCCGCCAGGAGCCTTGACCTCAAACTGGACACTGCCCAGCGAGATGGTCGACTGCTCGATCGTGAACGTGAAGATCTCGTCACCGGCGACGGCGCACGTCTTCGCGGTCACTCCGGCAGCGAGGCACGTTCCACCCACCGGATTACCGATTGCAAAGGCGGATCCGATCGGGGTGTTGCCGGGCCCATGGGTCAGCCCCGAAATCAACACGTACAGCACGGCCGCCAGCACGACGGTGATCGCGACGAGCAAGATCGTCGCAATGATCGGCGATACCGCGCGCTTCCGCGCCTTTCTCCAGCTTCGCGCATTCACTCCCCAGACGTTCATTCGTTTGTTCTCCGTGGGTCGGATGACCCGCAAGGGTCCCTATGGCGAACACCTAGTACTTAAAACAATAAGGCGCATGACCCGACAAGTGTCGATTTTAACTTCGTCATTGGACGTTATACACATCAATGCGCATAATGCCACACTGCCGCACGCCGGGGAGCGTCGAGCGCCGGCGGACCCTCGTCGGTGCCCCGAACCGCCCGAAATCGACCCCGGAACCCGTTTTCCTATTCCGGCCCTGATAGTGGGATAGCCAGCCACGAACGCGTGCCATCGCGCCCCGAGATCCCTTGGCCCCCGTCTCCGGGCCTCCTCGAACCAACTCAAGCGATTTAGCAAGCCGAATCTAGGCCTTGTTATACTGAGGGCAGTGTACCGATCGGCCCCGTTCGACAGGCTCACATGCCTGTTCGACACGTCAAGAATGAGCCGAACTAAACCCCTCAACTTTTGCTTCCGTAGAAAGGTGCGTTCGTTTAAGTAGCAGAAGTTCACTTGGCTGTTCTTGGCTGTGTTCGACAACGCTCCAGATGGGAAGTCCGCCCGCTCACGCGCGGCGGAGCCTTCCCTGGAAGCATCCGAGGATGCGCGCATCGCACTACGGTGCAATCGCAAGGAGCTCCAGCTGGTCGACTCGTTCGTCTCGTCAGGCGAGTTCTCGACCCGCTCGGAGCTTATGCGGTCTGCGCTGCACGCGTTCCTCCGCTCCCGGGCCTTGTCGGCCGCGCCGGCGCCTGCCGTGGATGCCGAGGGCTTCATCGAGGTCCCCGTGCGTCTTCGGCCCGAGGAATACGCCGCCTTCGAGACCTACAGCCGCCATGTCGCCAACGGCCGACCCGTGAGGGACCTCCTTGCGGAGATCGTGCGCCGCGGCGAGATGGAGATGCAGGTCCAGGAGCTCGTAGCCCGAGCTCGTGCAACGGTGCGCGAGGCGGTCGCGACCCGGGCCCAGGTCGGAGCGCTCCAAGAGAGCGGGAAGGACCTGGAACGGCGAGGTGTCGTCGGCCGGTAGAGGTCGGAGGTTCGAAAGCCAGCCAGGGGTAGGTTGTGGCGAATCACGAGGCGGGGCGAGCAACAAGGGACCGAAACTCTGCGCCGGACGACGGCGCGATCGACGGCGGCTGGGAGGCCCAGCTGCGTCTCGGACAGGACGTTCGATTCGTCCTGGCCGCGGTCGGTGGCGGGGCCATCCGCGTCGCTCAGGAGATCGCCCGACGGCACGTTCGCCACCTCGAAACTATCGCGATCAACTGCGACCCGAAGGTCCAGTCCTTCGAGGACTTCGACCGCCGGGTCTACCTTGGACCCGATTCGGGAGCGGAGATCGACACCGGGGGCTCGCCCATCGTCGGGGGCGTGCTGGCCCGCGCGGCCGAACCCGCGCTGGACCGGATCTTTCAGGGGGCCACGTTCGTGATCCTTGTTGGCAGCCTCGGCGGAGGCGCGGGAAGCGGGGCGCTACCCCAACTGCTTCGCGTCGCCAGCCGTCATGCCGAGTACGTCAGCGCATTCGTCATCCGCCCCTTCCGATGCGAAGGGGACCGGCGCGCCCTCGCGGACCGAGCGATCGGCCAGCTCCACTTCGTGGAGAGCTTCGTCGAGAAGCGCGAACAGGGTTCCGCCTCGCTCCGAACCCTGGACAACGAGAGCCTGGTCGCGACCCACGGGCACGAGGCGTTCAACCATGTGAGCACGCACTGGGCCGACCTCATCCAGGACCACATCGAGTCGTCGTTCATCCTGCCGGCCGAGGCGCTCCTCGAGACGGCCCAACTCCACCGGGCCGCCTTCACGGCCCCGATGAACCGGATTCCCGATGCGGAACTGCCCGCGCTCCGACCGATCGAGCCGCCCGCACCCGCCCCGCACCCCGAGCTCGAGCCGCTCCTCCCGTCCGCCCACGGGGGACCCGGGGGCGAGGTGGAACTCACGTTCGAGATCGAGGCCCCGGCGCACCCGCCCACACTCCCCTGAACCCCTCGGGGGTCTCCCTGCGGAGGCTCCCGACCGACCTCCCTTCAACCTTAAGAGGAGGGCACTCTCGTTGCCCACCCGATGGACGGCCGCCTGTTCACCGTGGTGTTCCTGGAGATCCTTCCGCTCGTCCTGATCGCGGTCACCGTCTGGAAGTTCGCCGCCAACCCCCTCCCGATCTTCCTTCTCCTCGGCGCGATGGTGGCGGGGGGGTTCTACCTCCTCAGCTACACCTCGTCGTTCGGCGGCGCCGAGACGACGCAGTAACCCCTACCGGTACATGTCCGCCGCCGGACCCGACGGGGAGGCGGTATCCTCCGCGGGCGCCGCGTGCGCCTTGAGGGCGGCCCGGAGAGCCTTCTCGATCTGCTCCGCCTGCTGGCGCAACGGCTGGGTATCGATGCGGAGTTCCGGAAGCAGGTGGTCGAGGGTCTCGATGAGAGCGGCGCCGGCGCGATGGTCCGGAAGACCTTCCGCGACCCGGGCGCTGACGAGCAGGGTCACCACAGGGACGTCGCGGCCGATCCCCTGGACGAGCAGCGCGCCGGAAACACCTCCGATGACGCCGTCCTCGAGGGTGCGTGCGCCCGCGGCCTCAAAGGACTTCCGCGCGACCGGGTCCGCCTTGGAGTAGGCGGCCCAGACCTGGCCGGAGTCGGCCTCGGTCCCCTGTCCTTCGGCAGGCTCGTCATCCTCAGGATGCGGAACGATGCCCTCGAGGCAGAGGATCATTCTCGCCTTCCGTGTCCTCGCCGTGTCCAGGATCGTCCGGGCGATGGAGTTGGCCTGGTTGGGCGTGGGCGGAAACTCCGAAAGGACGAGGCCGAGGTCGGCCCGGCCGTAGACCCGGATGGTCGGGTTCACCTCGCCCCCCTGCACGATCGCGACGGGGGCGATGTCGGGGGATTCGAACCGCCCGATGCGGGGCAGCTTCAGCGCGCGGATCATGTAGTGGCCGGCGACGGTCGTCGCGAGTCCGGCGCTCGGGAAGGAGGAGAGGATGACGGCCCCGGGCTGGAGCGCGGCCACGGTAGAATTCTCCTCTTGCCACGTGTACTGCATCGTCTTCCCTCGAGGGAGGGGCATCCGGCGACCCTCTTTATCGACTCCGGCCGAGAGGCGCTCCGTGGGGGCCAGAACGCCCAAGTACTCGGCACCGCTCCTCGACCGACGTGGGGCTGCCGCTGCGGGACCTCGTGGAAGCGCAGGAGCTTCCGTGGGATTCGCTCGCCGGCCGCACGCTCGCGGTCGACGGGTTCAACGCGATCTACCAGTTCCTGGCCACGATGCGCCAACGCGACGGCCAGCTGTTCACGGACGCGCAGGGCCGGGTCACGAGCCACCTCATGGGAGTATTCTATCGGACCACCTCCCTGCTGGGGGAGGGAGTCCTCCCGGTGTGGGTCTTCGACGGTCGTCCCCCCGAGCGGAAGGCCGGTACGATCCGGCAGCGGATCGCTGCGAAAGAGCGGGCGGAGGGGCAGTACCAGGAGGCCCTCGCCGCGGGAGACCTCGAGACCGCCCGCAGGAAGGCGGCCCAGACCTCCCACCTGACCCGACCGATGGTGGATGAGATCGTTCAGCTCCTCGCGGCCCTCGGCGTCCCCACCGTGCAAGCCCCGGGGGAAGGAGAAGCGCAGGCCGCCTACATGGCCGCGCAGGGGGTGGTGTGGGGGTCGGCGTCGGAAGACTACGACAGTCTCTTGTTCGGTGCCCCGCGACTGATCCGGGGCCTGGCGGCCCGGAATCGCGGTGGCACGTCCCCCGGTGCGCAGATCGTCGACCGTGCCGAGCTGCTGGCGCGACTCGGGATCGACGGGGAGGAACTCATCCTCATCGGCCTGCTGATCGGCACGGACTTCAACGAGGGGGCACGGGGGTACGGCCCGAAGAAGGCGCTCAAGCTGGTCCGGGAACACCTCGGGTTCGCACCGACGCTGCAGCGCGTGGGACTCGACCCGGCGGAGGGCGAGGAGGTCGCGCGCATCTTCCGCGACCCTCCGCACACAGAGGTGACCGCGGTCCCGTTCGGGCCGGTCGACGAGGATGCCGTCCACCGTCTCCTGGTGGCCGAGCACGGGTTCAACGAGGGCCGGGTCAAGAATGCGGTGAACCGGGCCCGCCAGCGGCCTCGTCCCGCAACGAGCCCGGCGGAGGCCCGAGGACACCAAACGCTATTGGAGACCTTCGGAGGGGGTCCGTCATGACGACGTTCGAATGCGTCCCGAACTTCTCCGAGGGGCGCGACGCCGCGAAGCTCGACCGCATCGTCGGTGCGGGGCGCGCCGTCCCGGGAGTGACGGTGCTGGATGTCGAACGCAACGCCGACCATAACCGCGCGGTCGTGAGCCTCGTCGGGGAAGGCGACGCGCTCATCGAGGCCGTCTTCCGGATGATCCAAGCTGCGACGACGGAGATCGACCTCACTCAGCACAAGGGGGAACACCCCCGGATGGGAGCCACGGATGTAGTGCCGTTCGTCCCGCTCGGAAGCTCCACGATGGCCGACGCGGTCCGGCTGGCCGAACGCCTGGGAGAGCGGGTGGCGCGGGAGCTCTCGATCCCGGTGTACCTCTATGCTGCCGCAGCCCGCCGCCCGGAACGCACCGACCTCGCGCGCGTACGCGAAGGGCAATTCGAAGGTCTGCGGGACGTGATCGGGTCGGATCCCGCCCGGGCCCCGGACTTCGGGGCGGCCAAGATCCACCCGACCGCGGGCGCAGTCGCGATCGGGGCCCGCCCGATCCTCATCGCATTCAACGCCTACCTCACCACTCCGGACGTATCGATCGCGAAGAAGATCGCCAAGGCCGTGCGGGCGCGGGACGGCGGCCTTCCCGAGGTCAAGGCGCTCGGGTTCGACATCGCCGAGCGGCACCGCGCCCAGGTGTCGATGAACCTGACCGACTATCGCGTCACTCCCATCCACCGGGCGCTGGAGGCGGTTCGCCGCGAGGCCCAGCGGTACGGCGTGGGCGTGGAGGAATCCGAGATCGTCGGGCTCGTGCCCGAGGACTCCCTGTTCGACTCGGCCGAGTATTACCTGCAGCTCCACTCCTTCGACCGCGCCGCCGTGCTCGAGCGCAAGGTGCGGGGCGCGGAGAGCGCCGCGGCCGGGGAGTCGTTCGCGTCGTTCACGACGCGGATGGCGGCCCGAACCCCGACTCCGGGCGGCGGGAGCGCCGCCGCGGCCGCCGGAGCGATGGGCGCTGCGCTCGGCGAGATGGTCCTCTCCTACTCGCTCGACCCGACCAAGCCCGACCCCGAGCTCGCAGCGGCATCGAAGACCCTGAACGAGGGCCGCCACCGCATGCTCGACCTGGTCCAGAGGGATTCCGAATCATACGACGCCGTGCGGAACGCACGCCGGGCGCGGAAGGCGAGTCCAGGACCGGACGCGGACCGTGCGTACGTCGAAGCGCTGCAGGGGGCGGCGGAGGTCCCTCTCACGACCGCCCGCCTGGCGACCGAGCTCGCCCACCTGGTCGTTCAGGTCCGCCCGCGGACCAAACCCGCGCTCGGAAGCGACCTCACGACCGCGGTCGCCCTGTTCCGGGCGGCATCGGAGGGCGCCCTCGCGAACGTGGACATCAACCTGATCGACCTCCGGACGGCGCACGTCGCGACCGAGGCCCTCGAAGCCGAAGTGGCCCGCCTCCGGGCCGGGATCTAGGTCCCGCGTATGTACGGCGCCGACCCGGTCCCGCCCGACCGTCCCCGGGTCTGGGTGAACTGCGCCGCGTCGCTCGATGGCCGTCTCGCGTTCGCGCACGGGGTCCGCGCACGCCTCTCCGGTCCGGAGGACCTGGTTCGGGTGCACCGGTTGAGGGCGGCCTCGGACGCCATCCTCGTCGGGGTCGGGACCGTCGCCCTCGACGACCCTTCCCTGCGGCTCCAACCGGAACTGCTCGAAGACCCTCCGCGGAAACCTCCGACCCGGGTGGTCGTCGATGCGTCGGGCCGGACACCCGAGTCGGCCCGCATCCTCGACACGAGCCAGCCGACGATCATCGCTACGACCGAGAGCAACCGGAGGAGCTACCCGGCGCATGTCCAGGTCGTGCGGGCCGGACAGGACACCGTCGACCTCCCGATCCTCTTCCGGATCCTCCGGGAGCACGGAATCGGGCGACTGATGGTCGAAGGAGGGTCCCGCATCCTGGCGAGCGTCGCGCGGGCGAAACTGTTCGACCGCTGGACGATCTACTACGCCCCGGTCCTGGTCGGCGGAACGACCGCGCCCCCGCTCGTGCTGGGGCCGGAATCCATCGGCCCGGCCGACCTCGTCCGGATGCGACTCGAGTCGGTCGCCCCCCTGGGCGAAGGGTTCCTCGCCACCCTGGCCCCCTAAGTTCGGGCTGAATCCCGCCCGGTGGCTCCGGGCCTAGGTCTATACCCTAGGTCCCCATCGGCCGTGACAGAGGCTAGCATGCGAGTCGGATTGGTGATCGTGGGAATCGTCCTGTTGATCGTGGGCGCGGCCGTTCTTTTCGTGCCGCTCGTCCCCCAACCGAACGAGACCGTCTCTGCGTCGTCGTCCGCGCCGTACTACGCCGCCAGCGTCAGCGGATTCTCGTTGACGGGCAGCCAGCCGATCGCGGTGTCCTGGACCTCCAGTGGTCCGTCGGTGACCGTGATCGCGGGCGCCTGCTCCGGGAGCTGCCAGTCGCAAAGCCAGGTGTCGAGCATCACCTACCAGAACGGAACGAGCGGGAGCTTCACCCTCAGTCAGCCGAACGGGGGCTCGATCCTCATGGGGGTCCTCTACACCGGGGCCGCGAACGTGACGTTCAAGATCACGACGGCATTGAGCACCGTCGGGACGATCCTGCTCGTGGTCGGGATCCTCATCCTGATCATCGGAGTGGTCCTGAAGAGCAAGCGCGCGAAGATGGCCGCGGCCATGCCGGCCCCGACCCCGTCGGCGCCGCCGGCCGAACCTCCCGCCTAAGCGCATCGGGGCCCGATCGGGGAACCTCCCCGGCCGGGCCCTGCCCTGCCGCTCTCCCGCACGGTCCCCGGCGCACCGCTTATCACCCGGCAGGGCTCCACCGCCCCCGAGGGTTTCGATGAAGCTCGTCCACTTCACGCTCGCCGACCAGTTTCACTTTGGGATGGTCACGGACTCGAACGAGTACATCGACCTGGACACCGCCTGCCGCGACTTCCTCGGAGTCAACCCGGTCAAGGGGGCCGACCCGAGCCGGTTCCGCGACATGCAGTCGTTCTTCCAGGGGGGCGCCGACTCGGTCCAGCTCACGAAGAAGATCCTCGACTACATCGCCCGGCGGCGGGGGATGGGCTGGACCCCTCGGGCCGCGACGGGCGCCCGATTCCTCTTCAAGCCCGAGGAGGGCGTCAAGCTGCTCGCGCCGGTGGTCCGCGGCACGAAGATCTACTGCATGGCCTCCAACTCGAAGAGCCACCTGGCCGAGCAGGGGAAACCGCTCCCGAAGCAACCGTACGTCTTCTCGCGGTTCTTCAACAGCCTGGTCGGCCCGAGCGAGTCGCTCGTCCTGAACCCCGCGGGGACGTTCCCGGACGTCGAACTCGAGCTCGCGATGGTGATCGGGCTCCGCGGCAAGCACATCCCAGTATCCAAGGCGATGGAGCACGTGGCCGGGTACACGATCGCGCTCGACATGGGATACCGCGACCTCCAGTACCCGAGCGAGGGCCCCGTTGACTGGACGATGGGCAAGGGGTTCGACGCGACCATGGCGGTCGGCCCGTGGGTCGTCCCCAAGGAGGAGGTCGGGGAGGCCTACCCGCTCCAGATGCAGCTCTCGGTCGGCGGCCAGGTGCGCCAGAAGGGCGACACCAGCGATTACGTGTTCCGGATCCCGGAGATCCTGGCCCACTTCTCGAAGGGGATCACCTTCGAGCCGGGGGATGTCATCTCGCTCGGAAGCCTCGGCGGCACCCCGGGGTTCGAGTTCGGGAAGGAGAGCCGGAAACTGAAGGCCGGGGACGTCATCGAGGCCGAGATCGAGAAGATCGGTCGCCTCGTGATGCCCGTCAAGGCCGAGGCGCCGCCTCCCCCCGCAGCGTAAGGAACAGCGCAGCAGGGGTCGGGAGTTCCGACTCGGTCCCGGTCGACCCCTCCAGGTGCCCGTCTCCCCACGGGTAGTTGACGTCCGCGAGGAACGCGACCCGAACCCGCTCGCCCGCCGGCGCTGGCAGCACCGCGTCCCGGAACGGTTCGAACCGATCGAGCGTCTCGCGGCTCAGGGGGAGTACCCGAAACCCGGTCCCGCCGTGCAGCGAGGACGGAAGCCGGATCAGCCGGTGGATGTCGGTCGTCACGGGGGCGTCGGTCTCCCCCTGCACTTCGATCGCGGCGGCCGGGATCACCGCATCCAGGAACTCCTGCTCGAGCGCGGCGGGAAGGACCTCGAGCCGGAGCGAGCTCCGGATCCGGTCCGCCCCTCCGTCGTCGAGCAGGAGCTTGGCCATCTGCCGCGCCCGTCGGGTCGGTACTCCGTAGGCTTCGAGCTCCTTCACGGCCGTCTCGCGACCCGCGACCTGCCAGCGGGCGAGGAGCGTCAGCACCGCCCGGGAGGTTCGGCCCCGCCAGCCGGGAGCGTCGGGCGGCGAGAGTTCCTGTACCCGGAGGACCCCGCGTCCACCGCTCCGGGCGACCTCGCTGTCCCGGTCGTGCACGTTGAGGTGGGACTCCGAGACCGCCCGATGGGGGTCGAACCCCGTCCCCTGCACGTAGTCGACCAGTTCGCGCCGCTCGGGGCTGCTCAGCGGCAGGAACCGCTCGTCCCGGACGTGGACGTGGTATCCCCGGCCCCCGGAGAAGACGAGCGACATGTCGTTCGGCGAGATCCCGAAATCCCGGACGAGGAAGTCGTCGACGAGGTCGATGAGCCGCTCCTTCACCCGGCGCAGCTGGTCGGAGTACCCGAGCGCTTCGGCCCCGCGGAGGTGGTCGGCGTCCAGGTCGAAGATGAGGTCCGCGCCGAGCCACTCCTTGCCCGCCATGGTCGATTCCGCGGGCCGACGGTAGTAGGCGGCCGAGTAGTACACGTGCCGCGGCACCTCGCGCGCGAGGTACGTCGAGAGGTCCCGCGGGGTCGGCAGCGTCTCGTGCCGGCGCATGGACGTCTCGACCAGGAAGGGGAAGGCGGCGAACTCGCGGCGGGCGAGCCGAACCGGTGGGGGAACCTCCTCCTGCTGGTAGTACCGCGCGAACAGTCCGCGCGCCCAGCCCAGGGTCGGGGCGTCGAGCGGGACGGTCTTCGCCACGCGCCTACTCCACTTCGTCCGGCTCGAGCGGGTTGATCGCCTCGTCGACCGCCGCGTTCCGGCGGAGGCTGGCGAGGAGATGGAAGACGGTCGAATGCTCGCTGCCGCGGAGCAGGAGCTCGACCGCGCGAATGCCCCGGTCGAGCTGGTCCTCCTTCCCGATGAGCGCGACGGTCGAACCGTAGACGCTGACGGAACACCCGGAGAGCTCCTCGATCCGCGCGCGCGCTCGGCCCGCTCGGCCGATCACCCGCGCCCGGATCCGACGTAACCCCGCCTTGTCCCGGTGCCCGGTAGTGAACTTGATGTCGAGGACCTGAAAGTACGTATCGTCCTTCAGCAGGCGTTGCGCCCGCTCCGGGGAAAAGCCGCGACCGATCGCGAGCACGATGTCCCGGGCCCGGAGGGCCCCCATGGGATCGCTGTCGGGGGCGCTGACCCGGACCTCGCCTTCGTCGGCGTCGATCGCGATCTCGGTCCCCGTCGCGCGCGCGATCGTCCGACGGGTGGCCCCTCCGACCCCGATGAGAACGCCCACGCGGTCCTCGGGGATCCGGGCGTAGAGGACCGGCATCCTCAGGCCTCCGCGGGCGGGGCGTTGAGTTGGTCCCCACCTACGGCGTGGAGGAACTCCTCGCCCGACACGGGGTAGCCGAGGTGGCGGAAGAAGCGTGCGAAATGGTCGATGTCGCGGGAGAGCAGCGCCGCGGCCTGCGGGTGCTTCACGGAGACCGCCTGGGCCACGTCGATGAGCACGACCTTTCCCTCGAACAAGAGGATGTTGAACGGAGACAGGTCTCCGTGGACCAGTTTCGCGTCCCGGACCATCCGTCCGATCTGGTCGACGAGGTCGACGTACACCGCGGCCGGGTCGTCGATCTGGGCGTCGCGAAGGCGGGGGGCCCCTCCCTCGTCGTTGCCGATGAAATCCATGACGAGGACATTGCGGAGGTGCCCGTACGGCATCGGGGCGCGGACGTGGGCGTCGGCGAGGCGCCCCAGGATGGTGTGCTCCCGGCGGGTCCACGCATACACGAGACCGGCAAAGTCGCGGGTGCTGGTCTCGCGGCGCAGCTCGTCGATCGCGTAAGCCGGAAGGTTGCGGAAGGTCGTGTTGCCGATGCGGTAGACCTTCACCGCGCGGTACTCTTTGCCTGCGGTCGCCCGGAAGACCCCGCCCTCCTTCCCCGTCGCGACCGGGAAGTCGAGCGAATCGAACTGCCCCTGGGTGATGAGACGGGAGACCGTGAGCAGCGTCCGGTGGTCGAAGAACTCGTCCAGGAGTTTACGCTGGGAACTCTCCTTGCGACGGTCCTCGAACCGTTCGCGACGGCTCGGCAGGACGACCTCGGTGGGGCGCGGCACGACCGTCGAGTACTCCTTGGGCCACATAGGTTCCACGCTACCGGGCCGCGGAGGGGCCGGGGGTGCGGCGGGCGTGAACGCTGGTGGCGCGGGTGAAAGCGCGCCTATATCTTTGCTTCCGGGAGTGGAACGGTGGATGACCGACCTCCGCTTCTCTTCCGCGCCTCCGCATGACCGTACCGCGCCCGAGGGCCCGTCGGCGCCACGACCGCCGTTGCTGGGCGCGGTGGGGGAGCGACTCGGTCGCCCCGCCGACTACGACGCGGTGTTCCGAGTCGTCCGTGCCGCGGTCCGCAGCGTGCTTGGCGTGGAGCGTCCCGGTCTTGGTCTGGGCCTCTCCGACCTTCCCCCCCAGTTGGGAGCCTACTGGCAAGTGACCGGCAACCTGATCGTGATGAACGAGGGCCTCGTCGAGGCGATGCGCTCCCACGCCAAGGACCCGCTCGAGCTCAACTCGTTCGTCTACGTCATCCTCGCCCACGAGTACCTGCATTCCCTCGGCTATCTCGATGAGCACGCGGTGCGCGAAGTGACCGCCCATGTGACCCGGACCGCCTTCGGCCCGGACCACCCCGCCACCCGCATGGCCGAGGGAGACCTGTGGCGGATGTTCCCGTTCCTGGCCCATGCCCGCGGCGGCCGCGGTCAGCATTTCAAGGTCGTTTCGCGGTTCGACCTGGACACGACCTCCACCTACATCCGGTAGGTCACCCCCCGGGGGGGTGTCTCTTATCTTTAGTACCGGCCTCGGCCCGACCGGCGGATGGCGGTCATACTGGCCTTCGGCATCATCCTCGTCGTGGCGGGGCTTGTCCTCTTCGGGCTCGAGCTGATCCACCCCGGCGCCCTCCTGCTCATCCCGGGCTCGATCCTGCTCGTCGCGGGAGCGATGTACCTCCTGTTCCCGTTCATCCTCCTGGACACCGTGTACGGACCGGCGGTCATCCTGCTGGCGGTGGTCGTCGCGATCATGGTCGAGATCCCGTACTACCGGTGGGTGGCTCCCCAGCATCGGCCCTTGAGCACGACCTCCATGGGTCTCGTGGGCGAAGTCGGGATCGTCATCTCACCCGTGGACGCGAACTCCCTCCACGGGAAGGTCCGCCTGAAGTCCCAGGTCTGGTCCGCGCGATCCGAGGTCCCCATCCCGACCGGGGTCCACGTCCGGGTCATCCATGGCGAAGGCGTCTCCGTCACGGTGCAGCCGGTGGATTCGGGCACTCCGGTGTAGTCGAAAGGTAGGAGCAATAGATGGATCTCACGGGATACTACGTACTCGGCGCGTTCTTGGTGATCGTCGCCTTGATCCTCCTCTGGCGTTCGATGTACCAGATCTCCCCGTACCAGATGGGCGTCGTCACCGTCCTCGGTTCCTACAAGGGGATCAAACAGTCGGGACTGGCGTTCGTCAGCCCGATCGCCCGGGTCATCCTGATCGACCTCCGTACCCAGGTCTTGGAGGTCCCTCGCCAGGAGGTGATCACGAAGGACAACTCGCCCACGAACGTGGACGCGATCATCTACATCAAGGTGGTCGACCCGTCGAAGTCGATCTTCGAGGTCCAGGACTACCACATCGCCACCGTCGCGCTCGCCCAGACGACCCTCCGGTCGATCATCGGCGACATGGAGCTGGACGAGATCCTCTACAACCGGGAGCGGATCAACACCCGGCTCCGGGACATCCTCGACGAGGCGACCGACAAATGGGGGGTCCGCGTCGATGCGGTCGAGATCAAGGAGGTCGACCCGGTCGGCCCCGTCAAGACCGCGATGGAGGAGCAAACCTCCGCCGAACGGCAGCGCCGGGCCGCGGTCCTTCGGGCGGACGGTGAGAAGCGGAGCGCCATCCTGGTCGCCGAGGGGCAGAAGCGATCGCGCATCCTTCAGGCCGAGGGGGTGCGGCAGTCCCAGATCCTCGAGGCCGAGGGCGCCCGGGTCGCGACGATCCTCGAGTCCCAGGGAGAGGCCCAGCGCCTCCGGATCCTCTCGCTCGGAGCCAGCACGCTCGACGCGAAGGCGCTCACGGTCCTTTCGCTGGACACGGTCGCCAAGGTCGGCGACGGCCAGGCGACCAAGATCCTGTTCCCCTTCGAATTCTCTCGCCTCGTGGAGGGCGCGTCCGAGTACCTCGGTTCCGGCCGCCAGGTTCCCGACCGGCAACTGAACTCGCTGGACGACCTGGAAAAACAGATCGGCACGATGGACGACATCCTCGGCCCCATCCCGAAGCAGGAGGAGCTCGTCACCGAGATCAAGTCGATCGAGCAGGAGATCGCCGCGGAGTCCGCCTCCTCCACGGACATGATCACGAACTACGGTGGTTCGAAGACGGCCCGGATCGCCACCCCCGGCCTCCCCGACCCGGTCGACATATCGACCCCCGATTCGGAGGTTCCGGCGACGCCTGCCGCGGCGCCCACGAAGCCTCCGCCCCCAGCGGTGGACCCGCGCCGGCGTCCTCCGGCCGCCCCTTAACCTAGCGGGTCGAGTTCGATCGGTATATCTGCTCGAGCTCCGCGAAGCGGAGACTGCGTAACATGAAACGGCGGAGCGTAGTGGTCGTCGCGAACTGCCGATCGGGCGCGGTCCGACGCAACCGGTGATTGTGGACCAAGCCCGTGCACTGCAGGTAGGCCGCTAGAAGGGGGAATACGAGCAGGTTGAGGATCCGGGCAATCCCCCCGCCCGGGGGCCCCGCCGGTACTGGTTCCGCGACCGGTTCGCTGCGCTTGGCGTAGACATGGGGCAGCTCCTCGCCCATCCAGCTTGCACTTTGGAGCAACGAGCAATAGTACGCATCGCCCCGGAGCATGCGAACTGTGAGCGCCTCCCGGGCCATCAGCAAGCCTCCCGGCCGGGCGTACTCCCGGGTGGCCTCGTCCTCGTCGAGGACGTAATTGAAGCACCAATGAGAGGGCCCAGGGGTATGCGCCCGACGCCGTACGAGTCGATAGTTGGCGAAGGCCAGAAGCAGGAACAGCCACGTTGTTCCCCGATATGTCGTCACGAAGAAGTCCAAGTCATCGTTCGGCGCAGCGAATCCGTAGGCCACCGACCCGCTGACGCCCAGGCACCGAGTGAACCGTGCGGCCGTGCGGAGCGGCGCGCGGACCGCCCATTCCGCCTCCGCGTAGAGCGATTCACTGCGGGAGGCGCGGTCGGCCAGCTCGAGTACCGGGAGGTCGTGAGCGGGGAGAACATGGCTCCCCACCACCCGGCCGGAGTCCGGGTGCCGGTCCACCCAGGAGACCACGCGGTCGGTGGTCCAGGCCGTCCCCGCCGGGAGATGTTCCACCAACTGTCCGAGGGACATCGGAGCCCGGTGCCGCTGGGCGACCTCAAGGAGCACCCTCAGTCGCGCTTCGACGGTGGAGTCGCCTGCCACCGATGGCGGGGACCAACCAGTCGGCGATAGGTCCTCGGTCAACCCACGTTCCATTGGGTTCGCTCCACTACCGTCAGGCCCCCCCCGCCATATCCTTGATTGTGCTCGGAACTGTCCGCCGTCCCTCGACGGTAGCCCGCTTAGATACTGCGCCGCGGCGCGCGCTCGGCCTGGAGCGCCGCGACAATCTCTGGAATCTCATAATCCAGGTTCTCTACCACCTTGTCGCCGACAGGTCGACGCTGCAGGATGAGACCTGCCTTGGACCCGAGGAACAGGTATGACCGGTCCTTCATGTCGACCCCGAAACAGAACCCGTGGTCGGAGAAGAGATACTTGAGGAACAACCGCTCGGAGTAGATCTTCATGCTCGGGCCCCGCAGCCGCGGGTCGAGTCGGCCTCGGGTATTACCGTTCGCGTGCCGGCCGCATGGGGGCCGAATCTACTGTGGTGAATTCTCATTCCGAGGAAGTACTATCCGTTCAAGGGCTACCACCGCCTTCGCTGCTAGTCTCGAGCCATCCATCCCGAACTACCGTCGTGGCACCGCATCACGGGCATCGGATCTTTCGTTCCTCGGAGCTGGTGGCCGGCCCCTTGGAGACGTGGCGCTGCGAGCGGGCGCACTGATTACTCTACCCGGGGAGGACCGCCGCCATCCTATAAGCCCGAACTCCGCCTGAGGGTGGGGTGAACTCGACGAAGAGGTCGGCGGTTCCACCCCCGACGGTGGACGTGCTCATGATCACTTTCAACTCGGCCGCCTACCTTGAATCGTGTCTCTCGGCCCTCCGATCCTACATTCCGATTCACCACCTCATCGTGGTGGACCGGTTCAGCACGGACCGGACGCCCGACATCGCCGCGCGGTTCGGAGCCCAAGTGCACTCCGAGGAGAGCGGCGGGGGGCCAGCTCGCGCACGGGCCCTTTCCATGGCAGACACCGAATATGCCCTGTTTGTGGACAGCGACGTGATCCTTCGCCGCCCCGACTTCTTTTCCCGAGCGTTCGAGCTGCTGCACCGTCCGCGCACGGCGGCGGTCGTCGGTACCGCAAAGGGGCACCCGTTCGAGTACGGACTTCCGCTCGGCCTCACCCTCTTTCGGGTGGACTGGGGCCGCCGGGCCGGAATGGCGACCCAAGGGCAGGGTCAGGAGACCTACAACTTTCGTATGGCCGCTCGCCGTCAGCGATTAAAAGTGCGCTACGTGCCGGAGGCGATGGACCACCGGGGCACATTCCGGAGGGTGCGCACGTGGCCCGAGTGGCAGGGGGCCCAGACCCGGCTGGTGGCCGGCGGAAGCTTGTCCGAAATCGGGTACTCTCTACTCGTGATACTGCTCATCCATCTCAACAGCCGCAGCCTCCGGAACATAGCGTACACACCGATCTTCTGGGTGAAGTTCCTTCGCGGGTACGCCCGCCCCGACCGGTGGCGTCTGATCGACCGTCGAAGCGAGTCGGTAGCGTAGCTCAGCCACCTCGGCGGATCGACGGTTCCATCCCCACGAGGAAGTGATCCCCGAGCCAGCTGAAAGGGAAGCGACGTCCGATGGCGGCGTCCACGGCGTCCAGCGTTCGGAAACGTCGGGCTATCATTTCCACGTACCGGGTCAGATCGGACGGGGGAAGTAGTACCGGGGCTCCCTCGACCGCGACCACCCTGAAATGGTGGGAAAAGATCCGACAGAACTCGGGCACCGAGTAGGCGAACGCATCCACACAGAATCGCGAAGCTTCTACCGCCACGGGGCGACCCCAACGTCCGAAGGCCCTGCGCGGTCGCATCAGTAGGCCGTAGACCCCCATCTCGAACCCGCACCATCGGTTGAACACGCCGGCCACGAAGAGGCCGCCCGGCCGCAAGAGGGCCGCAACGGTCGGGGGCAGGGGAGTGAGGTCGGGTTCGCAGTTGAGCGCACCGTACGTGGAGTAGATCCCGTCGAAGGCACGAGGACCTTCCTGCGCGAGCAGGCGGTCGAGTTCGCCCGCCCGCAGCTTCACCACCCGCAGTCTCGCCTCCAGTCCGCGACCCCGAGCCTTAGTCACGACGGTATCCAGCATCGCTTGGGAGATATCGACCGCCACGATCTCGTGGCCGTCCGCGAGCAGCTCGAGCGTTTCGGTACCGGACCCACACCCGATCTCCAAGAGGCGGCCTGCCGGCGGCAGGTGCCTGCGCATGAACGCGACGGACCGGTCCCTGAGTAGTCGGTTGATTCGATTGCCCAGGATGTGGCGGTCGTAGTCTGCCGCGATGGAATCGAACTCGGCCTCGAGCCATTCGAAGTAGGCTGTTGCGCCGGTTCCGCCCTGAGCCACAGACCCCAAGACAACCTCGACGACCCGCCCGGCCGGACGAAACCAACGAGCGACTTGATCGGCACCGTACTTTTCGGTGAACCGGTCGAGCACCGCCGCCCGGTGGAGACTCTCCGCGACCAGCCGGCAGCCCCCGGCGTGCGCACCCTCGGGGAGTTCCAACTCTGCGCGTCCGGTTCGGAGGATCTCGACTGCCCATCGCGCAGCGCCGTACTGGGCTACGAGCCACACACGCGGGCCCTCGCGGACATAGGCGAGCGGCACCAGTCCGGTCGAGGTGCGAAGGCGTAGGGGCTCGAGATTCGCTTGGGTCTTCATTCGGTCCGACCTTTTTTCACGAAGGGCCTGCATCCCCGGGTGGGCTTTAACGCGCCGTCCCGGGACCACTGACGTCGGCGTTCCTAAATTGCGAAGGCCTCCTGGTGGTGGGCGTGGCGGACGTACCCCCCGAATCTTCTGAGCGAGCAACGGCGGTCGAACGTCGCATCCTTTCACTCCTCATGGACGCCGCAGACCTAACCATGACGCTCGAGGTCGGCACTGGAGAAGGTCGGCTTACTCCACTCTTAGCGGCACGTTCCTCGACCACGGTGGGGATTGACCTGGAGGCGAGTCGACTCCGTTCTGTGCGCACGTCGATGGGACCGGCCAGCCTTGCAATCCACTTCGCCAGAGCTGACGCGAACCGGCTCCCCTTCGCGGACGCCGCATTCTCGACCGTCGTCCTAATCCGGATTGTCCACCGATTCGTAGATCCGTTGAGGGCGTTTCGAGAGATGCGGCGGGTGATTAGGCCGAACGGGACTCTGATCCTTTCGGCCGTCACCCGGCCCAGCGCCGGTACGCTCGCGTGGGATGTGGGGGCTTCATTGCACGGCTCGGCCCTGGCAAGCCGGATTACGTTCATGCGGGAGAATCCCGCCGTCGTTCGAACGCACGCTCAACCGGGATACCTCTGGACCCTCGCCCGGCTGCGGGAAATCTTGTCCGAGGCTGGGTTTGTCGTTCTGACGACTTGGGCGACTGGGTGGGAGGATCTCCCCGTGCTGCGAAACCTCCCGCTCCCGTACCTCCAGGGCTTGACCAACGCCTGGGGCCGAGCCCCACTGGCCCCGCGTTACCTGCTCGCGGCCGCGCCATCACCCGTCTAGTCTTTGCTCGATCGGTGTTCGTTGTTGGAAGGGGTCTTCGGGGTGAGAGGACGTCCTCCGCCCTTTGGAACGGGAGAACTACCTTTGTAGGGGACCGGTGGTGGGTCGAGGGGGTTCAGAAGTGGTTTCAATCCGAACGGAGCGGAAGGGTAGCGTCCTCGCCATCGTGATTGATCGCCCCGGGCGCCTCAATGCACTCGACGTGCCGTCGATGCAGGAACTCCGCCGAGTGCTCCAGGCCGCTTCCGTCGACCTGAAGGTACGATGCGTCCTACTCACCGGGGCCGGAACGGCGTTCTGCGCCGGCGGAGACGTGGCCACGATGGAGGAACACCGTGTCCGCGGTGATCTTCCCCAGCTGTTCCATGAGCTCACCGGAGAGCAGGAGACCTCGGTCCGAGAGATCCTGACGATGCGAAAGCCGGTCGTGGTCGCCCTTCCGGGGGTGGCGGCCGGCGGCGGACTCTCGTTGGCCCTGGCGGCCGACTGGCGGATCGCGTCCGAGACCGCGGTCCTCGTTCCGGCGTTCCCCTCGCTGGGTGCGGTCCCCGACGGGGGACTCACCTACTTCCTCCCCCACTTCCTCGGGATCGGCCTCGCCCAGGAACTCCTGTTCACGAACGCGCGGGTAGCCGCCGACCGCGCCCGGGAGCTCGGACTGGTCCACGAGGTCGTTCCCGCGGACCAACTGATGAACCGGGCGTGGGCTCGGGCCGATGAACCGGGCGTGGGCTCGGGCCGAGGAGCTTGCCCTCGGACCGACGCGGGCGTACGGCTGGATGAAGCGACTGATGGTCTCGGCATTCAGCGCCAGCCTCGAGACCCAGCTCGCGCTCGAACGCCGTGGGATGGTCGACGCCGCGGAACACTCCGAGCTCCCCGAGGGGATCCGGGCGTTCCGGGAGAAACGTTCCCCCAAGTTCCCCGCTCCCGACGGGTCCACCTAGTCCGCGAGGGCCTGGCTCGGGACCTGGGGCACCATAGGGCGCCGGAGCACCCCCTACGGGTCGCCCGCAGGCGCGGTCGTCCACGGACGCCGCAAGAACCCTTCGAGCCGTTCGCGCACCGTGGGCCACTCGGTGCCGAGGATACTGTAGTACTTCGAGGTCCGATAATCGCCGTTCGGGAATCGGTAGTGGTCCCTCCGTTCGCCTTCGTAGACCGCACCCAGACGCTCGATCGCGCGTTGGGAGCGGTCGTTCCGCAGGTCCGTCTTGAGCTGGACGCGGTGCGCATGTTCCGTCTCAAACGCGTAGCGGAAGAGGAGCAGTTTGAGCTCGGTGTTCACGGGGGTGCGCCACACGCCCGGATGCAGCCACGTCCCGACCTCTACCCACCGGTTCTCCCGGTCGATGTCCAGGTACCGGGCGACACCACAGATCCGGTCGTCGTCCTGCCGCTGGACGACGAAGGCAAGGACATGGCCGGCGTCTTGCAGCGAAAGCAGGTCGTCGACCAGGCCTGCCATTCCCTCCGGGGTATCCCCGTGGCGGATCCTCAGCCAGGTCCAGATCTCCGGGGCGGCCCCCACCCGGGTGAGCTCGGGTAGGTGGAATCGCTCGAGGGGCACGAGCCGAATCGTCTGCCCCATAAGGCGGACGGGGGGCCGGAATCGAATCGGCGGAGGTTCTACCCGAGGGCGGGCGGCGGGGATCGGTTCGGGCAAGAACGCGGGTGCCGGGCCGCCGTCGGGCGATTGAGCCGACCAAGGTCGATCGAGTCGAGCGGTCAAGCGGGCCCGCACCGCCGGCCATTCATCCTCGAGGATGCTGAAGTAGCAGGACGTACGGAACGAACCGTCCGGCAGGAGGACGTCCTCGCGAAGTCGGGCTTCTCGCAACGCCCCCAACCCCTCGATGGCGCGCTGGGATCGGAGGTTGCGGAGGTCGGTCTGGAGCTGGACCCGATGGATACCCGCCTCCTCGAATGCGTACCGGAGCATGAGGAACTTCGCCTCGGTGTTTACCGCCGTACGCCAGAATGCGCGGTGAAGCCACGTTCCGCCGATCTCGACTCCCCGGCTGGCCCGGTCGAGGCGAAGGAACGAGGTCATCCCGATCGGCGCCCCCGTCGAGCGCAGGACGGTCGCGAACGGGAGGTCGGGCCCCACTTCGCCCGTTCGGAACCACCGGCGGATCCACGCCGCGGCCGGATGCAGCTCGACGTGGCGTCCGATGAGGCGGAGCGAGGAGGGAAAGGATGCGTCGGACACGGCGGTCCGACGCCCTCCGGAAGATAACCCCAACGTGGAGTTCTTTCGAGGGAGATTCCCCCCCGGGTGCCTTCGGCGTGTAGGAGTTAAATAACGACTGAGGGTCGGAGCGAATACTAGCTGGCGAGCCTAAGGAGGGGACGATGGAAGCGGGCATTACGACGTTCCTGGTCTTCGCCGTGATCGCCGCCGCGTTCGGCGTCGGATCCATCGTTGCGAACCGCCAGCTGGGGGCCCCCAGCCGACGCTCCTACCTGCAGACGACGACGTACGAGTGCGGGGAGGAAGCCGAGGGGGAGGCCCAGATCGACTTTCCCACCCAGCACTACACCTTCGCGATCGTCTTCGTCGCAGTGGACGTCCTGGGGTTCATCCTTGCCCTCTGGGGATTGACCTTCCGCGGCGTGAACTCGAGCTGGTACCCGATCTTCATCGCGGTCGGCTTCACCGCGCTCGCGATCACGGGCATCTACTACGCCCTCAGCGGGGAGAAGAGGTGGGTCGTGTGACGGACGCCCCGGCTCCCCCCAAGGTCGCATCGACCCCGGCCGAGAGCTACCGGTTGACCGGGGAGCTGCCGATGGTCGGCGAAGCGGCCGTCCCGTTCATCGAGATCGAGACCGTCCGCGCGAAGGAGTTCATCCCGGCCGCGAAAGAGGCGCTCTCGGCACTCATTGTCGAGCAGGGTCAATCCAAGGTCATCCGTCCCACGTTCAACTGGGCGGGCCGGAACTCTCTATTCCCGCTCCACTGGGGTCTCGCTTGCTGCGCCATCGAGTTCGCCGCGGCATTCTCGGCACGGTTCGACGCCGAACGGTTCGGGATCGTCCCCCGGTCCTCCCCCCGCCAGTGCGACCTCATGATCGTCAACGGCACCGTGACCTGGAAGGTCGCGCACAAGCTCATCACGCTCTACGAGCAGATGCCCGAACCCAAGTGGGTCATCGCGATGGGCAACTGCGCAACCGGGGGGGGTCCGTTCCGGACCGCCTACTCGGTCGTCCCGGGCGTGGACAAGCTCGTCCCCGTCGACATCTACATCGCGGGTTGCCCGCCCCGCCCCGAGGCCATGATCGACGGGATCCTCAAGCTGGAAACCCTCATCCGGGAGCGCAAGGAGTAGGCGCCTCGGCCGCCGGAACTGTCGGGGAAGGGGATGCAACCGGACGACTTGGCAAAGGCCCTCGCTCCCCGGTTGGGCGACCGCCTCCTCGGGGTCGAGACGTTCGTCGGGACGGCCGGCCGGGTGCGGTTCCGGCCCGAGGCCGCCCTGGACCTGTTCCGCACGATCCGGGATGACCTGGGGTTCCGTCACCTGTCGATGGTGGGCGGGATCGACTGGGTCGACCACCGCGAGGTGTTCTACGTCGTCTGGTCGGACGACGCCCGCCAGTACGCGATCCTCTCCGCGGACCTTCCGGCGGACCAGCCCCACATCGAGTCGGCCACCCCGGTTTGGGAGAGCGCCAACTGGCACGAGCGGGAGACCTGGGAGCTGGTCGACATCGGGTTCGACCACCACCCGGACCTGCGGCACCTGTTGATGCCGGACGGCTACGCGTTCCACCCGCTCCTGCGCTCGTTCAAGCTGCACGAGCCGGAGGAGCTGGAGGTGAAGCAGCGCAGTGTCTGAGATGTGGTTGAACATGGGGCCCCAGCACCCCATGACGCATGGCCTGTGGAACCTCCGGGTGAAGATCGACGGGGAGATGATCCTCGACTGCGACCCCGAGATGGGCTACCTCCACCGGGGGATCGAGAAGATCAGCGAGGACCGGCATTACAACGAGGTCATCACGCTCATGGACCGGTGCTGCTACGTCGCCGGGCTCGCCTGGGAGCATCTCTACATCCTCTCGGCCGAGCAGGCGCTCCACATCTCCCCGCCGGAGCGCGCCGACTACATCCGCACGATGTGCGACGAGTTCCAGCGGATCGGCTCGCACCTCATGTGGTACGCGGCGTTCGTCCAGGATATCGGTCTCATGACCCCGTTCCTCTACGGGATGCGGGACCGGGACCTCATCCTCGACCTCTTCCAGAGCTACACCGGCGCGCGCATGACCTACGAGTACATGCGGGTCGGAGGCGTCCGCAATGACCTCCCCCAGGGGTTCACCGACCGGGCGCGCGGGGTCCTCGACTGGCTCGACAAGAAGTTCGTCGAGTACGACCGGCTCTGCCTCGGGTCCACGATCTTCCGCGAACGGTGCGATGGACTCGGGATCCTCTCCGCTCGCGACTGCGTCGCGACCGGCGTCACCGGGCCGATGCTCCGGTCGGCCGGGATGAAACGCGACCTCCGCAAGGACCGCCCATATTCTGTCTACAAGCAACTCGACTTCGACGTCGCGGTCGCCGACGGCGCCGACGTGACCGCACGCTATCTCGTCCGGATGGAGGAGATGCGCCAAAGCGTCCGTATCCTCCGCCAGGTGCTCGACTGGCTGGACCACCATCCGGGCCCCGTGCTCGCGGACCGGCTTCCCCGCTGGCTCGGCGCCCCGTACGCTCCGCAGGGACGCGAGGGCTACCTGCTCAAGCGAAACTACCCGAAGGGGCTCGGGTTCTCCTCCGTCGAGGAGCCTCACGGCGAGGCCCAGGCGTACGTCGTGAACGAGGGGAGCGAACACCCGTACCGTGTCAAGTTCCGGTCGCCGGTCTTCGCGAACCTGAGCGCCGCCCGCCACTACCTCGTCGGCTACCATGTCGCCGACATCCCGCCCATCATGGGCAGCGTCGACGTCTGTGTCGGGGAGGTCGACCGCTAGGCGACCATGGGCGGCGCAACCCTCTACAGCGTTTCGTTCGCGATCTCGAGCGGCCTGCTCGACGGCCTCGGCTCGATCCTTCCCCAGCCCCTCCGGGCATGGGTTACGAACGGTGACCTGATCCTCGGTCTCGCGGTCCTGATCTTCGGCGCCATCCTGCTCGGCGCGAGCATGATCAACACGATCGTGCTCATCTGGTGGGAGCGCAAGCTCCTCGGCCGTTTCATGGACCGCCGCGCGGCCATGCACGTCGGGTACGCGGGGATCCTCCAGAACTTCGCCGACGGGCTGAAGCTGTTCCGCAAGAACACGTTCCGGCCCAAGGAAGCCGACTCGCTCGGATTCTACTCCGGGCCCGTCGCATACATGGTGACGTCCCTCATCATCTTCGGGATCCTCCCGATCTCCTCCGGTTGGAACTCGGGCGCCCTCCCGCTCAGCCTCCTGCTCGCCCTCGCGATCTTCTCCTTTGCCCCGCTGTTCATCTTCGTCAGCGCCTGGTCGAGCAACAACAAGTACTCGCTGATGGGCGGCATGCGGTCCGCGGCCCAGATGATCGCCTACGAGGTACCGCTCCTCCTGGCGGTCGTCGCGGTCGTGGTCGTCTCGGGGAGCTTCGACCTCTCCACCATCGTCTACGAGCAGCAGAACTACTGGTTCTGGGGGCCGCTCGTCGTGGCCCTGATCGTCTTCGTGGCCGGTATGCTTGCCGAGATGGAGCGGATCCCCTTCGACCTTCCCGAGGCGGAGGCCGAGCTCGTCGAGGGCTGGAACACCGAGTACGGCGGCATGCTGTTCGCGTTCTTCATGCTGGCCGACTACCTCCGGGCCCTGGTCGGGAGCATCCTCGTCGTCCTCCTCTTCCTCGGCGGCTGGACCATGCCGAGCTGGGTGCCGTCCGCCGCGACCTCGTTTCCCCTCGCGGGGATCGTCTGGTTCATGGTGAAGACCTACGCGGTCTTCGGGCTCTTCGTCTGGATCCGCGCCTCCCTCCCGCGCGTCCGGACCGACCAGCTCCTGCGGATCGGATGGAACCGCATGATCCCGCTCAGCCTGGCTTCCGTGTTCCTGGCGGCGGTCCTGGTGATGGTGCGGTGCCTGCCCGTGTTCGGTTGCCTGCCCTCTGCGCCGGGGGTCTGAGGTCAGTTTCATGAGCGACGAAGCGACCGCCACGAGCAAGCCGTCCGACAACCCGATCCTCTTCGTCGCGAAGCCGATGCTCACCGCGGCGCGTCAGTTCGCCCGGAGCCTCGTGCGTCCCTCGACGATCGTCTACCCGTTCGAGCGACTCGAGGACCCGACCTTCCGGAAAGAGCTCCGGGTCGAGACGGGCAAACCGATCGGGGTCGCCGGGATCTGGGACAACTATCGGGGCGTCCACGCGCTGAACATCGCGACCTGCATCAGCTGCAACCTGTGCGCCTTCTCCTGTCCGGACCTCTGCATCGAGATGGTCACGGTGCCGGGGGGCGACCCGAAGCACGCGAAGAAGTGCCCCGAGATCGACTACGGCAAGTGCAGCTACTGCGGCTTCTGCTCGGACGCCTGCCCCGAGGGTTGCCTCACGATGACGACCCGCTACGAGCTCTCCACCCCGAAGCGGTCCGAGATGGTCTTCTCGCCGCAGAAGATGTTCGACATCTTCCAGACCAAGCTCCCGATGAACCCGATCCGGCTGGAACGGCCGGAGAACGAGGACGCGATCCTCCTCGAGCCCCCGCTCTGCATCGGCTGCAACGCGTGCGCCCGGGATTGCCCTACGCAGTGCATCACGATGCTGGACATCCCCAAGGCCGAGGCGAAGCCGGGGGAGAAGGCGACCAAGCGGATCTGGAAGGAGCCGGTCGTGAACGACTCCGACTGCGTCCGCTGCGGCACCTGCATCAGCGTCTGTCCGAAGGAGTGCCTGTTCTGGGGGACGCGCAAGTGAGCCTCGAGGAACTCGCGTTCCTCGCGCTCGCCGTCGTGGCCATCGTGACGGCCGTGGCGGCCCTGCTCGTCCGCGAGCTGGTCCACACCATCCTGTGGGTCTCGGTCTTCTTCGTCGACCTCTCGGCGATCTACTTCCTCCTCCAGGCCCCGTTCCTCGGGGTCCTCCAGCTCGGGGTCTACGCCGGGGCCGTCACTATCCTCCTCCTGTTCGGGATCATGGTCACACGGAAGCGCATCTTCTCACGGGACGCGGCGACCGGCCTCGGCCCGGTGCCGATGGCCCTCGCGGCGGTCACGTTCATCTTCCTGGTCGCTTCGATCGGCGAGTTCCCGAGCTCGCCCACGTCACTCCAGATCTACGCCCCCGCGCTGCTCTCGGCACAGCTGTTCGGCCCGGATGGGCCCTGGCTGCTCCTGCTCGGGTTGGTCATGCTCGGCGGCGTCTCGGGCGCCATCTACCTTGTCCGGGAGGGCCGCGAATGACGTCGCTCCCGGTGGAGTGGTTCCTCGTCCTCTCGGGGGCGCTCCTGGCGGTCGGGGTGTTCGGACTGCTGACGCGACGCAACTTCATCCTCATCCTGATCGCGGTCGAGATCGCGATGAACGCGACGATCCTCAACTTCGTCTACTTCGCCGCGTTCGCGCCGACCGCGGCCGGGCTCTCGGGCCAGGCGATCGCCGTCGTCCTCATCGGGTTCGCCGCGACCGAGGTGGCGGTGGGGCTCGCCATCGTCCTCGCCCTGAACCGCATCAAGGGCACGATCAACGTCGCCCAGGCCACCGAACTGAGGGATTAGGGGGGGCGCACCACGAATTTCTTCACGACCCTGGACGGATGGGCCTTCCTCATCCCCCTGTTCTCCGTCGTCGCGTTCACCATCGTCGGGCTGACGGGCACCCGGCTCGGGAAGCTCGAATGGGGCGGCTGGATCGCGGTCGCCTTCGCCGCCGCCGCCATGGTCCTCGGGGTCCTCATCGCGGTCGGGGAGATGCTCTCCCCCGGCCAGTACGTGAACGCGCAGTTCACCTGGCTGCACCTCGCGGGAGTGCCCGGTCCGTTCCCGAACGGCATCTCGCTCGTGGTCGGGACCCTGGTCGACCCGCTCTCCTCGCTCATGCTGCTGGTCGTGACGGTCGTCGGCTTCCTCGTCCTGCTCTACTCGATCGGCTACATGCACCACGACCACGGGCTGCCGCGCTACTACGCCGAGCTCTCGCTGTTCCTCGCCGCGATGACCGGCCTCGTGCTCTCGAACAACCTGCTCGAGTTCTTCCTGTTCTGGGAGTTGGTCGGCGTCTGCTCCTACTTCCTGATCGGATTCTACTACGAGAAGCCGAGCGCGGCGAGCGCCGCGAAGGAGGCGTTCCTGGTGACCCGGGTCGGCGACGTCCTGTTCCTGCTCGGGATCTTCATCTATTTCTTCCACTTCGCGACGACGGGGCCGAACGGCGGCTGGGCCGCCAACGGCTTCGTCTTCACGAACGGCACCACGCCATTCCTGCCCGTCGTGTCGGGCGGCGGCTCCCCGCTGCTGACGATCGCCGGCCTCATGATCCTCGGGGGTGCGGCGGGCAAGAGCGCGCAGTTCCCCCTGCACGTCTGGCTCCCCGACGCGATGGAGGGCCCGACGACCGTCTCGGCGCTCATCCACGCCGCCACGATGGTCGCGGCCGGGGTCTACCTGCTCGCGATCACGAGCGTCTTCATCGGGTTCACCGCGAACGACCAGCTCGCGATCGTCGCCATCGGCGGGTTCACGGCGTTCTTCGCCGCCACGATGGCGGTGGTCCACCCGGACATCAAACGGGTGATCGCCTACTCCACGATCAGCCAGCTCGGGTACATGGTGCTCGCCGTCGGGGCCGGCTTCGCGATGGTGGGCCTGTACCACCTGTTCACCCACGCGTTCTTCAAAGCACTCCTGTTCCTCGCCGCCGGCTCGGTCATCCACGCGGTCGGGACCCAGGACCTGTTCAAGATGGGCGGGCTGAAGAAGCCCATGCGGGTCACTGCGATCGCGTTCGCGATCGGGGGACTCTCCCTCTCGGGAATCCCGCCCTTCTCCGGGTTCTGGAGCAAGGACGACATCCTGGGGGCGGTCTATTCCCAGCTCGGGGCGCACCCGCTCTACTGGCCGTTCTTCCTCCTCGCGTTCGCGGCCGTGTTCCTGACGGCCTACTACATCTTCCGGGCCTGGTTCCTCGCGTTCTCGGGCGACCACGCCCGAGACCCGACGCTTCCGCACGCGCACGAGGGGCCGTGGACGATGCAGGTCCCCCTCGTGATCCTCTCCGGCTTCGCGCTCGCCGCGGGGCTCCTCATCTTCCTCCCCAACTTCCAATCCCTCCTCCTCTACGGAGCGGGCGCCAACGGGATCCCGCCGGTCTACGGGACGACCGACATCCTGCTCTCGGGGGCCAGCGTCGGCCTCGGCGCATGCGGGATCGGCCTCGCCTACTACCTCTGGGGGAACGGGCGCGTCTTCGTGCTCGCGGACTCAAGCCCGGTCCAGTCGGTCCGGCGGCTTCTCCTGAACCGGTACTACATGAAGGTCGGATACGACTGGATCGGCACCAAGCTCGTCTACGGGATCTCGCGGGGGGCCGACTTCGTCGACCGGTACGTCATCGACGGTACGGTCCGGGGGCTCGAGCGCGTCTTCTCCGGCCTGTCGAACCAGCTCCGCAGGACCCAGTCGGGCGTCGTCTCCGACTACGCCGCGTACGTCGTCGCCGGCCTCCTCGGGGTGTTCGTCCTCCTCCTGATCGTCGCGCCGTACCTCATCGCGAAGCTGGGAGGCGGGTAGGATGACCTTCCCGCTCCTCTCGGCGGTCCTCGCGACGCTCTTGCTCGGCACCGCCGTCACGTTCGTGGCGGGGAAGTACGCCCGATGGGTGGCTCTCGCGACCTCGTTCGCCTTCCTGGCGGAGGTCGCCTTCCTCCTCCTCGCATATCCGGGATGGCCGGGGTACGCGAACGGGATCCTCCCCGGGTTCGCCGACCAGGAGTCGTACGCCTGGATCCACCTGGGCTGGCTCCAGGTCAACTACACGGTCGGGGTCGACGGGATCTCGCTCGTCCTGATCCTCCTGACGGCGGTCCTCCAGGTCGCGACCGTCGTCTACTCGTGGAACGAGACGAAACGTCCCGGCGCCTGGTTCGGGCTGGTCCTCCTGACCTGCCTCGGGTGCTTCGGCGTCTTCATCGCGCTCGACATCCTCCTCTTCTTCCTCTTCTGGGAGGCCGTCCTGGTCCCGATGTTCTTCCTCATCGGGTACTGGGGAGGCCCCCGTCGGCGCTACGCCGCGCTGAAGTTCTTCGTCTACACCCACGTCGCGTCAATCGTCATGCTGGTCGGCCTGCTGGCGCTCGTCTTCTACTCGGGGGCGACCAGTTTCGACTATTCGAGCGTCTACCTCGCCGGCCACGGCCTGATGACCGTGACCCAGACCTTCCTCTTCCTGGCCCTGTTCTTCGGGTTCGGGGTCAAGTTCCCGATCGTCCCGTTCCACACCTGGTTGCCCGACGCGCACGTCGAGGCGCCGACCGGGGGCTCCGTGCTCCTGGCCGGACTCCTGCTGAAGCTCGGCGGCTATGGGCTGATCCGGTGGGCGGTGTTCATTCTGCCGTCCGGGTTCCACGAGGCCCAGCCGCTCCTCTTCGTCATCGCGTTCGCCACCATCGCGTGGGGGTCGATCGTCTCGCTCGCCCAACGCGACCTGAAGCGGATGGTCGCCTTCTCCTCCATCAACCACATGGGGATCGTCCTCCTGGCGATCGCCCTGGGATCCTCCCTCGGCCTCCTGGCCGCGGTGCTGCTGATGTTCGCCCACGGGATCGTGAGCGCCCTCCTGTTCATGGTCTCCGGGAGCGTCCACCACACCTACGGGACTCGCGACATCCCCTCGCTCGGCGGGATCACCCCGAGCACCCCCATCCTCGCGACGATGGTGATGGTCGGCTCTCTCGCCTCTCTCGGGCTGCCGTGGCTCATCAGCTTCCCCGCCGAGTTCACGGCGCTCCTGGCCACGTGGGACGGCCTGACCTACTGGGTCCTGATCCCGCTCGGGATCCTGGTCGTGACCGCGGCGTTCTACATCTGGATGATGCAGCGGATGCTGTTCGGTCCCCCCCGCGGCATCCCGGAGGTCGTGCACGACCTACCCTGGTACGAGTCGACCGCGATGGGCTTCCTCGTCGCGTTCACGATCCTGCTCGGGGTGCTGCCGTTCCTCCTGGTGAACTTGATCACGAGCTCACCCATCCGCCTCTTCCCGGGGACCTAGGCCATGGACGTGACGTCGTTCATCGGCCCATTCGTCCCCGAGCTGCTCGTCCTCGGGGGCGCGCTCCTCGTGTTCCTGCTGGACGTGATGGGGGTTCGCCGCAACGAGTGGCTCAGCACGGTCGCGGTGGCCGCGACGACCCTCGCGCTCCTCTCCGTGCTCGGCGACCTCGGATTCGCCCCGCTGAGCGTGTTCGCCACGCTGCCCTCGAGCCTGATCGACGCGGCGCCCACGGGAGCTCCGCTGTACGCGTTCACCTCGCTCGGCCTCATCTTCCAGGCGATCTTTCTCCTCTCCGCGCTGCTGGTCTGCCTCGCCTCGGCCAGCCGACCCTCGACCGAGAAGGGGGCCCCGATCTTCTACGGGCTTCTGCTGCTCGCCACCGTGGGGATGCTGCTGGTCGCGGTCGCGACCGACCTCATCTTCTTGCTGCTCGCCATCGAGGTGACGAGCATCGCGACGTACCTCCTGGTCGCCTACCACCGGCGCGAGAGCCGGTCGCTCGAGGCGGCGATGAAGTTCTTCATCATCGGGGCCCTCTCCACCGTCCTCTCGTTCTACGGGGCGTCGCTCCTCTTCGGTGCCTACGACACCACGAACCTCTACGCGATCGGGCGAGCGACCGGCTCGGTCGGGTTCCCCGTCCTCGTCCTGCTCGGGTACGGGTTCCTGATCGCGGGCCTCGCGTTCAAGGTCACGCTCGTGCCGTTCCACGCCTGGGCCGTCGACGTGTACGACGGCGCGCCCAGCGACGTGAGCGCCTTCCTTGCGGGGGGAACGAAGAAGATCGGCCTCTTCGCCTTCTTCCTCGTCTTCCTCGGGCCGATCCTCTACATCAAGGCCGCGGGGGCGGGGAGCTCACCCTTCTCCGGCGGACCGCTCGATCTCAGCCCGATCCTGACCCTAACGCTCGCCGTCCTCGCGGTCGTCACGATGACGGTCGGCAACCTGCTCGCGCTCCTGCAGAAGGAGATGAAACGGATGCTGGCCTACTCGTCGATCAGCCAGGCCGGCTACATGCTGATCGGGGTTACGATCGGCACGGCCCCCGCCATCACGGGGGCCACGATGCAGATCTTCGCGCACGTCCTCATGAAGGGCGGCGCCTTCCTGGTCGTCGCCGGGGTGGCGGCCCTCGGTATCGGCCCCCTCATCGACGACTGGAAGGGGCTCGGGACCCGGCGCCCCCTGCTCGGGGCGGCGTTCGCCCTCATGCTCCTGTCGCTCGCCGGGGTTCCGCTCACGATCGGGTTCGTCTCCAAGTTCGTCCTCTTCTCGGCGGCGGTCCAGGCGCAGGGGTACTTCGTCTGGCTCGCGGTGGCCGGTCTGCTCAACAGCGCCCTCTCCGTGTTCTACTACGCCCGGGTCCTGAAGGTCCTCTACTTCGACCCGAGTCCGTCGACGGCACTCGCCACCGCTGGTAGTACGGCCCTGCCGGTCGCGGACCCGCTGCCGGCGGGGGGCCTCGGCTACGGGCGGGCGGTCGCCATCGGCCTCATCGCGGTCCTCATCGTGGCGATCGGGGTGTACCCGCAACCGGTGCTCGGCGCGATCCAGTCGGCCGCCCAGCATTTCGTGGCGCTCGGAGCCTAGGGATGGACCGCTTCGACGTCATCGTCGTCGGTGCCGGCCCCGCGGGCTCGCTCGCGGCCCGCAGCGCCGCCGAGACGGGCGCCCGGACGCTCCTGCTCGACCACCGGCCCGAGCTCGGCCACCCGGTCCAGTGCGGAGAGTTCGTGCCCTCGCCGGCGGAACTGGCGGACCTGTTCGACTGCCCGGAGCTCATCCACCGTGCGTTCGACATCCCCGCCGCCACGGTCCTCCGGGAGACGGAGTGGATGACCTGCGTCTCGCCGTACGGCCACCGGTTCCGATTCCCCCTCCACGGGGCGACCGTCTCCCGACGGGCGTTCGACAAGGCACTCGCGTACCGGGCCGAAGGGGCCGGGGCCGAGCTGCGGTTCCCGCTCGGCGTGACCGGGGTCCACGGGACCGAGGTCCGGGTCGCGGGCGGAGGGACCCTCGAAGGGACGGTGGTCGTCGGGGCCGACGGCCCGCTCTCGACGGTCGGACGCTCGGTCCACCTGGTCCCCGAGCGGACGATGTTCCGCATGATCACGGCGACCGTGGACGGACCGCTCGGAGACGGGATCGACCTGTACTTCGGACGGGACGCCCCCCGGGGGTACGGTTGGGCGTTCCCCCGGGCCCACGACGTCAACGTCGGCCTGGGCGTGCCCCGGGTCCCGCCCGGACAGACCCTGGGCTCGCTCCTCGCCCGCTTCGTCGGGCGACAGCACCTCGGCGAGATCCGGGAGCGCACGCGGTGGTGGGTGCCGGTCGGCCCGCCCCCCGCCTCGCTCGTCCGCGAGAACGTGCTCCTCTGCGGGGATGCCGCCAACCTGGTCATGGCGACGAACGGGGGCGGGATCCCGACGGCGATGCTGAGCGGCTGGCTCGCGGGCCGGACGGCGGCCGAGCACGTCCGGTCCGGCACCCCGCTCACCGCCTACGACACCGCCTGGCGGGCGGCGCTGTTCGACCCCCTCGACCGGGCGGCCCGGGTCTACGAGTGGGGCGACCATTTTGCCCGGTACGACCCCCTCCTGGCGCTGGGGATGCGCTATATCGGGTCCTCCGGTCTCGATGCGATGATGCGGCTGCGGTGGCCCACGCACCGGGGGAGGGGTTCGTGACGAGCCCGGCGCCGGCCCGCGAGACGGTGGATCCCTCCCTCGAGTCGATCGTCACGTCCACCTTCGGGGTCGAGGCGACCAGCCAGTTCTCCGAGCTCCTGCCGGTCCTCGTCCGCGACCTCGCGGACATCGACTGGCGCGTCGCTGAGGTGCTCAGCTCCACCTACGCCCAGCTCACCGAGGCCGCACGGTACGCCTGCTCCACCGGCGGCAAGCGGGTCCGGCCCCTGCTGATGGCCGCGGCCCATCGGGCCCTCGGGGCGACGTCGACCCAGCCGATCCACTCCCTCGCCGCCGCCTTCCAGCTGATCCACACGGCGACCCTCGTCCACGACGACGTCATCGACCACGCCGAGACCCGGCGGGGCCGACCGTCGATGCCCCGCGCTTTCGGGCTGCCGCTCGCGATCGTCTCCGGGGACTACCTGTTCGTCCGGGCGTTCGAACTCGCGGCGGAGTACCCCCGTTCGATCATCATGCGCTGCGGCGAATCGTGCGCGGACCTGGTCGAGGGGGAGGTCCTTCAGGAGTCGTCCCGGTTCGACCTCTCGACCGGCCGGGACCACTACTTCCGCATCATCGAGCGCAAGACCGCGGCGATCATCGCCGCGGCGCTCGCCTCTGTCGCCGAGATCGCCGGGACCAGCCCCTCCTACGTAGACGCCCTCGCTGGCTACGGGCGCGCGCTCGGCATCGCCTTCCAGATCCGGGACGACCTCCTCGACGTCGTCGGCGACGCGGACCTCCTCGGAAAGCCCCTCTACTCCGACCTTCGGGAAGGGAACCCGACGCTCGTCTCGCTGGAGACCTTCGCCCGCCTCGACCCCCAGCACCAGGCGGAGTTCGAACGGTTGTTCCAGCTCCGTCGCAAGCGGACGAAGCACCTCCTGCGGCTGCGCGAGCTCACGCTCATGACCGACGCGCCCGCGGCGGTCGCCCGCGAGGCGTCCGACTGGGCCGCGCAGGCCACCCGCTGCCTCGAACCCGTGCCCCCCGGCCCCTACCGCCTCCTCCTGGAGCGTCTCGCCCGCGGGGCGGCCGAGCGGCGGTTCTGAGCCTCCGCTCCATCGAAAGCTACATCCGCCCCGGCCGGAGTTCTCGGGGGCACGGGGAGCCATGGGCGGGTCGTCGACGGCGAACGCTAACTCCGGTTCGTCGGCCGTCGCGTTCGACCGGCTGCCCCCCTCCTGGTCGCCCTCGACCGCCGTCCCGCGGCTCCCGATCGGGGTCGCGGTGGTCTCGGTCCTGATCGCGATCGCGGGGGTGGTCATGGTCCTCGGCGGGATCCTCTTCCTCCTCGGCGAGCTCGGGACGACGTTCTTCCCGTCCGCGCTCGACCTGTTCCCTTCGATCGACCTGCTCGGGGCGGCCATCCTGGTCGTGCTGGGCGTGGCGCTCCTCGTCATCGCGACCTCCCTCTGGCGGCAGGAGACCTGGGCGCTCTGGACGACGCTCGTCATCGTCTTCGGGACGACCGTCTACCTGTTCTTCACCGGCTCCATCACGATCCTGTTCGTCCTGCTGGTCGTCCTCTTCGTCTACCTCCTCTCGGTGCGTCGGTACTTCTATTGACGCGCCTCCTGCTCGGCCAGCTGGCGCCCAAGCCCGGCTCCACCGAGTCGAACCTCGACCGCATCGCGGCGGCCCTCCGGTCCGCGCCCTCCGACCTCGCGGTCTTTCCCGAGCTGTTCCTCTCCGGGTATCGGGTCGGGGACCGGTTCCACCACCTCGCGCTCACGCCGGGGGACCGCGCCTGGGACCGCCTCGCCGCGCTGGCCCGGGAGCACTCGACCACCCTCGTGGTCGGGGCCCCGGTCCGGTCGGAGGAGCGGAAGGGGGAGCTGCGCAACGTCGCGCTCCTCTTCCGCCCCGACGGGACGGTCGCGGCCCAAGTAAAGCGCTACCTTCCGACCTTCGGCCCGTTCGAGGAGGGGGTCCCGTTCACGCCCAGCGACCTGAGCCGACCCGTGCCCTGGGGGCCGCACTCGCTCGGGCTCGCGATCTGCTACGACACGTTCTTCCCGGAGATCTTCCGGAGCCTCGCCCTCGCGGGGGCGGACCTCCTGGTCGTCATCTCCGCCTCGCCGGTCACGAGCTACGCCCTGTTCTCCAAACTGCTCCCCGCCCGGGCCATCGAGAACGGCCTCCCCATAGTGTATGTCAACCGGGTGGGGGTCGAGGACGGGATCGTGTTCGGCGGCGGCAGTGGCGTCTGGGACTCGCGCGGAGAGCCGGTCGCCCTCACGGACGTCCCCTCGTCGGGGAGAGGACCCGAGGACCGGGTCTTCCGTGTCGATGTCGACCTTGCCGAGTCGTCCCGCTGGAGGCCGTTCCGGCCGGTACTCCGGGACGTCGCCTCCCGCCCCGGTGAGTCCCGAAACGGCGCGTCCCCCACCACAGATTAAATAGACCGGCCCAAATGAATGTGGTCGAGGGGATGAAGCTCCCCTTCAACCGCCCCGGCGCGGGCTGATAGCTTCTACCTCGCCCAACCGCGCCGACCGGAAGGCGGAAGCATGGTCGAGTGGAGCGTCCTCGTCGTCGTACTGGGACTGACCGTCGTCTGTTCCCTCGTCTCGACCCGGCTCGGGGTGTCGGTCGCCATCCTCGAGATGATCGCGGGGATCCTCGCCGGAAACTTCTTTGGCATCTCGACGACGGGGCAGGACTGGCTGCCGTTCCTGGCCGGGATCGCGAGCGTCGTCCTGACCTTCCTCGCGGGCGCCGAGATCGACCCAGTCGCGATGCGCAAGACCTGGAAGGCGTCCATCTCCATCGGTGTGGTCTCCTTCCTCGCCCCGTTCCTGGCCGCGTGGGGGTTTACCTACCTCGTCCTGGGTTGGGGGTGGGACGCGTCCCTGCTGGCCGGGGTCGCGCTCTCGACGACCTCGGTCGCCATCGTGTACGTCGTGCTGGTCGAAACCGGCACCAGCCGGACCCCCACAGGCAAGCTCCTCCTGTCGGCCTGCTTCGTCACGGACCTCGGCACGGCGCTCGCCCTGAGTCTCCTGTTCGTCCGGCCCAACGAGTACATCTTCCTCCTCATCGCGGCGATCGTTGCCGCGACGATCTTCGTCCCGGGGCTCTTCCGCCGGTTGTTCTCCTACCTCCAGGGCCGGTCGGGGGAGACCGAGGTCAAAGTGATCTTCTTCCTCGTGGTGCTCCTCGGGGCGGTCGCCCAGCTGGCCGGCTCCCAAGCGATCTTGCCGGCGTATATCCTTGGTCTCGCCCTGGCCTCCGTCCTCGGGCAGAACCCGGAGATCCTCCGAAAGCTCCGGTCCGTGACGCTCGCCTTCCTCACCCCGTTCTTCTTCATCAACGCCGGGCTCGACGTCTCCCTCGCCGCGGTCGCCGCGGGAGCCGTCCTCGTCGTCGCACTGTTCGGGGTCAAGGTGGGGGCGAAGCTCGCGGGGGTCCTCCCGTTGGCGCGCCGGCTCGTAGGCCACGACTCGGCGTACATCGGCCTTCTCATGAGCACCGGTCTGACCTTCGGGACGATCTCCTCGCTCTACGGTTACGATTCGGGAATCATTGACCGGACCCAGTTCTCGGTCCTGCTGACCGTCGTCATCTCGACCGCGATCATCCCAACGCTCATCGCCGAACGATGGTTCCACCCCGAGGAGTCGCCGACTTGACCCCCACATCCCCGGTCTCCGTGCGGACGATCCTCGCCCCCATCGACGACTCCCCCTCCAGTCGGAACGCGGTTCGCCTGGCCTCCCAAATGGCGCACGCGTTCGGGGCTCGTCTCACGGTCCTGCACGTCGTCGGGCTGACCGAGGTCCCGGTGCTGATGGGCGAGGAGGACGCGACGGGACCGGTGGAACAGGGCCAGATCCTCCTGGCCGAGGCGGTCCGGATCGCCCGGAGCCTCGGGGTCGAACCGGAGGTCCGGCTCGCCCGGGGGCACGTCGCCGACCAGATCCTGCGCGCCGCCGCGCGCGCGCGCCCCGACCTCATCGTGATGGGCACGCGCGGATACCGGGGCACGCGGGCTGTCCTGATGGGGAGCGTCTCTCGGGCCGTCTCCAACCGCGCCCGCACTTCGGTGGTCCTGGTCCGGGCGTAGGCGACGCCCCGGCGCGGGGGGGTCCCTTCCGTCGGCGAGGGCGCCCGCTTCGTTCGATTCCAACAGGGGGCTTATAGCGGGGCGCCGCGGCTTCGCCCCTGATGCCCCCGCCCCCCACGATCGCCCAGCAGCTGGCGGCCAAGCAGCGGGAGATCTCGGTCGCCGAGTTCTTCGAGCGGAACCGCCAGATCCTGGGGTTCGACAACCCGCAACGATCGCTCCTGACGACCGTGAAGGAGGCGGCGGACAACGGGATTGATGCGTGCGAGGAGGCAGGGATCCTGCCCGAGATCCTGGTCGAGATCTCGAAAGAGGGGGAGGACCGGGTCCGGGTGGCGGTCACCGACAACGGGCCGGGAATCCTTCGAAAGGAGATCCCCAACGTCTTCGCCCGGCTCCTGTACGGCTCGCGCTTCCATTCGAACCGTCAGGCCCGCGGCCAGCAGGGGATCGGGATCAGCGCCGCGGTCCTCTACGCCAACCTCACCACGGCCCGGCCCGCGAAGATCACTTCGAAGGTCGAGGAGGAGGAGGCCGCCCACGTCCTCGAGCTGTTCCTCGACACCCAGAAGAATCAGCCGCGGGTCGCCTCGGAGGATGTCGTCCTCTGGGACCGTCCGCACGGGACCAAGATCGAACTGGTGCTCAAGGCCAAGTACATTCGCGGCCGGCAGTCGCCCTTCGAGTACCTCCGGGGGACGGCGATCGTCAATCCCCACGCCCGGATCACCCTCGTCGAGCCCGACGGCACGCGGGTGACGTTCGAGCGGGCGACCGAAGAGAAGCCGCCGATCGCCAAGGAGACGCTCCCGCACCCCTACGGTCTCGAGCTCGGCGAGCTCGGGTACTACCTCAAGGCGACCAAGCGTCCGACGTGCAACGAGTTCCTGACAAAGGACCTCCAGGGGGTCTCTCCCCGTGCGGCCAAGGACGTCCTCGTGGCGGCGGGGCTCAAGTCCTCCATGTCCCCGGGTTCGGTCCAGGGGGAGGACCAGGAGCGGCTCCTCACCGCCCTACGGGCCGTCCCGCTGGTCGCCCCTTCGGCGGACGGGCTCTCGCCGATCGGGGCGATGCTGATCAAGCGAGGGCTCCGGAACGTCCTCGGCGACGTCCGCCCCGAGTTCTTCGCCCCCCCGGTCAGCCGTCCCCCGAAGGTCCGGGGCGGCTTCCCGTTCATGGTCGAGGTCGGGCTCGTCTACGGGGGCGGGCTCCCCGCGGACCAGTCGGTCCAGATCCTCCGGTTCGCGAATCGGGTCCCGCTCCTGTTCCAGCAGGGCGCCTGCGCGATCACGAACGCCATCTCGAACCTCGACTGGCGGCGCTACGGTCTCGACCAGAAGGGCGGGTCCGGGTTGCCCAGCGGCCCGGCCCTCATCCTCGTCCACGTCGCCTCCACCAAGATCCCGTTCACGAGCGAGGCGAAGGAGGCGATCGCGGAGGACCCGGAGATCGACCGGGAGATCACCCTGGCCCTCCAGGTGGCCGCTCGTCACCTGCGGACCCACCTCTCCCGACGGAACCGCCACGACCTCGCGAGCGAGAAGTTCGCGATCATCCTCAAGATCCTGCCGAAGCTGGCCGAGAAGACGAGCCACCTCGTCGGCAAGGCGATCCCGGACCTGACGCCGGTGATCACCCGCATCATGGACGTCGTCAACATCGAGACCCCGGTCACCCCGGGACCGGACGGGGTAAAGGTCCCGATCGACGTCACGAACTACACCCCGCGCGCCCGCGTGCTCGAGCTGTTCGTTGAACTTCCCCCCGACCTGCTCCCGAAGGCGTCGTTCGATCCCGCGCCGGACGGCACCGACCTCGCGCTCGGCCGGGCCTGGTGGACCCTGCCCAAGCTCACACCCAGCGGCAAGACCCACCTGGAGCTCAAGTTCCCCCCGAAGACCGACGTCGAGGCGAACGATTTCGACTGGTACGTCGCGGGGATCGACCAGGCCCACCTGTTGGGGGCCGACCCGCTGCCGGGAGACTGGGACGTCCGTCTCCCGAGAACCATTGTCGAGGCGGCGGAGGCCGCCGAAGCCGAGGCCCATGCCCCCGGAGCGGGGGACGAGGAGGTGGATTACGATGCCGCGGAGTCGAGCGCGAGCGCCGCCGACGACGAGTGAGGAGGACGCCCCGCGCATCCGCGCGGATGCGCTCAAGCCCACCCTGGACCTGGCCGAGTCGATCTACGAGCAGCTCGACCACGGGGAGATCCCCCGGATGCGGTTGCCGCTCCGCACGAAGCAGAACCTCTCCTTCCTCGCCCGGGAGGGGGTCTGGAAGCTCGGCCGCCAGATGGGTACCCGGTCCGCGCGCAAGCTCGACGGCGCGCTGATGCTGCTGCGGACGTTCTACCTGGTCGATTTCATCAACGAGATGGCCCGCGACAGGAAGACGTCGACCCTGCGGGAGCTCTACTACATCAGCGAGGCCTGGGAGGAGGCGAAGTTCCACAGCGAGGACGAGTCGAACCTGCTCATCGAGGACCTCGAGGTCCTTTGCGAGCGCCTCCGGGAGGACTTCCGCCTCCACCCCGAGGAGAACGGGGCCTCCGTGATCGGCGACCTCACCATCAAGGAGCGGAACCGGAAGGGGATCGTGAAGACGATCAACTGCCGCGACGATGTCGGCGACGGGGGGTACTCCCTCCCGTTCAATGTCGAGAAGGAGAAGATCCAGTTCGTCAGCACGAAGGCGAAGTTCGTCATCGCCATCGAATGCGGCGGCATGGTCGACCGGCTCGCGGAGAACGGGTTCGACGAGCAGTACAACGCGATCCTGGTGCATCTGAAGGGGCAGCCGGCCCGGTCCACCCGGCGCTTCCTGCGACGGGTCACCGAGGAGCTGAAGTTGCCCGTGGTCGTCTTCACCGACGGCGACCCGTGGTCGTTCCGCATCTACGCCAGCGTCGCCTACGGGGCCATCAAGACGGCCCACCTCTCCTCCTATCTCGCGACCCCGGCCGCCGAATTCCTCGGGGTGACGGCCTCCGACATCGAGAACTACGACCTCCCCTCGGACAAGCTCTCGGAACAGGACATCCGGGCGCTCCAGGCCGAGCTCACCGACCCGCGGTTCGGCACCGCCGACTGGCGCGCGGAGATCGAGCTGATGCTGAAGAACGGGAAGAAGGCCGAGCAGCAGTCGCTCGCGAAGTACGGGCTCAACTACGTGACGGAGCATTACCTTCCCGAGAAGCTCACCGAGATGGGCGTGCTCTGAGGACGTCAGACCCTCGCGCCGAGCGACCGGACCCAGTCCCCGATGCACGAGCCTGAGCGGTAGGGTATAACCCAACCCTCGGGTACCGGGAGTCCGTGAGTACTTCAACCACCGGCGGCCGGGCGCCCCTGGTGGCCATCGTTCTGATGGCGCTCCTCCTGGGCTCGGCGGTCGGAGTCCTCCCCACCGGATCGCGGTCGGCGGGCCCGGGGTCGGTCGAGCACAGCCTTCAGGGTCCCCGGGGGGCCTTGGGCGGCGCGACCACCTCCAATACGGCGGTAGGATCTCCTTCGGTCGTGTCCGTAGGGGTGGGAGAGGGGCCGGCGTTCGAGGCCTACGATTCCGAGAACGGGTACGTCTACGTGACCAACGAGGTGTCCGGAAATGTGAGCGTGATCGACGGGACCACCGTCATCGGCACCGTCGGGGTGGGGGCGAGCCCGACGTGCGTTCTCTACGATAGCGAGACCGGGGAGGTGTACGTCTCCAACTCCGGTTCGAGCAATGTGAGCGTGATCGATGGGACCCGGGTCGTCGGCACCGTGACGGTCGGAACCGAACCCTCCCACCTGGGGCTCGACCTCCGGAACGGCTACGTCTACGTCGTGAACGACCTCGAAGTGAGCGTCATCAACGGGACCACGCTGGTCGGGACGGTCGTCATCGGATCCGGGTACTTCGGGGCGGCCGGCGGTGTCACCTACGACCCGCAGGACGGGCTAATCTACGTCGTGGACACCTTTGGCCAGGTGAGCATCATTGACGGTACGACCCTCGTCGGGACCGTGATCGTCGGGATGTCGCCGACCACGTCCACGTACGATCCTCAGGACGGGTTCGTCTACGTCAACTGCCAATCCGGCAACCTCACCATCCTCAACGGCACGAAGGTCATCGCCTGGATCACGTTGGGAACCGGGGTGATCGACTCGACGTACGACCCCTGGACCGGGGACCTCTACGTGGCCGCGGGGGACGTTTACGAGGTGCGGGGGACCGAGTGGCTCGGGACCTTGAACACGGGGGGAAGCGCCTACTCGGGAACGATGGACAGCGGAGACGGCCTTCTCTACGTGATGTCGGTCAACTACCTCCCCTCGTCAATGGACGTGGTGTACAACATGGGGGTCGTCGGGACACTGCGGATGGGAGCCGTCCCGAGCACCGGGGTGTACGATGACCGGAACGGGGACGTCTACTGGGTGTCGACGGACGACAATGTGAGCGTGATCCTGCCCCGATATCCCGTGACGTTCGTCGAACACGGGCTGCCCGCCGGGAGCGAGTGGTGGGTCAACATGACGGGGAGCCGCCTGATCTTCTCCAACACCACGACGCTCCCGTGGACCGAGGCCAACGGGACCTACCCGTACGTCGGCCAGACGCTCGCCCAGAACTACTCCAACGGGGGAGGGTCGTTTGCGGTGGACGGAGCCAATGTGACGGTCAGCCTGCCCTTCGCCCTGCCGCCACCGCCGACCTTCCTTGGCTTACCCGCGACGGACGGATACTACGCGCTCGGGTTCGGGATCATTGCTGTCGGCTCCCTCGCCGCCGCCGCGATCGTTCTCTCTTCGTTCAAAGGAAAATCACCTCCGGGGATCGCAGAACCGTCCGGCGATCGCGAGCCTCCCTCGCCGCCCTGAGCGCCGGGTCCGATCCCAGGATCTTGGGACGGACACCTCCGGTCTCAGGAAAACGATAGCCCCGTCCGCCGCTCGACATCGCGGATGGCCGCCCGGGCGGCCCGTCCGTCGCCGGTCGGCACGTGCCCGGTGGGGTCGGCGTCGATCGAGGCGGCGAGGCTCCGAAGGTGGTCGAAGACCCGGTCGGTCGCGAGGTCCGCGGCCACATCGCGGCGGACGGCCGCGGCGACCTCCTCGGCCCGCAGGGCCCCGATGTGGCCCCCCGTTCCCGTGCGGAGCCAGAACCGGACCGTTCGGCGGATCCTACGCCACTCGTTCGCCGCCCGGCGAAGGGCGACCGAGGACCAGTTCAGGCGCTCGGTCATCGGCTGGCCGATGAGATACCATCGGAGCGCGTCCGGTCCCACGTCGCGCAGGGCGCTGCGCAGCGGGACGAGGTTTCCCCGGGATTTGGACATCTTCGAGCCGGCCCAGAGCACGAGGGCCGGATGGACGAACAGGTGCGCGAACGGCTTGTGGTCGAGCGCGAGCGCCACCTCGTTCTCGGAGTAGTGGTGCGGGAAGATCAGGTCGAGCCCCCCGCCGTGGATGTCGACGGGGAGGCCGATGAGCTCGTGGGCCATCGCGTAGCATTCGAGGTGCCAGCCGGGGGTCCCGCGTCCCCAGGGACCCTCCCAGGACGGGTGCGGGGGCTCCTGGAGCTTCCAGACCATGAAATCGCCCGCGGCATTTCCCTCGAGCGGGAACGGGTGCCCGGGCTCCTCGACCGCGTGGGATGCGAGCTCGGCCCCGGTGGGAAAGTTGACACCCGCGGCGCGGGGGGGAGGCGTATACAGCCACTCGTCGCCCTGGCGGTGGACCCGGCCCGTCTTCGCGAGCCGGCGGGCGACCTCCGTCATCTGGGGGACATAGTCGCTGGCGCGCGGGCGGACGTGGGGTGAGAGGATGCGGAGCGCGCGCAGGTCGCGGAGGAAGCTCGCCTCCTCGCGCAGAGCGAGCGACTTCCACGACAGTCCCAGCTGGGCCGCGCGGACGTCGATCTTGTCCTCGAAGTTCGTCACGTTCATCACGTGGCGCACGGGGATCCCCTCCGCCTCGAGGTGGCGGCGCACCAGGTCGAAGAACAGGTAGGTCCGGGCATGGCCGACGTGGGCGCCGTCGTAGACCGTGGGGCCGCACACGTAGAGGCCGACCGGCCGGCCCGGTCGGTGGTGTACCGCCTTGACACGGCCCGAGAGGGTATCCCGGAGGAGCAGGTCCATCGCCACCGAGAGCGGCCACCGAGCCGCATTAGCTCTTTGGGAACGAGAAACGGGGAGTGGAGGACCCGGTAAATTCATCTGGGGAAGGGGTTGTCCTCGCTCGAGACCCAGGGATGGAGATCGTCTACCTGCTCGTGGTCACCGAGGTCGGCCGCCTGGACGAGGTGGCGCGGAGGCTCCGCGGCATCCCCGAGGTCACCGAGGTCCAGGCGGTCACGGGCCCGTTCGACCTGATCGTCAAGGTCGAGGCGCCCCACATCAACGCCGCCCTCGATACGGTCGTCCACAAGATCCGGAAGGTCCCGGGGATCAAGTCGACCGAGACCCTCGTCACGGTCGCCACCAGCTAGGTACCTCGCTGGGTCCCGGCCGACTCGACGACTGCGGAGAGTTTCGGGCGAACCCCTGCGGGGCGAGGTGGCCCCGGACTCCCCGCATTAGCGCGAACCGCGAAGACGGGCTAAAATAGACCGAGACGAGTGGGGGACGAATGGTCGAGACAGGGCAGGCCGCTCCGGATTTCGTCGCGCCGGACCAGGATGGAAAGCCGTTCACGCTCTCGTCGTTGCGGGGCTCGCCGGTGGTGCTGTACTTCTATCCCGCCGCGGACACCCCGGGCTGCACGATCGAGGCGAAGGGGTTCCAGAACTACCTGGCCGAGTTCGCCGCCAAGAACGTCCGGGTCGTCGGGGTCAGCACCGACGACTGTCCGGCCCAGAAGGCGTTCGCCAACAAGTACGGCCTCCGATTCCCGCTCATCGCCGACTCGAAGAAGGAGGTCGCCACCAAGTACGGCGTCCTGAAGCCCAGCGGCTCCGCTCGCCGCGTGACGTTCCTCATCGACGGGTCGGGGAAGGTGGTCGAGGTGGTCGACTCCTCGTCCGCCGACGCGCACGTCGTGCACGCGCGGGAACGGTTCCTCACGGCGTAGCGTCGCCGCTCGCGCCCGCAGGGGCCTCGGTCGGGGGGGTCCCGGCCATCGACTTCGGGCCGCGCCGACCGGTCAGGCTCCAGGCCCGGTCGCCCAGGACCTGCAGGAAGGCGGGGACGAGGTACGTCCGAACGACCATCGCGTCCAGGATGACCGCGACGGCCACCGAGAAGCCGATCGCCCGGATGAGCGTGAACTCGCCGACCATCAGCGCGCCGAACGCGCTCGCGAGGATGATGGCGGCGGCCGTGATGATCCCGCCGGTCCGCCCGACCGCGGTGACGACCGCCTCGCTGGACGACCGTCCGCGGAGTCGCTCCTCGCGCACCCGGCTGAGGACGAAGATGTTGTAGTCGATCCCGAGCCCGAGGATGAGCAGGAACAGGATCGTCCGCACGTAGAAGAAGAGCGGGAACCCCAGCACCTGCTGGAAGACGAGGTAGGTGATCGCCCACGCCCAGCTGATCGACAGGCCGATCGTCGCGATCGCCATCAGTGCGATGATCCACGTGCGCAGCACCGCGATGAGGACGATGAGCAGGCCGAGCGAGACGGCGATGATCAGGATCAGGGTCGCATGCGACGTCTCGTCGGCCAGGTCCCCGATCGTGGGGGCCCCGCCCCCGTACGCGACCGCGGCGATCTCGGGATGGGTCGCCGTATACCCCGAGAACGACGCCTCCACCGCCTTCACCGACTGGACGGCGTTCTGGGAGAGGCCGGTCGAGCTCGGGACGAGCGTCAGGAGGACCGTGGTCCCGTCGGTCCCCACGAACCCGCCGAGCGTCCCGAGCAGGTTCTGCTGCGGAGCGGTCGGGAGGGTGGACAGGTTCAACCAGGTCGCGAGGGAGGCGCCGTCCGGCCCCACCGGCGACTGGACCGACGTGATCCCGGAGGTGTTCTCCGCCCGGGACGTCAGCGCCGCGAGGTCGGTGAACTCGACGGCGTTCGTGTGGTTCCCCACCACGAGCGGGGCGGAGAACGTCACCAGGGCGAACGACGGCGTCGCGAACCCGGATCCGTAGTGCTGGTACAGCGACTGGAGGCCGTCGGTCGCGGGATGGCCGGTCGGCAGTTGGCCGTAGAAGTCGTAGGCCAGCGGGACGTTGAGCGCGAGGTAGATGAGCGGGATGCTGACCACGATCAGCACGGCGACGATCACTACCGGCCGGCGCTGGGTCAGCCGCCCGACCCGGTAGAAGTAGGTCCGCTCCTTCGCGATGTTCTCGGCGGCCTGCCGCGCGTGACGTTCGAACCGCGCGCCGCTCGTCGGCCAGAAGATCCGGGGGCCGAGGAGCTTCAGGAAGGCGGGGACGAGCGTGAGCGACATCAGGATCGTGATCAGGATCGCGAGCGAGAGCACCGAGCCCCACTGCGCGAGGAGCGCGATCCCGCTGAACGTGAGCGCGAGCGTGGCGATGATCGCGGTCGAGCCGCTGGTCGCGACCGATTGGCCCGCCCACCCGACGGAGTTTATGATCGCGTCGTCCCGCGGCGTTCCCCGGATCAGCTCCTCCCGGTACCGCGCGACCAGGAAGATCGAGTAATCGGTCCCGACGCCGAGGACGAACACCTCCTCGAGCGTGAGCGAGGTCGTGTCGACCGCGCCGAACAGCTTTCCGATGAGGACGGTCCCGCCCAGCGCGAGGACGAGGGCGATCCCGAGCCCGGCGAACGTGACGAGCGGGGTGATCGGGGACCGGAAGTAGAGCATCGCGATGACCAGGAGCAGCCCGACCGTCAGCGGGAGGACGAGCGCGAGGGTCGAGTTCACCGCGGACTGCGTGAACAGGTCGAGCGGGCCGGGCCCGGTCTGCACGTAGGAGATCGCGCGCGAGGGGTCGGAGGAGGCGAGGACCGCCTGCGCCCGGTCGTCGATCTTGGGGAAGTCCGCGAAGACGGGGTTCGCTCCGCTCGAGTTGGTGTACGAATCGGAAACGGAGAACGCGACGTTGATGATGGATGCGGTTCCGGCCGGGTTCACGAACTGGGAGAGGAGGGCGTAGGGGACCGGGAGCGGTTCGGTCCAGAGCGTGGCGTTCGCGACCGTCCCGTTGGCCCAGGCGAGCGCCGCCGCGCCGGACGGGGGCGCCGCGGGGAACGCCGTCCAGACCGTGTCGACCCAACCCGCCGGGAAGCCGACCTCCGGGCCAAGGAGCGTCGAGGCGAGCGAGCGTACGCTCGTCCACTCGGTCGAGTTCTCGACCCCGAGCCCCCCGAGGACGGCGCCGGCGAGCGCCTGCTCCGCCGGGGTAGGGAAGAGGCTCGGGAGGAGGGAGACCACCTGCCCTCGGAGGACCGCGTCCGAGCACGCCACCACCGAGAGCGGGGCGGACGCGCACGCCGCGGTCCCGTTGAACCCGGCCCCGTCTCCCCCCGCCCCGAGGTAGAACGCCGAGAGCACCGCGAGGGCCCCGGAGCTGTTCGCGAGGGCCGACACGGTCTCGGCGTAGGCGACGGAGTTCCAGTAGGCCGGCGGCTGGGACGTGTTGCTGAGGAGCGCCTCCCACGTCCCGACGAAGAGGGCCGGAGGGCCCCAGAGGAGCGCGGCCGAGCCGTTGATCCCCGCCGTGAGACCGGTGGGGCCGGTGGTGGCGGCCGCGATGGCGCCGGCGGCGATCCGCACCTGGCCGGCGAGGTCGGCCGCGTACGAAGTGTAGACGCTGCTGACGGAGGCCACGTCCTGGAGCGAGCGGTCGGCGAGGAGGGCCGCCGTGACGTTCTGGAGCGCCCCCTGGGCGTTCCGGTCGGTCAGGTTCGGCCCCGTGAACAGGAGGATGCTGGACGAGCCCCCCGACTCGTTCGGGAAGAGCCGGGCGAACTCGGCGTTCGCGAGCGAGCTCGGCGAGGAGGAGGAGACCGTCTGGCTCGAGTTGGTCGTCACCGACCCGATGAGCGGGAGGAACGGGACCGCGACGACCAGCAGCGCGACCCAGAAGAGGACCGGGTACCAGGGATGCCGGACGACCCCCCGGGCGAGGCCCCCGAACAGCCGGAACCCGAGCGTCTGGTCGTGGGAGGGCCCGGAGCTCACGCCGCCCTCGGGGATTTGCGGAAGATAACCCTAGTGGGCGGAGGGCGCACGGGAGGCGGCGGCCGGCGACGGCCCCGACTTTTTCCACCGCGGGGGGAACCGCAGCGGGTCGACGAAGACGCGGGTGTCCTCGACGACCCAACCCTGTTTCACGCCCCCGAACTCCTTCGAGTCGTAGTGGGCGACGCCCGTGGCGATGAGCTCGCCGGTGCGGGTGACGAGCGCGACCCGCGCCCCGCGGGAGAACGCCCTCGGGAGGGCGAGGATCCCGCCCCGGGCGAGGCCGGCGCCGTGCGCGACGGCGCTCGCCGCCCCGTCCTTCAGGACGATGTTCGGGAACTCCCGCCAGACCTCCTCGATCGGGTGGAGCATCGCGAGCAGCGGCGCCGGGTCCCCGGCCGCCTTCTCGGCCATCGCGTCCGCGAGGGCGGAGAGGGGAACGGACGCCCGCTCCTCGAACGGGCCGGTCGCCACCCGGCGCAGCTCCTCCATGTGCCCGCCGCCGCCGAGCGCGTCGCCCAGGTCGACCGCCAGCGTCCGGACGTAGGTCCCAGAGTCGGCGACGACGTCGAGCAGGACCCGGGGCGGTTCGACCTCGAGGATGCGGAGGCGGTGGATCGTGCGGACGCGCCGTTCCCGCCGGACGGCGGAGCGGACCGGCGGGGTCTGGTAGACCGGTCCCTCGAACTCCGCGGCGACCCGGTCGAGCTCCTTCCGGGGCACGTTCACGTGGAGGTTCACCGCGGCGATGTACCGTTTCGGGAACTCGAGGACGAGCGGGAGGAGCTTGAGCGCCGGGCCGAGGCCGACCCAGAGGAGGCCGGAGACGTTCGGGTCGAGGGTCCCCGCGTGGCCCGCCGTGGGGACGCCGAGCAGGTCCCGCGCCCACGCGGTGACCTGGTGCGAGGAGGGGCCGCGGGGCTTGTCGAGCAGCAGGAACGCGCCCTGGGCGAGGCGCTCCGCGACCGGGTCGGGGGCGGGGTCGCTCATGCGCGCGCCTCCGCGTCCCGGGCCCGCAGGAAGGTGACGATCTCCTCCGCGACCCGGTCCGCCGGGGTGGAGGTCGAATCGACGGTCAGATCGCCCGCTTCCCCGTCGACCTCGATGCCGTACAGGGCACGGTAGCGCCGGCGTTCGCTCTCGGCACGTGTCCGGATCCTCTCGCGCGCCTCCGCGAGCGGCTGTCCGTCCCGGGCGGCGACCCGACGGGCCCGTTCCTCCTCCGACGCCGTCACGACGATCGAGTAGACCGGGGTGCCCCGCCGGCGGCAAAGGACGCCCTGGATCCGGCCGTCCAGGAGGCGCCCCGGACGCGCGAGCCCCTGCATCGTCTCGTCCAGGACGCGGTCGACCTCGGGGTGGGCCTCCGCGTAGACCCCGAACGCCTCGACGTCCATCCCCCGGGCCGCCGCCTCCGCCCGGAAGACGTCCCCCGCGCTCCGGTACTCGAGACCCAGGGCGTCAACGACCCGTCGGCCCGCGGTGGACTTGCCGCTCCCGGGAGGGCCCCCGATCGCGACGACCCGACCGATCACGCCGGCTCCGCCGGCGTCGGAGCCGGGGGGGCCGGCACGATGCGGTTCTGCTCGGCGTACCGCCGGAGCCACCAGTGCTTCAGCACGCGCCGGAAGATCATCGACGCCGGGACCGTGTACAGGCTGAAGATGAGGAACCAGAGCGGGAAGTAGCCGAAGATGTGGAAGGTGTAGATGTTGACGAGCGAGCCGCCGAGGCTGACCGTCTGCTGGGCGGTCGTCGCGTTGAGGATGACGAGGCCGACCCAGGTGTAGATGAGGATGAGCAGGAAGTAGGTGATCGCCATCCCCTTGAACTGCGCGATCGTCACCTCGCTCGACAGCCGTGTGATCCGCTCCTGGAACGGCTTCAGCGCGGCGATCCGGTCCTTCTTCCCCGACCGGACGGCCGCCATCTGGACCTTGCGGAACGCCGCGTTCCACTTCTGGACCCGGGCCGCCTTCGTCCAGTCGGTCGTGTAGTTGTAGGCGAGCGCCGTGATCGCCATCTCGATGGCTCCGGCGAGGGCCATGGTCGCGAGGATGTGGTTCGACCCGAATCCGATGAGGTAGTACAGGGGGCCGCCCGACGAGGTGCTCACCCCGAGCGCGCCCGCGATCGCGTTGCGGGTGCTCGTCTCGATGAGCATGAGAAAGCCGAGCAGCCCGAGAAAGACGATGATGAAGGTCGAGAACTTGAACGCGGGGCGGGGAGCGGCCGGTCGGGGCGGAGGCGCGGCGACCTCCTCGTCCGGGGTCGCCTCTTCGTTCCCACCGGTGGAGAGGGTCGCCCCACCGGACGGTGCGTCGTCGGCCTCCTCGGGAGCAGCGACCTCCGTCGTCGACCGCAGCGGAGCGTCGTCGCTCAGCATCCTACGACTCGCCTCCGAGGAAGCGGCGGAGGAGCGGGTTCATTTCCATCAGCTGTTCGCGGCCCATCGCCTCGTACAGGTTGATGATGATCCCCACCATGAGCAGCACTCCGGTCCCGCTGGCATTGCCGAGCGTTCCGATAAGGTCCGCCCCGGCGGCGAGCGCGCCGACGGCCGCGCCCGAGATGACCGTGATGACGGGGATGTAGCGTTCGAGCACGCGCCGCAGCACCCTCGGCTCGCGGCGGAACCCGGGGATCTGCATGCCGGACGCCTCGATCTGCCGGGCGACGGCCTCCGGGCCCATGTTGGTCGTCTGGATCCAGAACTTGGCGAAGAGGATCGAGCCGCAGACCATCGCCGTGAAGTAGACGGCGACGTGGATGAGCCCCTGCCACCACGCGTGGCCGTAGAGGAATCCTCCGTAGGTCTGGAAGTTCAGGATCGGGAGCAACCACGATTCGAGCCCATTGACCGTGGACAGGTAGTACGCACCTCCGGTCAAGGGCTGGGTCTGACTCACCCCCAGCAGAGTGGCCTGGGCGGCGCTCGGGTACGACCCGACCCACCACTGGTGCCCGAAGATCGGGAACCGGGAGAGGGTGGAGTTCGACCAGAGCAGGATCGAGAAGAGCGAGACGTTGGCGAGCAGGGCGCTCATCAGGATGACCGGGATGTTCGAGGCGTAGATCAGCCGCAGCGGGTACCGGCCCCGCGCCCCGCGGGCCTCGGCGTGGGAGAGCGGCAGCTCGATGCGGGTCGACTCGGTCCAGGCGACCAGGAAGAAGATCGCGGCCGTTCCGATGAGGGCGACGATCGGGTTCGGCTGACGTAAGAGGACCTGTTCCCACCCTCCGCTCGCCATCTGGCTCGCGCTGTAATGGGTGAAGAACCACAGGCTCTTCGGGATCGTGCCGCTCGGGGGATTGGTCGCGGAGATCGCGAGCGACGGATTCTGCGGCACCCAATTGAGCGTCCCCTGGACGATCTGCTGCGAGACCCCGGCGGCGATGAACAGCGAGATCCCGCTGCCGATCCCCCACTTCGAGACGACCTCGTCCATCAGGAAGACGAGGTAGCTGCCGAAGACGAGCTGGGCGATGATGATCGTGTTCGCGAGGAGCAGCCCGTTCCCGGGCGAGGCGTTGCCGAGGCTCGTGACGATCGAGGCGGACGGGGTGAGGTAGCCGTAGACCTGCGGGACGGCCTCCACGAGGATCATGGCGATGACGAGGACCTTCTGGGTCCCCTGGTAGGTTCCCTTGTCCTCGTCGTCGGTGAGGTCGAGGTTGATGATCTTCGCGCCGGTGAACAGCTGCATGATGATCGACCCGGTGACGATCGGGCCGATGCCGAGGTGCATGAGCGTCCCCTGCGCCCCCGCGAGGATGGCGCGGTAGCTCGCGAACAGGTCGATGACGGTCGCCTGGTCGACGCCGAAGAGGAAGATGTTCGTCAGCAGGAAGTACATCAACAGGACGGCGATCGTCCAGAACAGCTTCGTCCGGAAATGGACGTGGCCCTTCGGCTGCGACACCGCGGGCATCCGCGTCGTGAGCGGCTTCAGCCCGTACAGCTTCGAGCCCGAGCCGGTGTAGGAGAGTCCGAGGTAGAACACCCCCATCACGATGAAGATGACCCCGGCGATCAGGCCGAACGCGATCAGCGTCGGCTGCGCCCAGTACCACGTGACCGCGAGAAGGATGGCGCCGACGACGGCGAGCGGTATGGCCCAACGCGGGTCGCGTGGGGTCTCGTCGTCCGCCATGAAGCCGAGTTCCACCCGGAGCCGAATTAATATAGTCTACGGGAGGACCGCCGTCGACCCCCGAGGAAGGGGACTACGCCGCTCCCGGGAGCCCGGCGGGGGGTTCCTTCAGCAACGTGACCTTCTCGCCGGCGTGCTTGGTGGCGTGGGCGACGTAGACGCGCCACGTTCCCGAGGGCGTCCCGCCCCCGAGCAGGCGGTCGATCCCGGCCTTGGAAAGGTCGGCGACGAACTCCGTGCCCTTCTGTTCGACCGCGCCCGCGGCCTGCAGGTAGGGTACGAAGGCGTCGAGCTGGCCCACGTTGAGCGAGATCGGACGCTCGACGATCTTCGGCGGGCGCTTGAAGCCGTGGCGGCCGAAGTGGTCGGGCGCGTAGATGAGCATCGACTTGAACTTGTACTTGTGCAGCCCGGCGTTGCCCCGGCCGCCCTGCTTGCCGGCCCCCCGGCCCGCCTTGATCCCACGACCGTGCGTGCGGCTTCCCCGGAACTTGCGCGTGCGGCTCGGCATCGACCTCACACCATCCGTTGGACGAGCTCGTTGATCTTCGGGCCGCGGTAGCCGAGCGCGCCGCCGCGGGCGAACGGCTTCTTGGTGGAGCGCCATCCGCCCTTGGGCGGGGTGAGACGGAACAGCGGGCGGATCCCCTCGACCGGCTGGAGACCGTCCTTCGTGATGCGGGCGGCCAGCTCCTTCAGGTCCTTCGCGCCGCCGATCGCCGGGACGGCCTCGGGCGTGATCGCCCCTCCAGAGTCGGTGACGCCCCGGTGCTCGAGGAGGAGCCCCACCGTCTTCGGGTCGGCCTCCCCCCACGTGACGTACCCCTGGATGCGCGTGATCATCCCCCGGAACTCCGGACGCTCCGGGACGACGGTCGCGTGGTTGGCGCGGGTGAGGTGGAGCAGACGGAGCGTGTCGACGACATCGTGCCGGGCGTGGATCGTTCCACGGACGCGGACGATCATCCACCCCATGGTTAGGCACCTCCCGAGGGCGGGGCGCGGCGCGGACCGCCCGGACCACCGGACGGCGGTGGGCCGCGGCCCGGAGGACCGCCTCGGCCGGGAGGTCCCCGGCCGGGTCCGCCCCGGCCCGGACCGCCCCGGCCGCGGCCGCGGCCCCGGCCGCCGCGCATCGGGCGGGCGCCCTCCTCCTTCGGCGGGAGGATGGAAGTCCCGGTGGGGCCCCGAACGATCTTCAAATGCTCCGCGTCGGCGGTCTGGACCTTCAACTGGGCCAGAGCGACCAGGGCGCCGTACGCCGCCTGGGCGTAGTTCACGGTCGTCTTGGTGTGACCGTCGGTGTACCCCCAGGCGTCGGTGATCCCCGCGAACCGGAGGACGGGCTTGGCCACGTCGCCGACCGCGAGGCCGACCCCGCGGGGCGCGGGGCGGAACGAGACGACCACCGAGCCGGCGCGGCCCTGGACCTGGAAGGGCAGCGAGTGGGCGCGTCCGCAACCGCATTCCCAGCTGCCGCATCCCCGGAGGATCTCGACGATCTCGAGCTTGGCCCGGTCGATCGCGCGCCGGATCGTGGGCCCGACCTCGCGCCCCTTGGCCCGGCCGAGGCCGACGAACCCGTCGCCGTTCCCGACGACGACCGTCACGGCGAACTTGAACCGACGACCGGAGTCGGTCATCCGCTGGACCATGTTCACATCCAGGACCTCGTCGTGGAGGCCGGGGAGGAGCTTGTCGACGATCTGCGACTCGCGGAGCGGAAGGCCCGTCGCGAGCGCCTCGCTCATCGACTTGATCTCGTCCGCGGCGACCCGCTTGCCGAGCTCGGTCCGGGGGACCCAGGGCGGGGGAGCCGGGGGCCCGCCGCCGCCGTAGCCGCCCCGCTCGCGCGGGGGTCCGGAGACCGCGCCGCTCACGCCGCCTCCGGTCGGGTCACGATGGTGGAGAGCTTCGCCCGGTAGGTCTCGAGCGGGTGGGGGAGCTTCTTCGGAAGGTGCGCGCCCTCGAGTCGGTCGGCGGACGGGAATCCCCCCTCGCCGTGCGGGATCTCGAGGCCGGAGTCGAGCAGGCCCTTGAGCGCCGCCGAGAGGCGGCCTCCCGCGGTCGGTCGGCGGATGCCGACGTCCAGGACGGCCTCCTCGCGCCCGTTCGCCTTGGCCCGGAGGCCCGCGAGGTAGGCGGTGAGGTAGGCGGCCGGAGTGGACGCGAAGCTGCCCGAGGGGAACTCGATCCCGGCGAGCTCGGCCGAGTCGGCGGTCGCGAGCACGCGGTCGCCCGTCGGGTCGAACTCGACCAGTGAGACGCGGACGCGGCGCTCGGAGAGCCGGACGACGGCCCGAGGGCGTCCGGACTTGAGGAGCTTCAAGCGGACGCGATAGTCGGTGCGTCCCTCGCGGCGGCGGCGGAAGTGCACGCGGAAGCGGGGACCGGTGCTCATGCGGACTCCGGGAGGTGGCCGGCGAGCTTCAGGTTCTGGACCATGTGGGCGCGGCTGCGGAACATGCCGCCCTTCGCGCGCCGGTAGAACTCGCGGTAGACCGCGGGCGGGATCTTCTTCTCGCCCCGCAGCTCCGCGAGCAGGGCGCGCTGGGCGCGGATGCGGCGCATCCAGCGGGCCTTGCGCGGCAGTCGGGAGGAGGGGGTCCCCTTGCGCGAACCGGGTCCCTGGTGGCGGCCCTTCGCGACCTCGTCCGCGCGGCGGCGGGCCCGGGCGCGGGAGGTGCCGATGATCGCCTTGCGCCGGATGACGCCGGCCTTGATGGCGCCCCGGATGTCGGCGCGGGTCACCGCGTCGGCCAGGTCCTCCTGGCTCGCCGGGTCGAGGAAGACGCGTCCCTCCCCGCACTTCAGCAACGCGGCGGCGAGACGGCGCTGGTTCGAAAGATCGGGCATGATTCGTCACTCCTCGCCGGGGGTCGCGATCGGGTTCAGGACCCGGATGCCGAGCTTGCGGGCCGCTTCCTCGAGGCCGAGGCGGCGCCGGGTCCCGACGGTCCGGGCGATGATGGCCGCCTCGAGCTTCGGGTCGAGGCCGCCGAGTTCGTCGACGTGGTGGACGATGATGGGGCGGTAGCCGCTCGGGACGAGTCCCCGGACGTCCCGGGGGGAGCCGTAGCCGACCCGGACGATCTTCGCCCGGTAGCCGTAGTGGCGGCGCTGCTTGGACTGCAGGCCCCGGGGGCGGCGCCAGGAGAGGTCGCGCCCGATCCGGTAGTAGCGGTTGGCCGCCTGGCGCCCGAAGATCGGACGTCGGCCGTCGATCACCTTGCGGAGCTTGAGGTGGGCGGCGCGTGCCGGAGGGAGCGCGGCCCGTTTCGGGATGCGCACCTCGGCGTCGGCCTTCCCCTTGGACTTCGGCGAGGGCTCGTCCTTGGAGGTCGAGGGGGCGGCACTGCTCGCCTTCCCTTCGGTCGGGGCGCTGTCCTTCCGGGGGGTGGCCTTCGACCGGCGGGAGGTGGCGGGAGCGGCCGATGGGGTCGAGGTCTCCTCGTCCGCCATCAGCTGGCCCCCTTGAAGTGGGAACGCTCGGTCAGGTAGATGCCGTCCTGGAACACGCGCGGGTCGTAGTCGCGGATCCGCGTGGCGCGCTCGATGTTCGCGCCGCTCTGGCCGACCAGCTCGATGTCGGTGCCGGTGAGGATGACGAACTCGCCCTCGACCGTCGCGGCCGTGCCGGGCACCAGGTGGGCGGTCCGGGGGTACTTCTCGCCCAGGAAGTTCTCGATCACGAGGTCGGTGCCCCGGACGGAGACCTTCATCGGGAAGTGGGCGGCGACGACCTTGAGCTTCGCCTCGACGCCGAGGGTCAGGCCCGCGACGAGGTTGCGGACGTGCGCGGCCCAGGTGCCGAGGAGCGCCTGCGAGGTGCGGCGGCCCGGCGGCAGGAGGAGCGTGAGCTTGGCGACACCGTCCTTGACCTCGAGCGAGACGACGTCGGCCGGGAACGGGCGCTCGGCGGTGCCGAGCGGGCCCTTCGCCTTCAGCCGCCGCCCCTCGACGGTCAGCGTGACGCCCTGGGGGACGTCGACGGTCGCGTGCGTGCGGTCCGCGTCAGTAGACATAGGCGAGCAGCCGACCTCCGATCTTCTTCTCGCGCGCCTCGCGGTGCGAGACGACGCCCTGGTTGGTGGAGAGGACGAGCAGTCCGAAGTCCTGGGCGGGGAGGAAGCGGGCCTCGTACCGCTCGAGGCGGGCCGCCGGGATCGCGATGCGGGGCTTGATCACACCGCAGGAGTTGATGCGGCGCGACAGCTTGACGTCGTACTCGCCTCCGCGGCCGTTCGAGACGAACGTGAACTCCTCGATGAACTGGTGCTCGCGGAAGATCCGGAGGACCTCCGCGATCAGCTTCGAGGTCGGGGCCAGGCGGACGTGCGGCTGGCCCTCGGCGTCGGCGTGCCGGAGGGTGACGAGCGCGTCGTTCAGTAGATCGTGTTGCATGAGGACCTCCTACTGGTATTTTCTGAACCCGAGGTCCATCGCGACCTCACGGAAGCACTGGCGGCAGAGGTGGAGACCGTAGCGCCGAACGATGCCCCGCTTGCGGTCGCACCGGAGGCAGCCCACCTTCCGTCCGAACAGTTTCTTGGGTTTCATGTGAACGTCCTCCGACTAGTCGAGCAGCGTCACTCCGAACGTGCTCGTGAGCAGGGCGCGGGTCTCGTCGCGGGAGGAGCGGAGCTCCCGGGGGAGCGGGCGGGATTGCAGGCGCCGGTTGCGGACGCGGTAGCCGGCCCGGCCGACCTCGACCGAGACGTCCATCCCCTGGATCCCGATCTGGGGGTCGTACTTCATTCCGGAGAAATCGGTGTAGTCCGCGACCCCGAAGGAGAAGTTGCCGCTGCGGTCGATCGAGTCGCCGTCCAGCTGGCGGTCGCGGGCCTCGAACGCCCGCTGGAGGAACTCCACGGCCGCGCTGCCGCGCAGCGTGACCTTCGCCCCGATCTCCTGGCCCTCGCGGATCCCGAAATCCCGGTTGGTCGAGTGGGCGCGCGTGGCGATCGGCTTCTGGCGGGTGAGCATCTGGAGGACCCGCTCGGCCTTCGTGCGCGCCTCGCCCGACTCTCCGACGCCCGAGTTGACCACGACCTTGATCACGCGGACGGCCTTGTACGGGTTGACGGGCGCGGCCCCGGCGGCGGGCGACGGTACGGCAGAGGGGGAGGCGCTCATCGCTCCACTCCCTCGGCGAGCGTGACCTCGGGGGTCTTCTGGCCGACGACGTAGACGTAGTCCTTGATCGTGGAGAACCCCTCGGCGAAGTGGACGAGGTTCGGCTGCGAGGAGTTGCGGACCTCGACGCGCTCGACGCGGGCGAGCTGACCGACGTGGGAGCCGCCCGCGACGAAGGCGAGGGCACCGGGCGCGAGCTTGAGGTGGTCGACGACCTTCTGGGTCGGGACCTCGATCTTGACGGAGTCCCCGACGCGGTAGGGGGTGGTCGCCGCGACCAGGAGGTTGCGACCGTCGTGGAGCGTCACCTCGACCTTGCCGGTCGGGACGGTGTGCTTGAATCGGACCCGGGCGAGTTTGAGGCCGGCTTCCGTGGACGGGATCGCGACCAGGACCAGCTTGCCCCGTCGGTCCTTGACGACCCGGAAGTGGGCGTCCAGCGGCGCGGCGAACGAGATGGTGTCCATGAGGCCGAGGCCCCGGTCGAGGTCCTTGGAGACCTGGCCGTCGACCTTGACCGCCCCCGAGCGGAGCAGGAGGCTCGCCTCCCGCGCGCTCCGCACGATGTGCCGGAGGTCGCGGAGGACGAGGAGGAGCGGGATCGACTGGTCCTGCGCGTGGGGACCGGGGCCGGGGCGCTTCACCCACTTGGTGCCCTTGCGCGGGATCGTCCAGGCGCGGGGCGCGGCCCGGCGCTTCAGGCGGAACGTCATGCGTCCTCCTCCTTCGGCGCGGCGGGGGCGGCGCGCTTGCGCGGGGCGCGGGGGGCCTTCGCCGGGGTAGCGTCCTCGGTCGAGGCGGCGGGCTCATCGACCTTCGTCTCGGCAGGGGTCACGGCCACGGGCTCGGCTTCCGCCGCTTCCGGGGCCTCGCCCCGCTCTTCGGGGGTGACCTCGCCTTCCGAGACCTGGAGGGTGCGCCGGCGCCAGGCGTCGGCCAGGTTGAGCTTCGTGAGCACGAGGTGGCTGGTCTTGATCGCGAGCGGTTTGAGCTTGGATTCACCGGACTTGAGCGTCACGTTGTCGAGGGTCACGCTGTAGCCCCGTCGGTCGATCTTCGCGACCCGCTCCTCCCGGCCGGCGAAGCTGCCGGACATCACCATGACCGTGTCGCCCTTGCGGAGCGGCACCGACCGGCGCCGGAAGCGGCGTCGCAGGTCCCGCGAGAGCGGGACGGTCATCAGGATGCGGCGCTCGAACGTCGTCGCCTCGTAGACGGACTTCCGCTGGCGTCGGGGGGAGTGCGGGGAGAGCGTCGACATGAAGAACCTCCTAGACGATGATCGACGAGGCGGCCGCGATCCGCGGCCAGCGCTCGGCGGCCTCCTTCGCCACCGGCCCCTTGATCTGGGAGCCCTTGATCTCGCCGGTCTCGGTCGTGATGACCGCGGCGTTGTCCTCGAACTGAAGGCGGGTCCCGTCGGCCCGCCGGATCGGCGAGCGCGAGCGGACGATGACCGCATGGAGCACCTGCCGCCGCATCTCGGGGGTTCCCTTCTTCACCGAGACGATGATGAGGTCGGCGATCCCCGCCCGCGGGTAGCGGCGGTGGGTCCCGTGCCAGTTGCGCACGGCGATGATCTCGACGATCTTGGCGCCCGTGTTGTCGACGCAGTCCAGACGGGCGCCCTTCGGCAGCCCGCGGCCGCGACGGCCGGCGAGTCCCTTCATGCCTCCTCCTCCGACGGGGGCGACACGACCTCGACCGGCTCCTCGGACTTCACCCGACGGGCCGCCTCGCCGAGGTCCTCGACGATGCAGAAGGAGACGAGCTTGGAGAGCGGGCGGGTCTCCGCGATGCGGACCCGGTGGCCGACCGGCACGTTGAGGCAGGGGGGGGCGTGGGCGAGGTAGCGGCGGCGACGCTTCTCGTAGCGCTCGTACTTCGGAACGAAGTGGAGGAGCGTGCGCTCGACCACCGCGGTGCGCTGCATGCCGGTCGAGACGACCGTTCCCTCCAGGACCTGGCCCCGGACGGGCAGGCGACCGTGGAACGGACAGTGGCGGTCGTCGCACCGCGTCTTGGGCGCCCGGACGTCGAGACCGATGTCCCGGGCCCGGCGAGCGGACGTGGTACGTGCGGGAGTCATCGGAACCTCCGAGGGCCACCGGCGAGCAGCCGTTTCGTGCGGTCCTCGGGACGCACGCGAAGGGTCTCGCCTCTTAAGGGTAACTCTCGTCCGCCGAGGAGAATCGTCCCCTCGGTGCCGCGCTTCGGGATGCGCAACGGGCGAGGGCGTCCGGCGACGCGAACGAAGTAGAGCGACATCGATTCATCGACCACGACGCCCTCGACCGGTGCGGCGAGTCCCGGTCCGGCCGGGAAGCGAACGGCGGATCCGAGGATCTCCCCGGCGAGGGCCGTGCGGTCGGCCATCGAAAGGTCCGGAGTGCGGTTCGCGTTCGGCATCGGTCCACTCTCGGCCCCCCTACGCCGGGCCGGCGCTCCGGGCCGCGAGCTCGCGCTCGCGCAGGACGGTCAGCGATCGCGCCACGTTGGTGCGGAGGGCCCGCATGCGGCCCGGGCTCGGCGGCGCACCGCCCATCGCGGCGATGCCGCGCTCGCGCAGGAGGTCGTTCTCGACGTCGGCGATGCGGCGACGGAGGTCGTCGTCGGAGAGGGCCCGAAGGTCCTTCATCCGTGCGAGCGTCACAACGCCTCGGGCGGGACGGCGCCGTCCACGGGGGGCACACCGGGGATTTCCTCGATCGGCGGCAGTTCCACGGGCGGCAGGACCGCCCGGGTCTCCACGCCCTTCACGACGATCTCGTCGGGGAGCTTGGAGTTGGCGCGCATGATCCAGACGCTGACCCCGATGACGCCGGGCTTCAGACGGGCCTGGTAGAATCCCTTGTCCACCCAAAGGTGGACGGCTTCGCCACAGTACTTGATCGTTCCCGCCTTGAACCGCTCGGTCCGGTGGCGCTCCCCGGTGAGCTTGCCCGAGAGGATGACCTGGGTCCCACGGGCCCCCGCCTCCATGATGCGGCGGACGGTCGAGTGGCCGGCGCGGCGGAAGTGCCAGCCGCGCTCGAGGGTCGAGGCGAGCTTCTCGCTCATGAGCTGGGCGTTGAGGCTCGGTGCGCGCTCCTCCTGGACCTCGATCTGGGGGTTGTCGAGCTGGAACCGCTCGTGGATGTCCTCGGTCAGGCGCTTGATGAGCTCGCCGCGGTGCCCGATCAGGATGCCGGGGCGCTCGCACACGAGCGTGACGCGGGTCCCCATCGGGGTCCGGGTGATCTCGAGCCCACCGAAGCCGGCCCGGGCGCTCTCCTGGACGAGGAAGTCCTTGAGCAGGACGCGACGCGTCGCCTCCTGGATGACCTTGCGTTCCGCGCTCATTCCTTCTCCTTCCGCTCGACGAGCACGATCTCGACGTTGGTGGTCTGCTCGTTCCACGGGGTGGCGCGGCCGTGGGCGCGGGGCATCGACGCCTTGCGGATGCGGCCGCGGGCGCTGGCGGCGATCTTGACGTAGAGCAGGTCGGAGTCGAGCCCCTCGTACTCCGCGTTCTCGCGGGCATTGTGGAGCACCTGGAGGACCTGGCTCGCGACCTTCTTCGGGTATCGACCCGGACCGATCCGCTTCTTGTGCGCGACCTCCTGGTTGTAGCGGCGGAACGGAACGGCCCGCTTCAGCTCGACGACCTCCTCGAGGAACGTCTCGGCGCGCTCCAGCGGCATCCCGCGGATCGCGTTCAGGACCTCGTAGGTCTTCTTCGGCGACATCGGGATCTCGATCCCCCGGGCCCGGGCGACGTTCGTGCCCGCCTCGCCCTGGTACGTGTAGCCTCGCATCGGATCGTGAACCTCACTTGAGCGGCATGAACTTCGACGACCGCGTGGCGCCAACCCCCGGGCCCGAGTGCTTCTCGAACCGGCGGGTGAGGGCGAACTCGCCGAAGTAGTGGCCGACCATCTCGGGCCGCACCTCGACCTCCTTGAACTCCTTCCCGGTGTGGATCGCCACCCGGCGGGCCACGTGCTCGGGGAGGACGAGGGCATCGCGGCAGTGCGTCCGCACGACCTTGTCGGCCGGCGTGCTGCGCATCCGCTCGTAGAAGTGGTTCGTCTCGACGTTGAACCCGCGGCGGATCGAACGACGGGCGCGGGCGCCCGCGACCTTGGCGAACTCCTCGAGCGAGAGCTTCTGCAGCTCGGGCAGCGTGAGACCACGGTAGGTGAACTCCCGCTTCCGGCGGGCCTCGACCTTCTTCGGCTTCCGTCCCTTCGGCATCGTCCTAGGTCCTCTTCTCGCGGTCCTTTCGGCGTTTCTTTCGGATCGAGCGCGAGAACCGTCCGACCTTGGCGCCGGGCCAGGTGCCGCTGGACACGGTGCTCGGGCGGCCGACGTGCTGGTGGGCGCCTCCACCGAACGGGTGGTTCACCGGGTTCATCGCGACGCCCCGCACCTTGAGCGGAGCGCGCGCGAGCGAGCGGGTCATCCAGAACTTCTTGCCGGCCTTGATGATCGGGCGCTCGAGGCGTCCGCTGCCGCCGACCGCGCCGACCTGGGCGCGGCAGGTCTCGAGAAAGCGCTTGAAGTCCCCCGAGGGGAGCTGGATGGTGACCTCGCCGGCCGAGTGGGCGGTGACGAGCGCGCTGCCGCCGGCGGCCCGCACCAGGCGGCCCCCGTCGAACGGCTTGACCTCGATGTTGGAGACCAGCGTCCCGTCGGGGATGCGGGAGAGCGGGAGGATCGCACCGCGGTCGACCTTGCCCTCATGGAACGCGACGGTGTCGCCGGTGGCGAGGCCGGCCGAGGCGAGCATGCGGACGGTCGAGCCGTCCGGTCCCGTGACCTCGGCGATGGGCGCCGAGCGGCCGGGCGCCATCTCGATCGAGATGACCTTCCCGTCGCCCACGAGGGAGGCGGACGGGTGGTAGATTGGGCCGTGGTGGCGGTGGCTCGGCGAGCGGTACGTCGGGGTGCCGGAACCCCTCCGCCGGGAGATGATGCGCTTTCCCATCTCAGAACACTCCTGCCCGGCTGCCGATGTCCTCGGCCGAGTAATCCTTGGTGAAGCGGACGGTCGCGATCTTGCCGGCGCGCACGATCTTCACGTTCACCTTCTGGACCTTGCACTGATAGGTCTCCTCGACGGCCCGCCGGATCTCGGCGCGGTTGGCCCGGGAGTCGACGACGAACTCGAGCTTGTTGAGGCGCTCCATCTCGTCCATCGACTTCTCGGTGACGTACGCGTGGAGAATGATGCGGTGGCGGAGCTGCGTCATGCGGTCGCCTCCTTGAGCCGGGTCCGCAGGCTCTCGAGCGCGGCGTGCGAGTAGAGCGTGAGGCGCGCGGGGTCGCCGCCGGGGGCGAGGTCCTCGGTCGCGAGCCGCTGGGCGGTGACGACCTCGACCCCGGAGAGGTTGCGGAACCCGAGCGCGCGGTTCGGCTGGCTCGTCACGACGAGCACGCTGCGCGGCACCCGGCGTCCGCGGCCCCGTCGGCGGGCGCGGCCCGAGTTGAGCCGGGTCCCGTCGTGGGCCCGCTCGACGTCCGACCAGAGCTTGAGGCGGACGAGCAGGGCCCGGGCCTCCTTCGTGGTCAGGATGTTCTCGACGGGGTCCTCGAGGACGAGGGGGAGATGCAGTCCGTCGGGGAGGTCGTGGCCGCGGGCGGAGACGAGCTCGACCTCGCGGGTCGCGGCGAGGGCGGAGGCGAACGCGAGGCGCGACTCCTTCCGGTTGATCTTCTTGGTCCAGATGCGGTCCACGCGGGGAGGGTGGGCCGGCCGACCGCCGACGGTGTTCGGCGCCTGGGCCCCGCGCATCGAGTCCATGAGTCGCGGGGTACGCGAGACGCCCTTGCCCTTCCCGGACCACCGGGTCGAGTGGCGCAGGCCCGCCGTGAGCGAGGTGCCGTACGGTTGGCGGCGATGGGACTGGGCGGCGACGACCGCGCGCCGGATCAGGTCGGGACGCACGGCCTGGGAGAACGCGAGAGGCAGGGTGACCTGGTGGGTCCCGGCCTTGCCGTCAAGGCCGACCAGGTGGACCCGGTGGTGCGCGGTGGCGTGCTCGACCGGCGCGGACTCCTCGGTCGGGCTGGAGCTCGTCATCAGGCCCCCTGCTTCGACCGCGTGCTGAGGTAGCGGATGTCGACCTTCTCGACGCTCGCGATGCGGCTGCGGAGCGGGGTTCGGAACCGGAGGAGGCGTTTCGCCGGTCCCGGTACGGATCCGTGGAGAAGGATGCAGGTGGTGCGAACCTCGCCGTAGTGCGGGAAGCCGCCGGCGGGGGTGATCGGGTCGGCGCGCGGGTCGCGGACGACCCGGAGGACGCGCATGTTGAACTGGGTACGGCGGTGATAGCCCTGCTGGCCCGCCTGGGGAATGCGGTAGGTGACAAAACTCGGGTTGTGCGGGCCGAGCGTACCGATCATCCGTCGGTGCTTCGAATTCTTCCGCGGCTGAAGCTTCACGCCCCAGCGCTGGATGTGGCCCTGGAACCCGAACCCCTTCGTGACCCCGAGGACATCGACGAACTCGCCCTCCTTCGTGAGCTCCTCGGCCGGGATCTCCTTCCCCAGTGACGCGAGCGCGAAGGCGCGCCGTTCCTCGAACTTCTCTCCCGAGATGCGGATCTCGAACAACGAGGGGGTCTTCGACCCCATCCCCGTCAGCAGATGCGGCTGGGTGTAGACGATCAGTCGAACCTCATCCCCGGTCGCCGCGCCGAACGACTCCAAGGCTTCCGCCCCGCTCTCCGGATGGGTCGGGATCCGGCGGTCGAGCTCGTCAATGAGCCCTCCACCCCACACCTCCGAGACCACGTGGCGTCCGTACGGTGTGCTCGCGTAGACCCGCGCGCCGGCGGCGCGGAGGGGCGGCACCTCGATGACGGTGACCGGCACCGAGACCTCCTGGCCGGCGGTCGTCGAGCGCTTTCGGTAATCGACCATGAAGGCGTGGGTCATCCCGACCTTGAAGCCCGCGAACCCCTCGAGGGCGGGCTGCTTCGGGCCGGGCGCCCAGGAACGGATCCGGGGGACCGGACGGATCGAACGGGAACGCGGTGAAAAGGCGAGAGAACCTCGCCGCGGACGATGACGTGCCATGGGTCGATAGGGGGTCCTGCCTCCAGCGGGGGCGGGGGAGAAAGGTACCCTATATAACCCCACCTACGAAAACAACGAATCCTCGCCGGAGTCGCGGTCGGGCTCGGGGTGGAGCGCGGCGTCGGAGGCGCCCGCCCTGAACGCGCGCGTAGAGCGGCGGCCCAACTCCCGCGCAGAGCCGGTCGGACTCGCGAGCACCCCGTGACTAGATGATCCCGAGCTCTCGGCCGGTCTTCGAGAAGGCGTCGATCGCGAACGAGACATCGTCGTCCGTGAGCGCCGCGTTCATGATCGTGCGGAGGCGGGCCCGGTCCTTCGCGACCATCGGGAAGACGATCGGGAGGGCGAAGACGCCGAGCTCGAACAGCCGGTCGCTCATCTTCCGCGCCCGGACGCTGTCCCCGACGATCACGGGCGTGATCGGCGTTGCGCTCTTTCCGGTATCGAAGCCGAGGTCGTGCATCGCGGCCTTGAACCGGCGCGTGTGGCGCCAGAGCCGCTCGACGTGCTCCGGCTCGTGCTCGAGGACATCCAGCGCGGCGATGCACGCCGCCGTGACGGCGGGCGGATGCGAGCCGCTGAGCAACCAAGTACGGGACTTGTTGAACGCGAACGTGCGGAGGTCGCGGGAGCCGGAGATGTGCCCGCCGACGACCCCGAACGCCTTGGAGAACGTGCCCATCTCGACGTGGACCTGGTCCCGCCCGAGGTGGAAGTGGGAGACGATGCCACGCCCTCCTTCGCCGAGGACCCCCTCTCCGTGGGCGTCGTCGACGTAGACCATCGCCCCGTGTTCGGCCCCGAGGGCCGCGATCCGGTCGAGCGGCGCGATGTCCCCGTCCATCGAGAACACCCCGTCGGTGATGATGAGGATCCGTCGATAGGCGGGAGTGTGGTGCTCGGCCTCGGCCAGGACGCGGGCGAGGTCGGCGGTATCGGCGTGCTTGTAGACGCCCCGCTCGGCGCGGGAGAGGCGGACGCCGTCGATGATGCTGCCGTGGTTCAGCTCGTCGCTGATGACGAGGTCGCCTTCGCCCACCAGCTGGGGGATGAGGCCGGAGTTGGTCGCAAACCCGCTCTGGTAGACGAGGGACGCCTCGGCGCCTTTGAACCGGGCCAGGCGGGTCTCGAGCTCCACGTGGAGGTCCATGGTGCCGGCGATGGGCCGCACCGAGCCAGAACCGACCCCGTGCGTCCGGATCGCCTCGATGGCGGCCTCCTTCAGCCGCGGGTGGTTGGAGAGTCCGAGGTAGTTGTTCGAGCAGAACATGAGGACCTTCTTCCCGTCGATCGTGCACCACGGGGTGCTCGGGCCGCCCAGGACCCGGAGCTTCCAGTCGAGCTCGGCGGCGACGAGGGTCTCGACCTCCTCGCGCAGGAACCCGTCGGGGTTGCGCGTCATCGGCTCACCACCTCGCTTCGAGCGAGACCTTCGCGGCCTGCGTGGACTCGATGAGTTCCATGGCGCGCGCGAGCTCGGGGATCGGTACTCGGTGCGTGATGATCTGGCCCACCTTCTCGCGGAACGCCGGCACGGTGAGGAGCCCCTTGACCTGGAACCAGGTCTCGAACATCCGGCGGCCAAAGATCCCGTGGACCCGCGCGGCCCGCCAGATCAGCGCGGCGTCCACGTCGATCGTGGTCGGGCGGTCGAGAAGTCCCAGGAGCGAGACGCGCCCGCCGGGGGTCAGGGCGTCGAACACGAGGGAGAAGCCGCTCGGATGACCGGACATCTCGCACGCGACGTCGACCCCCCGTCCGTACGTCGCCTCCTTGATCGTCGCGACCATCCGTTCGCCCTGCTCGACCGGGTTGAGGACCAGGTCGGCACCCATCTTGCGCGCGAGGTCGGATCGCACGCGATTGACCTCCGTCGCGATGACCTTCTCCGCGCCGAGCATCTTCGCGACCGCGATCGCGAGCAGGCCGATCGGCCCGCAGCCGGTGATGAGAACGGACTTACCGGCGATGTCTTCGATGTTGTCCTCGGGAAGGAGCGAATGGACCGCGTTGCCGAGCGGCTCCTGGATCGAGGCGATCGCCGGGTCCAGGCTGGGGTCGTTCTTCCACGCGTTCAGCTCCGGCAGTACCGCGTACTCCGCGAAGATACCGTCCCGGTCGACCCCGAGGACCTGGACGTTGGCGCAGATGTGCATCTTGCCCGTACGGCACTGGTAACAGGTACCGTCGACGATGTGGGTCTCCGCGGAGACGTGGTCCCCCACCGCGAGGCTCCGCACGCGCTTGCCGACCTGGATGACCTCCCCGCTCAGCTCGTGGCCGAAGATCATCGGGACCTTGCGAATGTGCTCCTGCGCCCACTCGTTCCATTTCCAGATGTGGACGTCCGTTCCGCAGATCGAGGACGCGCGTATCCGGACGAGGACCTCGTCCTCGGCCGGCGTCGGGTCCGGAACCTTCATGACCTCGCCGCCGGGACCCCGGTGCGTCTTCACCACTGCCTGCACGGTTCTCCTCGGCGGGGCAGGGGTGGGGCCAGTTTAACGGTTGGCGCCGACCCCGGGCCGGACGCTCGCCCCTGCGGCCGTTTCCGGACGACGGAACGGTCCCGGGTCGACGGCGCGACCCCTCGGCCCGGTTACCGTGCCCTCATCACGTGGGTAAATACTCTACCGGGCTCTTCCCTAGACAATGGCGCACGCCGACATCCCGTCCGACACCTCCGAGGTGAACCCACCGCGGCTCTGGACTGTCGAGGAAGCGAACGCGCGCGTCCCCGAGCTCGAGGAGCTCTTGCCGCGCCTCCGGGCCTGGACGGTCCGGTTGGGCGAGGTCCACACGGAGCTCCGCCGGCTCCAGGAGTTCTGGGGCAAGGAGGTCGACGCCCCGGATCACGCGGACCACGAGCGGAAGAACCAGCTCGACTCGGAATGGGGGAACCTCACCCAGCGCCTGGAAGAGGCGGTCGGCTCCCTTCACCGGGAGGCGATCGAGCTGCGGGACGTCGACTCCGGGCTGGTCGACTTCTACGGGTATGTCGGCGGCGAGGTGGTCTTCCTCTGCTGGCTTCGGGGGGAGCCGGAGGTTGGCCATTACCACACTCTTACCGGCGGGTTCCGATCCCGGCGCCCGCTCCCGGCAGCGCACCCCGCGACGGCCACGGGCCCCCGGGGACAGCGCTAGCCCGGCACGTCGTCCGCGTCGAGCCGACGGGCCCCTCGGGCATAGCGGCCGGGGTCGATCGGAGGAAGCCCCATCTCGGCCCGGAACTCATTCACCGAGGCCGGGGCGAACCCGGCGTAGTGGTTGTTGAACAGGACGAACGCCATCTGCGCCGTGTCGTGGATGTCCCGGAGCCGGCTCGCCCAGAGCGCCGTCACCGAGGAGCGGTCCACCCGGATCTCACCGTGGGTGTCGGCGGGGATCGTGTCGTGGTCCCCGATGAACCGCAGGTAGACGAAATCGGCGCTCCGTTCGGGGGGAACTTCGACGTAGGTGAGGTACGACCAGGCGAGCGCCACCCGCCGGTCGGTCAGGCCCTTGACCAGCCGCTCCCGGGTCTCGCCCTGGAACCATCCCGCGTCCCGCAATTCCACCGCATACCGCGGTCCCGGGTCGAGCGCGTCGAGGACGCTCGAGAGGAACTCCTCGGCCCGTCCGGGACGGACCCACGGCGGGAACTGGAGCAGGATCGCCCCGAGCTTCTCGTTCAGCCGGCGGGCGACGGCGACGAACGCCGCGACCTTCTCCCGGTCGACCGGCCGCTTCGGGTCCAGGAGGTCGCGCGGGAACTTGAGGGTGAACAGGAATCCGGGCGGCGTCTTTCGCCGCCACCCGAGCACCATCCCTTCCGGGGGGCTGCGATAGTAGGTCGAGTCGACCTCGACCGTGTCGAACAACTTCGCGTAGACCGAGAGTCGGTCGCCGTCCGGCAGGTTCTTGGGGTAGACCCGACCCGTCCAGGCGTCCGAGGTCCAGGACGAGCAACCGACCCGGAGCTCCATGGTCCGGTCCGGCAGGACCCGCCTCGGCTAAACCTGTCGGTTGGGGGTGAGGTCAGTCCGGAGCCGCCCCGACCATTCCCATCTCGATGGCCCGGATCGCGAGGGCGAACCCGCCGATCGCGGCGAGGATCGCGCTCGCGGCGAGCAGGATCGGGAACGGGTCTCCGACGTCCAGGAAGACCAGGGCGAGCGGGGCGACCAGACCGGCTCCGCCCCCGACCACGCCGAGCGCGGGGCGGTCCGAGCGGAGGGTGAGGATCGCGGCGGCCCCCGCGATGATGGCGACGAGCCCGAGAAGAACGACCGCCCCGCCCATCGCCGCGACGAACGTCTCGAGATTCACGAACGGCGTGAGCGAGCCGAGGGTGCCGTTCGAGACGCTCCCCGGATCGAGGACGACGTCGATCGCTCCCGCGCCGGCGGAGTACACGGTCGAGAGGAAGATGTCGACCGTCAGCGGCGCGAATCCGGGGAAGCTGACATTCACGGAGATTCCTCCGGTCGGTAACCCCCCCAGCTCGAAATTCCCTCCGAGATCGGTCGTCGTGTTGTGGTCATGACCGGCTTCATCGGTCGCGACGATCACGGCCCCGACCGCCGGGTAGGGAGCGCTGGAGGAGTTCGGCTGGAGTTCGACGGACCCGGAGACCGCGTAACTGGATGGCGCGGTCGCGGCGATCGCATAGTACCCCAGGATCGCCGCGAGGACCGCCGCGATCACCGCGACGTTCACGAGGGCACCGGCGGCCGCCCGACTCGCCCTCCATCGGGGGACCCGGGGCGTAGGAAGGTAGGGGTAAAGGCCGGGCATGACCTCCCAGCTGTAGAGCGGCGGGGGGTCGCGCGGCAAGACGACCGGCACCGGGGCGTGGCAATGAGGGCAAGGATACCATTGCGTCGGGGGCGACGGCGCCGGAACGACCGATACCGGGCCCCCGCAGGCCGGGCATCGAACGCTGATGATCGGCAGCGCCATCCGCTCCGGCCGACCCCCTCCGGGGTCTTAGCGTTGCGTCCGAGATTCTCCAAGTTGCACGTCCGGGTCGTCGGGGTGGACGACGGCGCGTTCCGCCGGACCGACCGCTGGGCCCCCGTAGCGGCCGTTGCGGTGGCGGCGCCCGACCGCGTCGAATCCGTCCGGACCGGCCGAGTGCGGGTCGACGGGCGCGACGCGACGACCGAGGTGATCCGGCTCGTCCGGGCGACCGGCGGTCTCGAGGGCCTGCACGCCGTGCTTCTGGACGGGGTGGTGGTCGGCGGGTTCAACGTGCTCGACCTCGACCGGCTGGGGCGCGCGCTGGACGTTCCGGTCGTGGCGGTCACGCGCGAACGCCCGGATTTCCCCGCGATCCACGCCGCTCTCCGGAAGTGGTTCCCGCGCGACGCCCACCGTCGGTGGGCCCTGCTCCGCCGGCACCGATTGTTCTCCGTGCCGCCGCCCGGGCCACCCCTCCTCCTGACCGCAATCGGATGCCGTCGGTCCGACGCCGTCCGTCTCCTGAACCGGACGATCGTTCGGGGGCATGTCCCCGAGGCGCTCCGGATCGCCCACTTGGTCGCGTCGGCGTCCGGGGGGAAGGGCCAGCCGTGGGACCGAAGGATTATGGGGCGGGGCGCCGGTCCGACCTCGGGCCTGTAGCTTAGCCCGGACCAAGCACTGGCCTTCTAAGCCAGAGAACTCGGGTTCAAAGGCCTTCGGCGAACCCCGCCGAGGGCGGAGACTCCCGACAGGCCCGCTCCCTACCCCGCGTTCACTTCGGCCGCGCAGCGGGGGCACAGGATCCCGCGCGTGCCGGGCGGTAGCGGGTCCCCGCAGAGAGGACAGGAGGCGCGGGCATCGGCGGCGGCGATCAGCTCCTGAACGCTGGTCCGCAGCGCGGGATTGCTCCCGCCGGACGGGGCGGTCGGTGAACCATCAGGGGCGAGAGGCGGGGGAGCGAAGGCGTCGAGTCGGGCACGGTAGGTCCCCGTCCGCCGATCGAAGCTCGCGAACCCGCGCGTGGCGAGTCCCTGCAGTGCGGAATCTACCGTTTCCCGGACCCCGCCGAAGACATGCGTCATCTCGACCGCGGTCAGCCCCTGGGATTCGACCAGGACCGTGAGGGCCCGGGCGGCGAGCAGGGGGATATCGCCACGTCCCACCGCCCGGTCCACCCGCCAGCTCAGCCGCGAGGACCGAGGGACCCGCCGAGGAGCCGCGAGACGGCCCGCCCGGAGGTCGGACAGGAGCAGCGACCGTACGAGGTCGAGCTCGTAGGAGATCCGCTCATCGGGGAAATACAGCAGGATCGCCACCGAGAACGGGAGTAGCCCCCGGGTCCGGCAGGCGGCCACCCCCTCCTGCCAGGAACGGAGGGTGGTCGGGAGCGCGACCCTCGGTCCGCCGCCGGCCGCTCGGTCCTCTTCGGCCTGGGTCCGCGGCAGGTAGTGTTCCCGCAGGAGGAACCGGGCGATCACCCGGGTCGGGTCGCCCTCGCCGATCGGAAAGACGTCCGCGCTCCCGTCGGCGGCAAAGCGGATCCGCGAGAACGGACGGAGGAACTCCCACGCGGCCCCGGGGGGCGGGACCGGGTCGAGGCGGAGCTCCATCGACTCGGCGCCGGCCGTCGGGTCGGCGACGAGGTCGTAGAAGGTGCTGAACTCGCGGCCGTCGGCCCCGAGACGGAACGGACCGAGGGGGGTCCGTCGCCGCGCGAGGTACTCCTCGTACGCGCGGCCGAGGGCTCGTTCGGAGTACGACCCGTGGCGTTCGCGCGCGAGGTCGTGGGCCAGCTTGTCGAGTTCAGGCAGTGGAACGACCGCCATCGGACCTCCGGGAATCGATTACATGTTCGTACAGAGAGATAAACCGGCGGGCCATCGATTCGAGCGACGCGTTCCGCGACACTTCCTCGCGGGCCCGGCGGCCGAGCGCCGCGCGCTCGGCGGGGTCCTCCACGAGTTCCACGAGGAGGGTCGAGAGGGCTCCGGGCGCCAGCACGGGGACCCGTCGACCGGTCTCGCCGTCTTCGACGAGCTCGGCCGCCCCGCCCGTCGCCGGGGCCACGACCGTGGTCCCACAGGCCATCGCCTCCAGCAGCGCCACGCTCGACGTATCGCTCGTGGACGGGAGGACGAAGATGTCGGTCTGGCTCAGGAGGGCCGGTTTCTCCTCCTCCGCGACGGGGCCGATGTACCGCACCCGGCCGCGCAGACGGGCGTCCTCGGTGATGCGGGTGCGCACCGCCCGTTCCTCCGGGCCCGCACCGCCCACGATCGCGACGAGGTCGGCGTGGGCGGAGGCGTCCGCGACCGCATCCAGGAACCGGTGAACGCCCTTATCGACGGTCAAGCGGCCGAGGTAGGTCACGAGCGGCTGCGGCGGGAACCCGCATCGGGTCCGCCAGTCCGGGACGGCCATGCCGGGACCGAACCGGCCCACGTCGACCCCGTTCGGAACCACCTCGACGGGACGGCGGAACGGCTTTCGGGCCCCGCCCATGAGTGCGGTCCGCGCCGCGGCGGACGGTGCGGTCGCGACGTCGCACCGCCAGTAGAGGCCGAGGTTCCACCACCACGCGACCCGGAAGAACTGCGGGACGAGGAGCTTGCGGGGAACGGAGACCTCCATCTCCCGAATGTTGGTGTGGAAGGTGCCGACCAGGGGCCGGTCGAAGCGGCGGGAGGCGAGGAACCCCGCGCTCCCGACCCCGCCGGGGGAGTGGACGTGGACGACATCCGACTCGGAGACGCCCCGCGCCTCCCGGACGAGTCCGAAGGGGAACACCGGCCATCGGTACTGCCCGTACAACGGCACGGCGACCGAGCGGATGCGGCGCACGAGGACGCCGTCCTCCTCGGTTTCCACCGACGGGGCGTCGTTGGCGGTTTGCGGTGCGAACACTCGTACACTGATCCCGAGCCGGACGAGAGTACGCGCCAGGCCCCCCGTGATCTCCGCGACGCCGTCCCGCATCGGCGGGTAGGAATCGGTGAAGAAGGCGACCTGCACGGGATGGGGCCTCCGTGCGTGGGTGGCGCTCCGGGTTCCTATGTCTATCGGTGCTCGCGCACCGGAGTCGTGGCGGCTTGGGCCCCGCTACCCGAGGGTCTGGAACGCCCGCTCGAGGCGGCTCTGGTCCTTCAGGTCGAGCGAGCGGAGGTCGACGGAGGCGAGGAGGGCGGACCCGGTCGCGCCCGCTTGGGTGCCCATCCATTGGACGAAGCGGAGCATCGGCTCGAGCGAGTGCTCGGTCGCGAGGTACTCGAATGCGTCGAGGTAGACGAGCGCCCCGCCGGGAGACTCGGTCGGCTCCCGGAGTCGTCCCCCGATCTCGCCCGGGCCAGGTCCGGGGGCCCCCGGAGCGTCACTCCCCGCGGCGATCGGGATCACGATCACCTGACCGGCGGGGACCCCGGGGAGTTCGGGAGGATGCAGCGAGAGGAGGACGACCCGAGGAAACCGCGTCGCGGTGTCGCGGAGGATCTCCAAGGCTCGATGCGGCCGTTCCTCCCGGATGAGGAGGCTGCCGCCCGCGGCGAGGTGGGGACCCGGGGGCGGGGACGACCCGACCGGGGCGACCCAGGGGCGAGCGCCCGCCGGTGGCCGGAGCAGGGAGGCCCACGCGGGTTGCCGGGGCGGGGCGAGCATGCTGCGGCGCTTCAGTTCGACCTCCTCGGAGAGGCGGGCGAGCCGGCTCTCGACCAGCATCCGCAGCTCGGCCGCGGTGTGCCCGCGGGAGGTATGGCCCAGGATCTCGCGGAGCGCGCTGCGCACCCCCTCCTCGTACCCAGCGGCGTACGTCCGGGCGAACTCCTCGTCCTTCGGACCCTCCTCGATCGGCGGGCGGGCGGTGCCGTCCCGGCGGAACGGCGCGCTCACGCGGAGGCCCGGTCGGTGGACGACGGGACGGAGGTTTCGACGGGGACGGTCGGCCCGCGCGCGGGCGGACGCACGTCCGTCTCGAGGGCGGGGGTGAACTTGTACCCGTAGTGGATGACGCCGGCCTTGCCCTCCTCGCGGAGCTTCCGGAAGGTGGCGCGGACCTTGAGGCCGATCTGGACCTGGCCGGGCTCGACGTCCACGACCTGGCCCGTCAGGATCGGTCCCTCGACCGTCTTGACCAGCGCCATGACGTAGGGCACCTGCATCTCGAACCCCTCGGCCGCGTCGTGGACGACCGTGTAGGAGTAGACCTCCCCGTCGCCGGTGAGCTGGAACGGGACCATCTTCTCCAGCGTCGTCCGGTGCTGGGGGCAGGTCGGGCAGACCGCCCGGGGCGGGAAGTAGACCGTCGAGCAGATCGTGCACTTGGAGCCGCCGAGGTTGTAGCGTCGGGGCGTCTCGCGCCAGAAACGTGCGATCGACATGGTTCCCCTCTAGTTGGTCCTCTCCAGGAGATGCACCGCGCTGGTCGCCCCGGTCCCGCCCACGTCGTGGGCGAGCGCGAGCGTCGCGCCGTTCACCTGCCGTTCCTTGGCTTCGCCCCGCAGCTGGCGGACCAGCTCGACGACCTGGGCGACCCCTACCGCGCCGAACGGGCGGCCCTGGGCCTTCAGCCCGCCGGACGGGTTGACGACCAGCGATCCACCGGGGGCGAACCTTCCGCTCGCGAACTCGGGGCCCGCCCGGCCTTTTTCGGCGAAGCCGAGGTCCTCCAATGCGATCAGGGCGCTGATGGTGTAGGCGTCGTGCACCTCGGCGACCCGGACGTCCGCCGGGGCGCGCTTCGCCCGCCGGAAGGCGCGCTGCGCGGCGACGACCGTCGACTCGAGGGTCGTCACCGACGCGCGGTGCTGCACCGCCATCGTGTCGCACGCGACCTCGCTGGCCGCGATGCGGACCGGGGTGTCGGTGTATTTTCGGGCGACATCGAGCGGGCCTAGGACGACCGCGGCGGCGCCGTCCGAGAGTGGGGCGCAGTCGAGCATCCCGAGCGGCTCCGCGACTTCTCCGGCCCCGAGGACCTGCTCGAGCGTGAGCTTGTTCCGGTAGTGGGCCCGCGGGTTCTTCGACCCGTTCTCGTGCATCTGGACCGCGACGCGGGCGAGCTGCTCCCGGGTCGTCCCGAAGTCGTGCATGTGGCGGCGCGCGATGAGCCCCCACAGCGCGGGCAGGGTCGCCCCGAAGACGACCTCCCACTCGTGGTCGGCGGTAGAGCTGATGATCTCGTTCGCGGTCGTATCCAGGACGTCCGTCATCTTCTCGGCCCCGCCGACGACCACGAAATCGTAGAGCCCGCTCGCGACGGCGAGGAACCCCTGATGGAGGGCGAGCGATCCCGAGGCGCCTCCGCCCTCGACCCGGACGGCCGGCAGGTGGCGTCCCGCGAGGCCGGCGTAGTCGAGGATGAGCGGGGCGATGTGCTCCTGGTCGAGGAGCGTTCCCGAGGCCATGTTGCCAAGGAACAGCCCGCCCAGGTCCCCGCTCCCGAGTTTCGCGTCGACCAGCGCCTGCAGGCCGGCTTCGATCCCGATCTCGCGGAACGAGCGGTCCCAGAGCTCGCCGAACTTCGTCTGCCCCACGCCCAGGACGGCGACCTCCCGCATCGCTACTCCCCCCCCATGTGGATCTTGCCGCGGAACTTGGCGTAGACGGCGTAGGGGATCTCGACGCCCCCGTCCAGGTACTCCTGGATCGGGCGCCCGTAGGAATGGTCGAACGTACCGAGCGCGTCGGTCGTCTCGAGGTCGAAGGCGTCCGACCCGGCGCCCGAGCCGTAGCCGACCATGAGGATCCTCTCGCCGGGTTGGGCGTGATCGAGGACGTTCGCGAGACCGATGAGCGCCGCCCCGGAGTAGGTGTTTCCGATGTAGGGGGTCACGAGGCCGTACCGCATCTGGGCCTCCGTGAACCCGAGCTGCTTGCCCACGCGCTGGGGGAATTTGCCGTTGGGTTGGTGGAAGACCACGTGCTGGTAGTCTTTGGGCGCGGAACCGACCGCCTCGAACATGCGGTTGGCACATTCGGTGACGTGCCGGAAGTAGGCGGGCTCGCCCGTGAATCGGCCACCGTGGCTCGGGTAGCGCTGGCCCTCCCGGCGCCAGAAGTCGGGGGTGTCGGTCGTGTAGGAAAGCGTCCGGTGGACGCGGGCGATAACGTTCTCGCGCCCGATGACGAACGCGGCACCCCCCGCGCTCGCCGAGTACTCGAGGGCGTCGCCGGGAGCCCCTTGGGAGGTGTCGGTCCCGATCGCGACCCCGTAGCGGATCATCTGTGCTCCGACCATCCCCAGGCAGGTCTGAATCGCGGCCGTCCCGGCCTTGCACGCGAACTCGAAGTCGGCGGCCGTGAGGTTCGGGGTCGCGCCGACCGCCTGGGAGACGACCGTCGCCGTCGGCTTCACCGCGTACGGGTGCGATTCCGAACCGACGTAGAGGGCGCCGATCTGCTGGGGGTCGATGCCGCCGCGGATGAGCGCGACCCGGAGCGCCTCGGTCGAGATCGTGATCGTGTCCTCGTCCGGGGCGGGCACGCTCTTCCGGATGACGTTCAACCCGACCCCCATGCCTTCGCCGTCCGTACCCCAGACCCGTCCGATCTCGGTCGGCGTGATCCGGTATCTCGGCACGTACGCCCCGTAACTTACGATCCCTGCGTCCATGTGTCCTTCCCCGACCTCCCTAGAGCTCCTCGAGCCGTTCGAGAACGGCGGGAGCGGCGAGCGAGGTCGTGAGGAGCGGGATGTTCTCCACCTCGGAGAGGCGGACGGCGAGCGCGTCGACCCGCCCGGGGTTCGCGAAGACGACCGCCGCGGGCTTGAGCGGATGGGCGCGGATGGCTACCATCGGCGAGCGACCGTACTTGACGTTGGCGAAGATGAGTGCGCGCTGGGTGGTCCAGCCGTACACCTCCACGAAGCGTGACGCGTCGATCGAAAGGATCGCCCGGGGGGCGTCCAGTACGGTGAACCCGTGGATGTCGCGGTGGAGGTCGACCCGGCTCGCGGCCCGCGCCTCCAGCCGGTCCGCGAGGGCTCGGAGCGGGATGGCGACCGCGAACTCGCGCAGCCCGAGGATCCCGTCGGAGTGCGAGCGCACCCCGAGCCGCTGGCCCACTCGACTACCGGTCTGGGTGTCGATCGCGAGCAGGCCGTCCACGTACCGTCGGATGAACGCCGCCCCCGGGCTCGCCCGGCGCTCGGATTCGTAGTCCGAGATCACCGACGGGACCGTCGTCAACTGCTTGGCGAGATCGCGCTGGGAGACCCCGAAATCCTCCCGCCACTTGCGGAGCGTACGTCCGGGGTGCGGGGAAAGGACGACCTCCCCGGCGATCTTCTCTCGGATCTCCCCTTCCACGGGACGGGTCGAGGATTTGCGCGGTATAAAGCGGCTCGGTTCGTGTCGGTGCCCGGTCTCGACACTTGCCGATGTCCCGGGCCCATTCAAGGAGAGTGGACCGGGCGAGAATTTCCGGCCGGAAGTGTCGCGCCCCCGGCCCTTTGAACTCGCGACCTCTACCTTGCCAAGGTAGCGATCTTCCGCTGATCTACCGGCCCACCGCGGGTGCGGACGCCCGGTGCGAGATAAAAACTTGCCTTGGGGGCCGGGCCCCGCCGAGGGGAGCCGACCGATCCCGCATCGGGACCGATGGAATGGCCGATCAAAATCACCTCTCGTCGAATGAGAGGGTTGGCATTCGAAGGTGGGCCCGCACTGGATTCATCGGCCGCAACGGGCGCTGCGCCGGGAGGCCGTGGACACGTCCTCTACCCCCTAACGCTTATGCCCCTGACCCGGCATCGACGGCCGATGAGCGACGGTACGGCCGGCGACCCTCTCGGCATGCTCATGAAGAGCGCCGGAGACCTCCTCCGGCCCGAGGAGCTCGTCCGCGAAGCGACCCGCGACATCGTCAAGGAGGAGATCCGCAAGCATCTCGAGAAGGTCCTCCGCGAAGACCCGAAGCTCGAGAAGGACCTCAAGGACTCGGTCCGCCAGCTGCTCGAGGCGCGCGCCACGGAGTACGCCGCCCTCGTCCGAGTCGGTGCGGCGACGGCCCGCCTGGGCCTCGCGTCGCTCCCGCCGGAGGTCCGGCGGGCCCTGATGGAGGACATCGTGAACCTCCTGTCGAAAGAGATCGGCCACATCGTCGAGAGGTCCCTCTAAGCATGCGGATGGCCCCGGACGAGGTCCGTATCTACGAGATCAAGCGGGTCGATGTCGAAGGCGCGCTGGTCATCGATGGATTCCCGTCCGTAGGGTTGGTCAGTTCGATCGTCGCAAACTACCTCATCGACACGCTCGAGATGGAGCAGATCGGGATCGTCGAGTCCCCCGCCTTCCCGACGGTCTCTCTCGTCCGGGACGGGAACCCACAGCACCCCGTGCGGATCTACGCGGGGAAGCCCCCGACCGACCGTGCCGGACGCGGCGCCGACAAGCTGGTCGCCTTCGTTTCCGAGTTCCACCCCTCGCCCGCGATCATCCACCCCCTCGCCAACGCGATCATGGACTGGGTGCAGGAGCAGCGCTGCTCGCTCCTCGTCTCTCCCGAGGGGCTGGTCGTCGAGGCCGACCCCCGCGCGAAAGGCAAGGGCGCCCGCCTCAACGACGTAAAGGTCTACGGGGTCGCCAGCACCCGGAAGGCCCGCGAGCTGTACATCGAGCCCAACACCATCCCGTTCGCCGAAGGGGTCATCACCGGGATCGCCGGCGTCCTCCTCAACGAGGGCCGCCGCCGGGGGTTCGACGTGCTGACGTTCCTGGCCGAGGCGCAGCCGGACTATCCGGACGCGCGGGCCGCCGCCAAGGTGCTCGAGACGATCAACCGCATCCTGCTGCACACCCCGCTCGACCCCGTCCCGCTCTACGCCGAGGCGGAGCGGATCGAGCAGCAGTTGCTGTCCATCCAGCGGCACGCCGCCGACCGGACCCGGACCGAGGGGACTACGCCGTCGTCGCAGCCGATGTACCGCTGAACGGGATCCGCGCGAGCAGCTCCCGGACCCCGGTGATCAGCGCGTCGACGTCCGAGGGTCGGCTGTAGAGATAGAACGAGGCCCGGACGTTCCCCTTCAGGTTCCGCTCGGCGTACCACGAGTGGACGCAGTGCCGCCCGGACCGGACCATCACATGGTGGCCCTCGTCCAGGAAGAGGGCGGCATCGTGCGGGTCGACCCCATCCAGGGCGAACGCGACGATGCTGGGCCGTTGTTCGGGGGCCTTCGGGCCGAGGATGTGGACGCGGGGCTCTCCCGCCATCGCCTCGGTGAAGCGGCGGTTCAGCGCGACCTCCTTCGCCCGCATCTCGGCGGGGTCGAGCCGGGCGAGGTACTCGAGCGCCGCACCGGCGCCGATAATCCCGGCGTAGTTCTGGAGCCCCGCCTCGAACCGGTAGGGCGGGGGCCGCAGCTCGTGGTCGGTCAAGGTGCTCCACTCCACCGTCTCGCCCCCCAGCAGGAGGGGGCGGAGCGTGGCGAGCGGTCCCGGGGCGGCGGCGAGTACTCCCGTTCCGGTCGGGCCGAGCATCTTGTGGCCCGAGACGGCGTAGAAATCGATCCCGAGTCGGTCGAGCTCCATCGGTTCGTGCGGCGCCGCCTGGCACCCATCGAACAGGACGAGGGCCCCGCGGTCGTGCGCCCGCTCTGTGATCTCCCGGACCGGCAGGGACTGGCCGTCGAGGTTCGAGGTTTGGAATAGGCTGACGAGCCGGATCCCGTCGGCAAGGCGGCGCTCGAACTCCTCGCCGTCGAACTCGCCGAGGTCGGACAAGGGGAGTATCTCGATTCGGACCCCGCGCTCCTTCGCGAGCCGCTGCCATACGACGAGGTTGGAGTTGTGCTCGCGATCCGAGATGAGGACCCGCTCTCCGCGCCTCCAGTCGAGTCCCTGGGCGACGAGGTTGATCGCCTCGGTCGAGTTGCGCAGGAATACGATGTTCGACGCGTCGCTCCGTCCCAGCCGGCGGGCAAATCCCTCTCGAGTGGCCTCGTAGCGCCGCCCGACTTCTTCCGCGAACCGGTGAAGGCTCCTGCCGCCGCATCCGGGGAAATCCCGGTAATACTCTCCCATCGCGTCCAGCACCGACTGGGGGACGAGCGACATGCAGGCGGAGTCGAGGTAGACCGGGCTCCTCCCGTCGGGACGATCGCGGAGCGCGGGGAAGTCGGAGCGACGTTCGTCCAGGCTCACGCGCCACCACCCTGCAACCCTTCCGCCGCTGCGGCCAACGTGGCGGCGCCGATGACGAGCGCGCGCTCGTCAGGCGCGAAGGTGGCGGAGTGCAGGCTCGCGCGCGGCCCCGGGACCCCGACCCCGAGACTGAGGAATGTGCCCGGCGCCCGGAGGAGGTATTGCGAGAAGTCCTCCGCGCCCATGATCGGGTGTTCGATCTCGACCGCGTGATCCTTCCCGAACTCCCGGCCGATCGCCGTCGCCACGGTCCGCGTCGTCTCGGGGTCGTTGAAGACCGACGGGTACCCGTGAATGTACTCGATGCGCACACGGGCGCCGACGCTCGCCGCGATCGCCCGGACCCGGCGCCGCAGGGCCGACTCCATCGTAGAGCGGGTCGTAGGGTTGAGGGTGCGGACGGTGCCTTCGAGCACGACCTCGTCCGGCAGGATGTTGTTGCGCGTCCCGCCGTGGACCGACCCGACGCTGACTACGACCGGGTCGAGGGGGTCGCGGATCCGACTGACCAGCGTCTGGAGTCCGACCACGATCTCGCTCGCCACGACGATCGCGTCCGGTCCCTGGTGGGGGGTTGATGCATGTCCACCGTGCCCCCGCACGACGAGGCGGAAGTGGTCGGCCGCGGCCATGAACGGGCCGACCTTCCAACCTACGCTCCCGAGCGGCACCCCCGGTTCAACGTGCTGGCCGACGACAAATTCGACCTTCGGGTCCTCGAGGCACCCACGTTCGATGAGCGGGAGCGCTCCGCCCCGACCCCCTTCCTCCTCCGCGGGTTGGAAAATGAGCTTCACCGGCCCGGCGAGGGGACGGGGAGCGCGCGACATGATCGCGGCCGCCCCCAGGAGGCAGGCCATGTGGACATCATGGCCGCACGCGTGCATTCGGCCCGGGAACTTGGATTCGAAGGGTAAGCCGGTGCGTTCGGTGATCGGGAGCCCATCCATGTCGGCACGGAGGGCGACCACCGGGCCCGGTCGGTCGGCCCCGATGAGTCCGACCACGCCCGCGACATCGTCGAACGTTCGGTAGGGGATGTTGAGTTCCTTGAGCGCCCCGACCACTTTCTCTCGGGTGCGCTCCTCGTGCAGGGAGAGTTCCGGTTCCTGGTGGAACGCCATCCGCCAGGCCCGCATGGCCGGGAGCACCCGGCGCGCGGCGGGCGTCCACGGTTCCGGGCTCCCGGGCATCGGACGCCGAACGGGGTTGCCGATATAATGCGGACGATGCCCACGCGGGTCCCGCGCTAGTCGTGCATTCCGCGAGCCCTCGAGTTTCGGCCCCGCAGGATGGCTTCGACCGGAGCGGACGGGCGGAAGGACCGGATCTCTTCGGCCCGGTGCCGACTCGGTCGGGCCAGCGCAAACCGGTTGAACCAGACGGGCCGAATACCGGCACTTCGCGCACCCAGCACGTCATTCTTCCAAGAGTCTCCGATCATCACGGTCTCCGTCGCCTCGACGCCGGCGCGGGCGAGGGCGATCCCGTAGATGCGAGGGTCCGGTTTGGCCACCTGTTCCTTCGCGGACACGACCAAGGGGTCGATCACACCGTCAAGTCCGAGGAAACGAAGCTTCTCCTCCTGCTCACTGTATTCGTTGTTCGTCACAATGCCCACCCGAGTTCGTCGGGCCATTCGTCGTACGAACTCCGGAGCCCCCGGTACAGGGCGCCGCAACTTCTGATAGTGAGCTCGATAGCGCAGGGAGATCTCGGTCGCGTAGGGGAGATCGATCTCCCATCCACTGAGTTGCGCCAATCGCCGGAAGCGCTCGGCTCGAAACCGCCCATACTCCTCGTGGGCGGCCGAGAGCTTCGGGTACATTGTGTCGAGAAGGACCAGGTACTCCTTCCACAGGCGGTCCGTTGGAAGCGCCATAAGTTGGGGCTCCTCCGCGCGGACTCGCTCGATCGCAGCGCGGCAGGTGAGCATGTGGTCAAAGATCGTGTCGTCCATGTCGAACAACACGAGTCGGAGCGGGGGACTCGTGGGGGGTCGCACAGGCGCTCGGAACGTTGTGACGAGAAAAGGACTCGGCCTCCGCTCCCGCACTGACGCCCTTCTCGCATCCCCAACTGCGGGACCGATGAAACCTACGGGTCAGGGCCAATGCTAGACGCAGCGACGTGGGAGCCAGTCGGGCCACCCTGAGTCTCCATCCGGGACGGCTGTGGGATTTTTTCTATAGCGGTAGCCCGGAGTCGACCGATTCTTTCGGGGCTCCGCCAATAAATTCGCGCACCGAATCGAGGGTCCGCGCCCTCGTCCGCTTGACCTTGGCTTTCCCACGGCGCCTAACGTTTGGAATGATATCGTGCTCGTAGGCCTGTTCGACGACGACCCCAATGTTGTAGCAGAGCAGGCGCATCAGGAATTCGTTGAAACGGGCGATCGAGTTGTGCGATAGTAGCTGTTCGCCGAGGGTGCGCTTGACGGCACTGTTCACGCTCTCCACATTCGATCGGAGGTGGTAGGCCCGATCGAACTCCTCCCTCTTTGCCATGAACTCGTGATACTTCTGCCTCCACGCCGGACTCCCCTTCGCCCGTGCCACTGAGTTAATCTTGAAGGGGATCTTCGGATCGATTCCCAGTGCGATGGCCCCGTCGATGTTCTCTCGACTCAAGTACGCCTTGTCGGCCACCACCCTCGCAGGCTTGTGACCCCGCGTCACAACCCTATTGAGCAGGTCCAGGAACTGGGGGCAATCCGCGCCGTGTTCGTCCGTGACTTTCGCGCTAAGGATAATGTGAGTCTTCACGCCAACCGCGATATGGGCCTTGATCCACGTGTGCCGACGACCCGGGTCGTGCTTCTCGGTACAGTAAGCCCCGCGGCACTCGATGCAGAACCCGGTAGAGTCGAGCGCGACAGTTCCCCCGTCCTCAATGTCAACCATGGCCATCGACGACCTCTCAATGAGCTCGATTATCAGCTGAGTCACGCCAGCCCGATTGAACAAGCGTGAGGGCGCCGACTCGTTCAGAGGCCGCGACAGGAGGGTGTCGTAGGCCTTGCAGTCCTTCGCCAGTTCTCCATTGGCGCCCCGAGAACCCCGCTTGGAGCGCACATACTTCGCCGCGACCAGGAACTGCACCCTAAGGGGTGTAGACGGTCGGCCAGGTTTCCCCGCGGCCCGGGGCGGATCAAGTGAGTCTAGTGGCTCCAAGAGGTCCCACATGAGGGGGTCGAAATGTAGCGGCTCGTCCCTATGCGCCGCATCGTATGCCGGCCAGTCCCGGCTGTACCGCTTCCTGCCGGTAT
>JBEKJG010000008.1:0-61155 GCA_050011355.1 Thermoplasmata archaeon | reverse complement strand
ATCGTCGCCGAGCGCGGCCTCGCCGCGATCGCCGTCCACAGCCCCGAGACGATCCTGGAGACGCCCGGCGTCCTCGCCTTCCTCTCGGGCTCGCTCTACCGCGCGGGGCTCAACTGCCTCGAATTGATGAGCCTCCATCTCGAGTCGACGTTCGTCGTCCGCCAGGCGGACGCGCTCGCGACGTTCCGGGTCCTCTCGGACCTGATCCACCCCGGGAACGCGACCTGAAGGTCCCGCGCTACGGGGGCGGCGCGCCGGACGGCGCCTCGGCGGCGGCCGGTTCGGCCGGCGCGGAGCGCGGCGGATCCCTCCGCCAGGCGAGCAGGCCGACCACGACCAGGATGAGCGCCGCGACCCCGAGCACGATGTACGTCGTCTCGAGGCTCGCGGAGTAGCTGGTGGTGGGCTGGGCGACGACCGTGACCTGGAGGGTCGCATTGGCGGTGTGGTGGAACGGGTCCGTCACCTCGACCGACACCGTGAACGTCCCGGTCGACTGGAAGACGTGGGTCGTCGTGTTGACGCCGGTCGTGTTGTTCGACCCGTCCCCGAAGGACCAGAAGTAGGAGTACCCGGTCGCCGCGACCGGGACCGCGACCGCCGCGTAGAACAGCGCGGTGCCGCCGACGAACGTCCCCGTGTTCCCGCCGAGGGAGACGAGCGGCAGGATCGGAAGGAAGGTCGCGAGCACGGTGCCGCTGCCGTTCACGAACAGCCGGCCGGCGGCGACCGACAGGTTCGCGCTCACGGTGAACCCCGCGAACGTGCTGGTCGAGCACGGCGACTCGACGAGGGAGTAGTTCCCCCAGGTGAGGTTGAAGAGGTCCCCGGTCCCGACCGGAGCCCCTTCGAGGGTGACCGACCCGCACCCGGGTCCAGCGACGGTCGTCGTGACGGCATACGGGATCGGCACGAACACGGCAGTGATCGTGCTCGGACCGTCCGGCGCGATCGAGCTGTTGAGGATCGCGACGTACGGGCTCGACTCGAACGACTGGAGCTCGTAGTGGGGGCACGGCGCGGGGGCGATGGAGTAGTTCCGGCCGTTGATCAGGATCGCGCTCGAGCCGTCGGCATACGCGACCCCGTCGATGAGCGTCGCCCCGCACGTCGCGGGGACGGTGTCGAACAGGATCGGCACGAGGGCCCCGAAGACCGCCGTGATCGCGCCCGAGCCGTTGAGGAAGACCTCGTTCCCGACGATCTGGATGGCGCCCGTCACTTCCCAGCCGACCACGCCGTAGTCGGCGCACGGAAGTGCGGCGATTGGGACCTCCTGGTCGGGGGCGAGCGAGACGAAGGCGCCGTCGGTGTAGTCGGTCCCGTTGAGCTCGATCTCCCCGCACGCCGCAGGGGTCGTCACGAAGCCGACGAAGATGCTCGCGGTCCCCGGCAGCGAGACGACCAGGAGCGCGCCGGAACCGTTGACGGTCAGCAGCGACCCTTCGAGCGAGAGCCCGCCGGAGGCGGAGAAGGCGTCGAGGTAGTGGCCGGCGCAGGTGAACGCGGTGACGGTGTAGGCAGAGTGGTTCTCGACCGGGACGTAGACGCCGTCCGCATACGACGTCCCGTCGAGCAGGATCCCGCCGCATCCGGCGGGGTTGGTGTCGACGTAGACCTCGGTCAGGTGGAAGTTGTTCTCGGTCACGGTGCCGGTGCCCGCGACCACGAGCGTGGAGCCGGAGACCGCGACGCCGGTCCCCTGGGTGGTGAAATTCTCGAACCCGTAGTGCGCGCACGGCTCGGGCGTGAGCGGGTAGGAGCCCGGGTAGAGGTAGACCGACTCGAACTGGGAGTAGCCCGCCCCGCCGAGACCGACGCCCCCGCACGTGAACGGGTTGGTGGCGAACTGGACCTGCGACGTCTCCGACTCGGGGACCAGGCTCAGGTTGAGCGTGCCGTTGTTGAGCGCCACGAGGGAGCTCCCGAGGACGGTGACGTTAGGGCCGGGGGTCCAGCCGCCGAAGGCGTACCCGGCGCAGGTGAGGTTGAGGCTCAGGTCGTGCGAGAGCCCGTAGAGGAGGCCGACGGACGACCCGTTCCCGTACCCGACCCCGTCGATCACGACCAGCCCGCACGCGGCGGGCGCCACGCGGAGCAGGAGGGCGACCGTCGGGCGGACGTAGGTGAACTCCGCGGTAAGGTTGCCGCTCGCGGCCACCGTGAGGGTCGCGCCCGAGGCCCCGCCGGGGCCGACGGTGAGGCCGGGCGTGGTCTGCCACGAAGTGAAATTGTAGGGATAGCAGCCGGTCGCCGACACCGGCACCGGTCCGGGGCCGAGGGCGGCGACGCTGCCGTTCGTGTACGGCCGCCCACCGATGTCGACCGCGCCGCATCCCGGCGGGACGACCTGGACCCCGACGAGGAAGGTGGGCAGCGGACCGCGCAGGACGGTCCGGACGGAGCTCGAGACGGTGAGGCCGGCCCCGCTCGTGACATTGACCTGGTAGCGGACCGGACCGTTCGGCCCCGCCGGGATCGTTCCGAGGTAGGATCGGGCCGAGTTCGTCCCGCTCCCGGTGAGCACGTCGGTCGTCCACGCGCTCCCGTTGGCGGACCACGCGAGGTGGGTCGAGGCGATCGTGCCGAGGTCGGTGACGTTGAAGGAGACGTTGACGGCGGTGCTCGGCGCGACATAGCCGGCCAGGCTCGAATCGACCAGCTCGGTGGTGACGATCGGGTTCAGGTCCTGCGTCCCGGGGGTCTCCAGGTACTGCCCGTACGCCCCCCCGTAGGTCGTGGCCGAGGCCGCGTAGGTCCGGCCGAAGTCGAGCCCGGTCGCGGTCAGGGAGAAGTAGGGGTAGAACCCGTCCCCGCCGTTGTTGGTGAACTCGTAGCAGGGGGAGGTGGTGGACCCCAGCGGGGGGTTCGTGTCGCAGACCCCCGACGCGGATTCCGGCTGGAGGTAGAGATAGTCGCCGCTGTAGCTCGACGCGGTCGAGTTCCAGAACTCGGGCGCCCCCCAGGTCACCGGCGGGAGGGTCGTGTAGGCGGTCCCGTTGTAGGAGTCGCACTGGGCCGACGCCGCGCCGCCGGTCGGGCAAATGTCGATACCGACCCCGAGCCCATACGATTGTCCCCACGTCAGGTAACAGTCCTGGGCGCAGGCCGAGGTATACGCGGGCTCGAAGGCGTACGTGTTCGTCCCCGTGACGTTCAGGTGGGCGAACTCGGAGGTGAGGTTGCCGCTCGTCTCGTTCACCCAGACGCCCATGCCGGAGGTCGCCCCGGATTTACCGCTGAAGGTGAGGGCGAGGGGGGTGCCGCCGGCGAGCGCGCCGAACATCGTGATCGGCTCACTTCCCGTCAGGTCGTCGAACTCGCAGAAGTAGGTGTCATTCCAGGAGAGGTTGTACGACGTGTCGGGGCAGCCGACCGGGTCGAACGAGGTCATGTTCGCGAACGAGAGGACCGCGAGCCCGACGTCCCACTGGAGGGCGTTCCCGGACCCGAGCGAGGGGCTCGCGAAGACCTCGAGATAGGACTGGTTCCACATCGAGTTCGGGTCGCCGGAGACGACCATCCCGACGTACAGCCCGTCCTCCACGTTCTGCTGCCCCGCGGGACCCTGGCTCGGCAGGGTCCAGGGGATCGACCACCGCTCGGCGGACCCGGCCGCCCCGGAGGCGAATGAGGCGTGGACCTCGTCCACGGCCGCGTAGTGGCAGGAGCCCTGGTACCCGAAATTCGGGGAGAGCGGCATCACGTTCCCCGGCAGGCTGGTATAGCCGGGGTAGCCGAGCGGGCAGTAGAGCGGTGGAGGCGGCGGGGCGCGCACGGCGGGAGCGGGGTTCGGTAGCGCACTCGCGAGCGGGCTCTCCGGGGAGTGCCCCGCGGTGGGAGCGGAGACGGCGAGCGCCGCGGGGAACGTCCCGAGGAGCGCGACCGCCGCGAGCAGCGCGACCGCGACCGCTCTCCTCCGATCGAGCATGGCGGCTACCGCGGCTCCTCGTCCGACGTCGGCTCGACAGGGGTGGCCCGGCCGACGGTGGAGGGCCGGAACACCTCGACGCCGGGGATCTCCTCCACCGGCCTCGGCTGGGCGTCCTGGCGCGCGCGGACCGCGAAGGTGATCCCGAAGACGAACAGGGCGCCGCCGGCGGCGGCCGCGACGTAGTTGATCCCGACCCCGCCGGCGACGTCCCGCCAGGCGGGCAGCCAGATCCCGAGGGCGAAGAGGACGACCCCGATCACCGCGACGCCGGCCCAGGTCGACGCCGGAAGCCGGGTCCAGAGGCCCGGCGGCGGCGCCTCCCCGGCGGTGACCGGCGTCTCCCCCTCGCCATCCATCGCCCTAACCGCGGGTACCGTAGGTGCGGATGAACTCCTGCGCCCAGGTGAGCGTCTCGGCCGTGATCGAGCTCTTCGCCCGGCTGAGCGCCTCGATGAGGTCCTCCATCCGGACGCCCTTCACGTCGACCGCCTGGGCGACCGCCGCCGCGGATCCGGGGGCAGCGTGGACCATCCCGGGCGCCTCCGAGAGCAGCTGCGTCCGCAGTGCGATCAACTTCGCCTCGTCGACCAGGCTTGCGATGTCGGCGCCCGAGAACCCGGCGCTCCGTTCCGCGAGGAGGTCGAAGTCGATCGGCCCCTCGACCGGGGTCCCCTTCATGTGGATCCGGAAGATGTCGCGGCGGGCCACGAGGTCGGGCGGCGGGACGTAGAAGATCTTGTCAAACCGCCCCGGCCGGAGCAGGGCCGGGTCGAGCGTCTGGGGCCGGTTGGTCGTCGCGATGATGATGACCTTGTCCTTCGGCCGGAGCCCGTCCATCTCCGTCAGGAACTGGCTGACCGCGCGCGACACCTCGGGAGTGCGCATCGAGTCCTTGGACGCGAGCGCGTCGACCTCGTCGAAGAAGATGATCGACGGGGCGTTCTCGCGCGCCCGGTAGAGCACCTCCCGGATCGCGGCCTCGCTCTGGCCGGCGAGGGCGCTCACGAGCTCGGGTCCGTTGACGATCTGCATCGGGACGTTCAGCTCGTTGGAGGCGGCGCGCATGAGATGGGTCTTCCCGCAGCCCGGCGGTCCGAACAGGAGGATGCCCCGCCCGGTCTTGATGCGGTAGCTCTCCATCAGCTCGGGCCGCGTGAGCGGCAGTTCGACGTACTCCCGGATGGCCCCCTTGATGTCCTCGAGGCCGCCGACGTCGTCCCAGCGCACGACGACCTTCCGCTCCGTCCGCTGCGTCTGGTGCATCTTGCGCTCGTAGTCGAGCTTCATCATCTCGTAGTCCGCGATCATGCGGAGCGAGATCGACGGCTTCATCCGGGGCGTGACGGCCCGGAAGTCCTCCATCGAGATCGCGGCGCGGGCGCCGCTCGTCATCTGGCGGCGGACGGCGACGGTCGTCGCCTCCCGCACGAGGTTCGCGAGGTCGGCGCCGGAGAACCGCTCGGTCTTCCGGGCGATCTCGGTGAGGTCGATGTCCCCCTTGACCGGCCGGCCGACGAGGTGGACGTGCAGGATCTCGGTCCGCTCCTGGAAGTCGGGGGGCGGGACGTAGATGATCTTGTCGAGGCGGCCGGGCCGGAGCATCGCCTGGTCGATCAGGTCGGGCTTGTTGGTCGACCCGACGACGATGACCCCGGCGGACTTGTCGATCCCGTCCATCTCGGAGAGGAGGATCGAGAGCAGGCGGGGCGTAACGTCGTCCGCGCTGTACATGTCGCGGCGTTTGGCGATCGCGTCGATCTCATCCATGAACAGGATGCAGGGGGCGCGTTCGCGGGCGGTCCGCAGGAGCTCGGCGATCTTTCCCTCGCTCTCTCCGTACCACTTGGACATGACGTCCGAGCACTTGATCGAGATCATCTCGACCCCGAGCTCGGTGGCGAGCGCCTTCATCAGCATCGTCTTCCCGCAGCCGGGCGGGCCGAAGAGGAGGATCCCCTTGGGCGGGTCCAGCTTGAACCGGGTCGTGACGTCCCGGCGGAGCAGCGGGACGATCATCGACTCCTTGATGTCGGCCTTGACGTCGTGGAGGCCCCCGACCATGTCGAAGGTGACCTTCGACAGGCCCTTCATCTCGGCGACCCGCGTCCCGACGGCGGTGCCGCCGAGCCGGGAGGTGAAGTAGGCCTCGAACGCGTCCCGCAGGATGAGCGCGGCGACGACCGCGGTGAGCATCGCGGGGACGAGGAGGACGACCGCGATGGACGACCAGCCGAGGTAGCCGAACGCGACCAGGCCGGCCGCCGTGCCGCCGGCCACGAGGGCCCCGGAGTAGGTCGAGTACCGGAGGACGTTGTCGGTGGTCAGGTGCGAGCGGTCCTTGGTGACGGTGGTGATGAGCCAGATGGCGAGGCACCAGACCCCGATCTCCGCCAGCGGGACCGGGAGCGCTCCGAGCCCCGAGCCCCCGTTCGCGAGCTGCGAGAGGTTGGGGTTCAGGACCGAGGCGTACGCCGAGCCGATGGCGTTCGCCGTGAAGAAGGGGATCGGCAGGGTGGGGAGCAACGGCGCCGAATGTCCGGAGACGAGGCTCACGGTCCCGTTCCCGCCCGGCCCCGTCAGGTAGCCGAAGACCGGGAAGTTCCCCAGCGTGACGAACAGGCTGACCAGGATCCCGCCCGCGACCGCGACCGCGAGGCCGAGGTAGAGCGAGAAGATCAGCGCGAAGAACACGGGGCCGATGAACGAGAGGCCGAACGGGGCCAGGAGGAGCGTCAGGAACACGCCCGCACCGAACCGCCAGTCGATGAGCGAGGCGAACAGGATCGGGACGGTCGCGAACAGGAAGACGAGCCCGAGGGCTCCCGACTGGTAGGCGACGGCCGGCGTGATGAACAGCACCAGGATGAGGAGCGAGAGCTGCGGGAACTTCCAGGCGACGAGCATGACCGCGCCCGCGATGAGCAGGACGAACGGCCACGGATAGAACGGCACGAACGAACCTCCCAGGATCCCGAGGAAGCCGATGAACAGCACGGGGAGCGTCTTCGGCTCCTTCGTCTCCCGAATCAGCCACGCCTCGAGCTTCGCCGAGTAGAGGTAGCCGACCAGCACGATTGCGACGCCGGCGCCGATCAGGAAGTAGAACAGGCCGTCGTACTGGAGCGCGGGGTAGCCCTGGACGTACTGCGGCAGGATCGCGACCGCCGCGGGACCGGTCAGCCCCTGGGTGATCGCGCGGTAGCTCGCGTCCGCCGCCGCGTCGAGGGTCATGTAGGTGCCCGACCCGGACGGTCCGCCGGGGAGCTGCACCTGGACGACAGTGAAGGTGAGGACGACCGGGGTGTTGGAGCCGATCCAGCTGACCTTCCCTTCGAGCGTGCCGAACAGGTTGGTCGCGAGCGGCCCGAGCACGGGCGCGAGGTTCGCGTTGTTCGCGATCGAGGTGAAGGTGAGCGAGGTGGTATCGCTGCTCGCGTTGAAATTGGCCGACTTCACCGTGTCCTGGATGACGACGGTCTGTCCGGCGTGGTAGTAGCTGCTCGCGAAGTAGACGTAGTTCGAGCCCTGATTGGTCGTGAGCGTCGCGTCGGCCTGCGTCAGGAACGTCGCCGCGTTGGTCGAGTGGACCACGAGGGGGTACCAGGTCAGGGCGAGACCGCCCCCGATCCCGATGAGGACCAGTCCCAGGACGACGAACGTCAGGAAGACCCTGCGCCCGGGCCGGCTCGGAGGCGCCTTCGCCGCGGGGCGGGGCCCGCCCTGAGCCCGGGGGGCGCCGGCCGGGCGGGGAGTTCCCGCACCGGCCGGACGGGAGGTTCCCGCGACCGCCGGGGGTCCCGCGGGGGGGAGCGGGGCGGGGGTGTTCGGTACGTCGTCGGGGGCTCCGGGGGTCATCGGGGTACTTGGTGCCACCATCAGTCTTCCTCGGTCGTTCCTACAGAGTGACGCGCGTGCGCTCCGCCTCGGCCTTCCGCTGGCGTTCCTGGAACCAGCGGAACAGGGGGAACAGTAAGAAGGTGAGCGCCACGACGCCGGCGATCAGCCCGACCGAGATCGTGGTGAGCGGGACCACCGACGAGGCGCTGACGGCCCCGTTGGCGAACCAGAAGCGTACGACGACCGGCGTCGACGAGCCGAGCGTGACCTTCGCGACCTGGGTATGGCCGACGGCCGTCATCGAGACCGTGTAGGTCCCATACGGGAGCTCGAGGGTGCCGGCGCCGTTGGGGATCTGGAGGAGCCCGAAGCCGAACGGGGAGGTGACCGCCGACTGCGACCAGCTCGAGTTCGCGACGGTGTACGACGCCCCCGAGATGAGCGTGCCGGTGCTCGCGTTGATCGCCTCCACGTAGAAGTAGGAGAAGTAGGGTGTCAGGTTCCCGGTCGGGGCGCCCGCTTCCGAGTAGGAATAGTTCCCGGAGGATAGGGGGTCGCCGAAGACGTCCTTGGCGAGCAGGGAGAAGGTGAGGTGTCCTCCCGAGGGGAACCCGGGAAGGTCGACGTACGTCGAGTTCTGGCGGACGAGGTGCATCGGCACGATCCCCGAGATCGAGCCGTCGGGGTCGGAAAAGTGGAACCGGACGATCGCGGAGGAGATGGTGACGTTCTCGGTCGGCTCGTTCATCGTGACGTTCACGGGGGTCCCGCTCGGCAGCGTGGTGGTGGAGGAGGAGAGCACGGAAGGATAGGTCGAGAGGACGGCGTTCCCCGCGAGCCCGGCCGAGGGGGATTGCCACCCGCCGCCGCGCGACCAGTTGAAGAACAGGTCGGGTCCGGTGATCTTGTCGATCTGGCCGTTCTCCCACGGCAGCCACGCGGAGACGGAGATCTCGATGGAGGCGTTCGGATACGGCCCGATCGCACTCGTGAGGTTCTGATAGGTGTGGTTGGCGACCCCGAAGGGGATGCCGTACGACCCGTCGAAGCCGGGGTCGTTGGAGATCGTGAGGGTGAGCTCCGCGTCGGGGATCGGAGCGCCGGGGCCCCCGTTCGCGCCGGTGCTCTCGATGGCGACCTTGAGCGTCTGGTTCTCGTTCGGCTCGAAGACCCCGCCGCCTCCGACGACCGACGGAGTGGTGGAGACCCGGATGTCGTTGACGAAGTAGGGGGACCACCAGGGCGCGTTCAGCGAGAACTTCCAGGTCGCGTTGAGGTTGGAGCCGGCGGGGGTGATCTGGCTCAACTGGTTCGCGGAGCCGATCGACCCCGGGGTCCCCTGGAACGTCTTCAGGGTGACGTTGAAGTAGACCGTGGAGCCCGGATAGAAGAAGCGGTGGGTGTTGAACCAGAACGACGCCTGGTCCGGCGTGCCCGGGGAGATCAGCATCGGGAGCTGGGTCACGGTCGTCGAATCGTAGGGGAATCCGGGGAGGTCCGTCAGCGGCTGGTTGGGCGTGGGCCAGAGAGTGCCCCAGATGTTGACCGTGCCCTGGGCGAGCGCGACGTCCGTCGAGATGTTCATCCAGAAGCCGGGAAGGTAGGTCGGGAGCGAGTTGATGCAGGGGACGGTCTGGAAGTTCGCCCCGGAGAGGTTCGAGTAGCCGGGGACCGAGAAGGAGACGAGGACGTCGTCGAAGAACTGGGAGCTGGTCCAGTCCGCCAGGTTCTGCGGCGTGGGACAGCTCGTCGCCGGATGGGCCGTGGACGCCGGAGCGGCGGACGGGAGGGCGGCCGTGGTGGCGGTGGTGGAGCTTGGGAGGGTCGGGCTGGCAGAGCCACCCCCCGCCGCGAACACCGTGCCGAGCGGGGACAGGGCCATGGCGAGGAGCGCGAGTGCGGTGACGGCGACGATCCAGAACGACCTCATAGGGTGACCCTCTTCGTCTCCTCTTCGCGGCGCTTCTGGATGCGACGCCACCAGCCGAGCAGGGGGAAGACGATCAGCGCGACCGCGACCAGCCCGGCGATGCTCCCGATCAGGATCGGGGTTGTGTCGGGGGACGGGGTCGTGGCTACGGGGGCCGTGGAGTTGAACCAGAAGACGATCAGGTTCCCGTCCTGGTAGACGGAGTAGTCGGTCGCCGTCAGCAGGACCGCGTGCGTCCCCATCGCGTGGGTCGCGGAGAGGTTGAGGGCGACCCCGCTCGAGAGGCCGACGCCCGCGGTGTGGTCGTTCGGGTCGCTGACGTTGATGGTGTAGGTCTGGCCCGCCGGGACGACGATCGGCACGAACGGCGCGTTGGTCGCGTTGGGGTAGGCGAGGCCATCGAACGTGGTGCCCGTCGAATGGAAGTATCCGCCCGGGCCCCGGATCGACACGGTGGCCCCGTTCACCCAGGAGGAGCTACCCGCGTTGCGGACCGCCACGTAGAAGAAGCTCCCGTTCTGGGCGATGGAAGGGAAGAGGGTCGAGATCGGTGCGACGGAGTAGTTGTAGTCGGGCGAGATCTCGCCGACGGACGCGAAGTCCCACGCCTCGACGGTGAAGTTGACGTTCGCCCCGACGGGAAGGCCGGGGAGGACCCCTTCGAACGAGGTCGAGTTGAGGCGGCCGAGCCGCACGGAGGCGGTGGACACTTCGTTGAGCAGCGGCAGGCTGACGGTGTAGAACGCCGTGGCCGAGGCGATCGCTGTGCCGGAGTTCTGGCTGCGGAGCGACAACGCGATCGGAGTCCCGGGGGCCAGCGGGCCGACCGGCGTCGTCACGGAAGGGGTGGTCGTGAGCTCGAGGTCGTCGCCGAACTGTCCGACGACGAACGAGCCGTTCCCGCCCACCGTATACGTCCGAACCCCGGAATCGATCCAGTCCCCCCACCCATCGGCCGCGTAAATCTCGTAGTGGACGACCGCACCGGCCTGTTGGGCGAGCGAGGCGGGGAAGACGAAGTGGACCTTCGGGTACGTCGCCACCCCCGAGGTCGAGTTGCCGAAGGAGAACGTCTGGGCACCGAGGGAGGTCCCGTTCGCCGCCGTCTCCGACACGTCGACGTACGCCTGTCCGATGCCGGCGTGCTGGGCGGTCGTGGCCGGCGTGACGTTGAGGCTCACGTTGACCGAGTCGTTCCAGTTGGGCGCGGACGGCACCTGGGTCGTGGTAAGGTCCTGGCTGTATGCGGCGGCGCCGTCGTATTGGGCGGCGCCGGAATCGGGAGAGTAGGGGTACGCGCCCGAGTACCGGAAGTGGAACAGCGGGCCGGCGGGGTCCGACTCGGGGCTGCCTTCATGGACGAAGTTCCCCGAGACGTTGTAGGTGATCTCGATCGACCAGCTGATCGACATCCCCGGAAAGAACTCGGGCTGTCCCTGCGGGTTGAGGGCCGAGATGTTGACGGAGTACCACCAGGGGTAGGTGGTGTTGGTGGTCGTGAGGGGGCCGTCCCACCACTGCGCGGTGGCGGAGTGGTAGACCGTGCCGTCGTAGAGCGAGTAGTAGGGGGCCCCGTTCCAGAGGGTTCCCGTCACGTTGAGGATGATCGGAGCGTCGGGTCCGCTCCGGGGGCTCGCGCTCGTGGAGCCGTTCAGCGGCTGCTCCGACTTGATGATGAGGGGGAGGCTCTGATTAGCGGACGGCTCGACCGTCGAGCTGAACGTTCCCGCAGGGGGCACGATCGTCGGCTCGGTCGCGCTCTGGACCGAGACGCACACGCCGGGGACGATCGGGGCGCAGATCGGATTGAACGTGGCCGCGGGGGTCCCGAGCGCCGTTGCGGGAGAGGAGAGGGGACGCGCGCCGGCGGAGGCTCCCGCCGTCGAAGCGGGGGCCGTGGCCGCGACCGGAACGGAACTGGTGAGGAGGATCGCCAGCACCGCGACGATCCCGACGGAAACGCCGAGCCGGAAAGAGCGGTGCGTCGATACGCCGGCAGCGGAACGATGCGAGGTCAGTTGGATCACTCCCAGCGACCGAAGGTGGGGTTCTTTCGGGCGGCATTCTCGGCGAGGGCATTCTTCATCCCGCTCGACATTGTCGCGATGCGGAGCGGCTTGTTCCTCATGCCGACCTGGGTGGCGCCCGCGGCGATCGCGCCCGCGGCCACCCCCTGGAGCGAGACGTTCGAGATGGCGACGGTCTGGCCGATGCCCACCTGCTGGGGGACGCCGACCGGCGTGACGACCGCGACGCCCGGTGGGGGCGGGGGCGGAGGGGCCGGGGGCGGCGGGGGCGGGACCGCGACCGCGACGATCCCGTTCTCGACGGCGACCTCCGTGAGCGGGAACGACTGGAGGGCCGTCGTGGCGTTGTTGTCGTAGAGGTAGTTCGCCCAGGTGAAGAGGCCGTCCAGCGCGCCGCTCCCTGCGGCCTTGCAATTGTCGGTCGTGCAGGCGTCCACGGGGACGGTGGCGTATGGGGCCCCGGTCGCGACCACGTTGAAGGAGGCGGTCCAGTAGTCTCCCACGAACATCGCGTTGGAGGAGACGTTGGTCGACCAGTTCCACGCGAGGTACGTCTGCCCGTTATGGGTGATGACGGTCGGGACTTTCTGGCAGGTCGGGAACGCCGTCCCGAGCCGGAGGCAGGAGGTGGTCGCGTTCAGCTCCCCGTTCGGGGCGAGGGCGATGTGGCCGAACGGAACGAAGGTGAAGACGGGCGCCCCCGTGCCCTTGGCGATCTCCGAGACGCTGACGGGACCGAAGCTGATCCCCCGCAGGGCCTGGAGGAGCGAGGGGTTGGCGGTGTTGGGCTGGTTGGTCAGCCCGTGCGGGACGTACTGAAGGTTTCCCGACTGGCCGTCCGGGCAGGTGAACCATGAGGGGCCGTCCCAGCTCCCACCGGTGGCGGCGGAGAGGTCGCAGCCCGCGAGCAGGATGTGGTCGACGTCGGTGATGACGCCCAGGCTGCCGGGCCCGGAGTTCGGGCCGCGTCCGGTCGGCCAGGATTTGCAGTAGGGGTCCGTGGTGCAGCTGTTGTAGTCGATGAAGTCGATCGTGCAGGTGTGGCCCACCGACCCGGTGCAGGCGGGGGCCTCGTGCGCCAGCGCGGCGATCGAGTCGCTCGCGTTGCCGTTCTGGCTCGTGACCCATCCCTCGCACTGGGGCTGGATGCCGTTCGCGAACACGTACGCGGGCTCGCAGGTGGCGTCGTAGCAACCGAGACCGCTGCAGGAGCTGTCCACCGCCTCCTGGCTCATGGAGATGTAGTAGTCCTCGATGTAGCTGGGGTCCTGGGGCGCGGATGTGCCCATGTAGACGATCACGTGGTGCGTGTCGTCCGACCAGCTGAGCCCGCTGCCGATGATCGTCCCGTAGAGGGCGGTGATGGACGAGGAGCTGAGCATGTTGTCGGCGAGGTCGTTGTCGGGGTAGTACCAGCTGCCGTCGAGGACGCTGGCCTGGAACGTCGCCCGCACGTCGGCCCCGAAGGAGGAGGCGGGGACGAACTGCTGGATGTCGACGTGGTACTCGGCCCCGTCCCCGTCGTCCCAGCCGTCGTCATACGTGGCGAAGAAGTCGACGAGCGCGAACGAGACCTGGCTGTGCGGGTTCGCGACGGAGATCGCGTTCGCGATCGTCTGCGCGTTCGCGACGAAGAACGGAACCCCGTTGGACTCCTCGCACATCGGAGAGAATTCGGTCGGGTTCGCGTCGCAGGGGTCGGTGCCGTACTCCCCGGCGCTGGGGTCGCCCGTCCCCGCGTAGGGGGTGGTCTCGATGACGAACGCGATCTGGACCGCGGGCCAGGCGATGCCGCCGTTGGAGGCGGGCGAGGCGGTGAGGGTCACGCGTCCGAGCCCGGTACCGGCGGGACAGTTGGGGGTGTCGCCCGCACAGATCGCGGACGGCAAGGTATTGGCGCCCAGGGCGAGGTCTCCCGTGGAGCTCGTCGCGCTCGGGGTGGACCCCGCCGAAGCGGCGGAAGCGGTCGAGGCGGAGGAACCGACCGTAGCGGCTGGGCGGGTCGGTGCGGCCGTCACGGGAGGGATGGCGGCGGTCGCGGTGGGAGCCGAGCCGTGGGACGGGGCCATGGCCCCGACGAGCGCGATGGCGATCGCCGCGAAGGCGAGCGCGAGGAAGATGGTCCGGGAGGCGGGGGGAGCGCGGGTCAGGGGCTTCCTCCCGCACGGCCCCGGCGTCCGAGCACGGCCACGAGTACCACGGCTCCTCCGACGAGGGCGAGCGCAAGGAACGTATAACTCCAATCGGAGATAGGGGTGCCCGTCGACGTCGTTGCGACCGGGGTCAGGTCGACCGCGAGACCCGGTGTCGAGATCCCGGCGGTCTCCGAGAGGGTGGCGGTGCGGTACCCGGGAGCGGAGACCGTCAGCGTGTAGCTGCCGAAGTAGACCATCGGTAGGGAGAACCGACCGTTGGAATCGGTGGTGCCGGAGATGACCCGCGCCGCCCCGTCCACGGCGGTCCCGCGCACGGTGACCTGGGCTCCGACGATCGCGCTCTGGTTCGCCGAGTTCTCGACCGCACCGGAGAGGGTCAACGCCGCCGGGTAGAGCCAGACGGACCGGCTGACGGACGACGCGGCGACCTGGAGCTGGAACCCGACGGGGGCGTAGATCGAGGCGGCGGCGCCTCCCGCGATCGCGGTGAAGTTGTATGTCCCGTTCGGGAGCGACGCCGAAAACGCCCCGGTCGAGTTCGTCATCGCGACGAGCCCGGCCGTCGACCAGATCGCGACCGAGGGGATGGAGGCGTTCGTCAGCCCGTCTCGGACCGTCCCGGAGACGCTCCAACCGAAGGTGCCGAGCGGCAGCACCAGGCCGGCGACCGATTCCTCCAACGTCAGCGGCTCACGGTAGGCACTGTATCCGGGGGCGGTCGCCACGAGCGTGTAGGTCCCGGAGGGGAGGCCGATCTCGAATTCCCCCGTGGAGCCGACGTCCGCGGACGCGGCCAGCGACGAGCCCGCCCACAGCCCGACTGTCGCGCCGGGGATCGGGGTCGCGGGGCTGGAGGCCATGACCACATGCCCGCTGACATGGACCGTCGATTCGTTGACGATCGGGGCGATCGTGATGACTGGAAGGCTCACCGTGGTTCCGCTCACCGCGTTGGCCCGGAGGTACCCGTCCAGGTAGCCGGTCGCGCTGACGACCAGGTTGACGGTGCCCGGCGGGGAGGCGACGTGGTAGCTGCCATCGAGGTCGGTCGGAGTGGGCGAGTCGCAGGGGAGGAGCGTGTCGACGGGGCACCCACCGACCATCGCGTTCGGGACCGCGAGACCGGTGACGCTGTTGACGACCTCGCCGGTCAGGATGCCGAACTCCGTGACGAGCACGATCCCGAGGTCGACCGTCTCGCCCGGTTGGACGGAGACGGGGAGATAGCTCGTGTTGAACCCGGCGGCGGACGTCGCGAGCACGTAGGTGCTGGGCGCGACCGGAAGGTGGAAGTTCCCGTTCGAGAGGGCGGTGACCTGGAAGTTGCAGGGGCCCGTCGGGACCCCGCCCTGCGGCGAGCAGGCGCTCACGAGGGCCGAACCGACCGGTAGCCCGGTCGGCAGGCCACGCACCGTGCCCACGAGGATGCCGTCCTGGACCACCTCGAACGCGGGGATCGCCGTCCAAGTATCCGAGACGGCCTTCGCGAGCTCCGTGTAGTTCGACACGTACCCCGAGGCGGAGACGGTGATCGAGATCGGGCCCGGTTTGACGTTCACCCAGTAGTACCCGGTCGCGTTCGTGATCACGTTCACGCAGTCGGACTGGCCCGAGCCCGAGGTCCCCGTTCCGGCGCAAACGGTGACGGTGGCCGCGGCCACCGGAGTGCCGCTCGGCTCGGCGATCACCTGGCTGGCCAGCACGCCGTCGCCGGTCAGTTTGATCTGCGGGAACACCCGCTGGACTCCCGGCGTGATGTTGACCGGGGAGGTGGTGTTCAGCTGGTAGGACGACAGCTCGACGACCAACGTGTCGGCCGGCCCGATCGGCGCATCGGCGAGGAACTCTCCGAGCCCGTTGGAGCTTTCGGTCGAGCCCCCCGAGACGATCGCCGAGTCCGCCGAGCTGATCGTGACGGACGCGCCGGCGAGCGGCAGCCCGTTCGCACGGTCGACGATCGTGCCGGGGAAGTTGACCGGCGCGGTGTAGTTGAGATACTGGCCCTCGACCCAGCCCCAGGGTTGCACGGGGACGGGCGCGCCGCTGATCGAGTAGACGAGGTTGAGGTCCGTCGTGTTGCCGGGGAGGACCGGCGCGGAGAACGACGTGTTGTTGAAGTCGTTCGAGGTACCGATGCTGAATTGGACCGACGAGCCGGAGGGGGCGGTGATGTTCGCAAAGCCGGCACCGTTGGTCACGCCGGCGGTCGTTCCGCCGTTCCCGTTCAGCGGATCGTAGTAGGACGAGGAGATGCCGGTGCCCACGACCGGTAGACCGGTCGACGAACTGACGACCGTGACCGTGGCAAACCCGTATTCCGTGAGTTCCATCGGGTTCGCGACCCAGGTCAGGTTCCAGCCGGGATAGGCGCCGAGCTGGGCGTTAACGATCTCCTGCGTCCGGTAGTAGAAGTTCGCGTCCTGAGCCGTCACTCGGGTGGCGCCCTGGTCGTTGTCGCCCGGCACGAAGCAGGTGTAGCCGCCTCCGCCGTTCGCGACCGCGTTCGCGATCCCGTTGTTCACACCCGTCGTCGAAACGGAGACCGTCGCCCAGCGGGCCGGGTCCGAGCAGACCGGGGTGCTTGAAGAGTTCACGCAGCTCGCGGCGTTCGAGATGTAGCCCGAGACTGCGACGTATAGCACGGTGATCGGGACTTCCGTCAGGTTCAAGGTCGGGGTCGAGTCGTTGAAGACCACTTGCGCGGGGTTGAACCCCCCGGGGGCGCTGGTGTACGATCCCGCGTAGGACGGATTGACGAGCAACGTGTCGGTGCGGCCGTAGTAGGCCTGCGTCTGGAACTGGCCCGCGGTCGAGTCGGGAGTGGCGGCGCCGCAGTAGAGCCCACATCCGAGCACCGTCACGGGTGCGGAGATCGGGACGTGCGCGGTCGGGAAGCCGGAGGCGTTGATTTCGATCGTCGTCCAGTTCGTGGTCGTGTGGCCGAACACCCACGGGAGCGGCGTCAGGTCGATCGTCCCAATGTTCACGACCGGCGTGTAGGACGGCACGGTCAGCAGGATGGTGGTCGGGATGTAGCCGTCGGCCGCGATCGAGAGGTTGTACACCCCGGAGGCGAGGCTGTCGTTGAAAAATCCACCCGAGTCGCTCCCGTCGGGGAATGACGTGCAGACGCCCGACGCGACCGAGCAGCCGGTGATACCGTTCGCCTCGATGCCCTCACCGGTGGAGTTGTCCACGAGGCGCCCGAGGACCCAACTTCCGGCCGAGGCGCCCTGGCTGAAGGCGTGTCCCGACGGGGAGAGAGCCACGTCCGAAATCCCGACGGGCGCGAGCACCAGGTTGGGGACCACGGTCGTCGCGTTCGAGGAGGCGTTCACCCAGGTCCAGTCGGACTCATAGCCAGGGGCGCTCGCCTCGACCTCGTAGGTCGCTCCCGGCAGCCACCCTCCGTCCACGAGCCCCTGGTAGTACCCGGAGGTCGTGGCGAGGCCGCTGCCGAGCGGTGAATTGCAGCTTTGGCTCGCGACCCCGACGGCGAGCGTGCAGGCGTCGATCGACGCGTCGATGATGGCCGAGCCGTTGGTGGAAAGGACGTATCCCTCCAAGGTCGCCAGAGGGGTGAGCGGCAACGGAGGCAGGACCACCGTGCCCGAGCCGATGTAGAACCACTGGGAGTTCGGGTTGTACCCGCTCCCCGACCCGTGAAGCACGTCCCAGCCCGACGGGACGCCCGTGACCGAGAACCCGCCGGTGCGGTTGACGAGCCCCTCGCCGCACGTCGCGGTGGACGTGGGGGAGGTGGGGCAGACGGTCACCGAGGCGTACGGTACCGGTTCGTCGCCGCCCTGGATGACGAGGCTGCCATTGACCTCCGCTTCGGGGGTGAGGTTGGCCGATTGCACCGACGGGTAGGTCACCTGGCCGAGCGAGAACGGAGCCAGCTGCTGAGCGCAGCACTGCCAGGGAACAGCCAACCAGGTCTCGTTGGACGGGGAGGACCCCGAGGAGATGATGATCTGGTCAGGCCCGGGCGGCGCGGCATCGCAGAAGAAGGTGGATCCGCCGCCGAAGCCGGAGCACGCGTTCTCGGTGACCCCGGATTCGTACGGGTAGGTCGCGAGGCCGGTATCGATGCGACTCTGGATCTGGATCGCGAACCCGCTGGACGGGGCGGAGGTGGTGCCCGCGGCATACACGTTGCCGTCGATGTAGCTCCCCGGAGTGATATTGAGGTACCCGATGTTCGTCACCTCATAGGGAGTCACGTTGGCGGCCGATTCGTTCCCCCAGACGGGCAGGTCGCCGGGGATGGGCCAGGTCGGGCCGAACCCGCAGACCCCCGTGGTGTCGGGGGCGATCTGGATGTCGTTGCGGTAGGCGAACGCGGGGGCCTGGTAGGTTGTCCCGACCGGGATACATCCGGATCCGATGCAGTCCGAGAGGGAGGTGTTGTAGGTGTAGGTCACCGGGTTCAGCTTGGGAAACGCCAATTCGTATCCGTCCAGCCCGCAGACGGAGACCGTCAGCAGTCCGGTGGGCCACGTCGAACTCGGAGTCCCCGAGAGCTCGACCGTGAACTGGATCGCGCCGGTCGGGGTGAGGTAGATGCGGCAATTGTCCGGAACGCAGTACGCGTGATCGCCGCTGGTCCCCGGAACGTTGCCGATCGGCGTCTGGTTCTCCATGTAGTACGCGCCCTCGGCGTCGACGTAGTCGTACCCGGGGGTACCCACGGCCTCGACCACCCCGTTGTAGGACGGCGCGCCCTGGACCCCGCACACGTTGGTGACGGAGGAGCAGACCGTCAGCGAGGAGACCGAGGTGATCGGCTGTCCGGTCACGGCGTCGTAGAGCTTGGCCTCGACCAGGGAGTTGGGCTCGAGGTAGACGATCCCGATGTTGACCACCTGGCCGGGGAAGCCCGAGGCGAAGGTGAAGTTGTTCTGGAAGTTGTTCGAGGGGGAAGTGAAATCGATGCGGCTGGCGACGTCGGGCGGAATCGGGACGGTGAAATTGCCGTCGGCCGAGGTCGGAACTTCCGGTTCGGCGAGGATCGAATAGTCGCGCGATTCGCCCTGGACCAGGACGCCTGGGATCGGCGGGAACCCACTGATGTCCCCGAGGACCCGTCCGGTGACGAGGGCGTCCTGGAGCATGTACACCGTGCCGAGGTCGACTGTCTGGTTGAGGTCACAGGTCGCGAACGTCTCGTTCTCGGCCCACCCACCCTTGAGGAAGCTCGTGTACGACGGTCCGACGGGGCAGGTCACGTTGACCTCACCGCTCGGTCCCGTGTTGACGGAGGAGCACAGATAGGCGGGACAGAACTGCCCGCCCGTCTCCGGATACGCCTGGACCGACACCCCGGAGAGGTATTGCGAGGGGTTGGTCGCGTTGGCGACAATGACATTGAACGTGCCGGTCGGGATGTACGGCAGCGCACGGTTCCCGGGGGACGCCGTGGACGCACCAGCGGCCGTCCCGGGCGAGGACGAAGGGGAGGAGGTAGTGGACGCCGAGTTCTGGCCCAAGGTGAGGGAATAGTTCGCGAATCGGTTGAGGATCGAGTTGGACACGCCGGGAGTCTCCGGAGCATTGTGTCCGGAACTCCCGGGGAGGCCCCCCGGATGGAGGGCGGGAGTGGACGGATGCGCCGCGAGCGTCGGGGCCGGGGTCAACCCCGGAGTCGACGCGGAGGATGCGGCCGAGAGACTCGGCATTGACAGGGCACCCACGCCGGGCGCCGGGATCATGATGAGCGCAACGGCAACGACCAGGAGCGGAAGGAGGAGGGAGGCCAGGGGTCGATGGCGGAGCGCAAAGGTCCCGATGTTCGAGGGCGGAGAGGGGAGCGCGTCCATCGTCACACCACCATGTTCAGCGTCGCAGCCAAGAGGTTCGATCGTTCCCGGGGGGCGAGACCCGAGTGGACCTTGGATAGATGCACTTCGAGGCTGGTCCGCGTGAGATAGATCCGCGAGCAGACCGGGCAGGGGAGGTCGGGAGGAGAGTCGAAGAACCTCGAACACGCGCACTGCACGACGTGGCAGGTCATCGGGTCGGAGTTCCAGGGTCGGGAGGTCGGATGCCGCTGGCGCGAGCCGCCCCCGGTCGAGACGTAGTGGCTGCCGCGAAGGTGACCGCAACCCCCGCAGGCTCGGAGGCGCAACAGCTTGCGCTGACCGACCATTACTCTGGGTCCGACCCGTACTGGGTCGGAGACCGCGGCCCCCCCCGTGCCATGGTTTCGCGAGGCAGACCCGGTCACCGTATATGTAGTGGGTGTAGCGATAGTGACAGAACCGGGGTCCGGAGTCCGGAATCCGACAGTCCGGGGGAACCCCGGTCTTTCAGGACCGCCCCGGCCCACTAGCCGGACCCCACGGTCTGCTGGCCGCCCTGGGACCCGCCGCCGGACCGTCCCCGGGTCGGCAGCCGGTCGGCGACGAACGCTCCGATGACCAGGAAGGAGAAGACGACGATGACCGAGATGAGGATCACCGCGTCGAGGGGGATGACCGTCGCGCTCGAGTACGTCAGTCCCGACCCGACGAACTGGAGCGGCTTCGGGCCGAGGGCCGTGAAGATCGCCCATGTTACCCCGATGAAGACCACGGTGATGATAGTGTCGCCCGCTCCGAAGGGGTAGTTGTCGGGCAGCTGGCCGTGCCGGAGCACGAGGTAGACATAGATCGCGAGCAGGGAGATCAGCAGGGCAAAGACGAGGAAGACCCCGAGCACGAGATAGAGTATCCCGAAAATGGCGAGCGCGACGACATAGAGGTAGGCGTCCATGCTGGCTCCCCGAGGGTACCGGTCCCGCGCCTACGCGGAACCGCCTCCGTAGATCGACTCTTCCTCATTACTGCCCGGGGCCGGTGCGGGCGACGGCGGGGGGGTCTCCGTGGTCTCCGAGCGCTCGGTCCAGACGGGGACGTTCGAGGTGTCCGCTTCCGGTTCGGCCGACGTCGAGCTTCCACCGGCGGAGGGCGGGCGGGAACGGCCGATCACGAGTCCCACGATGAGCCCGACGACGAGCAACACCACGAGCAAGCCGATCGCCAGCAGCCAGGAGGCTCCGCCGCCCGACCCTCCGCTGGATGAGTGGAGCGACGAAGTCGGGACGAAGTTGGCGAGCTCGGCGATCGGGTTGCTGACCGTGACCGTGGTCGAGGCGGAGGTCCCAGTGTAGGAGCCCGTACCGGTTCCGGACCAATTGACGAAGGTGCTGGAGGCGTTCGCCGTCGCCGTCAGGGTGACGGACGTGCCCGCGATGACCCATTGGGCACTCGCGGTCGCCGCTCCTCCGGCGGAGGTCGAGACCGTCACTTCGTACTGGGTGACGAACGTGACGCTCACGGTCGCATCCTTCGACGTGGCGGTCACGTTGGCGGTGTAGGTAGGCATGTACCGGACCCCGGCCGTGCCCGCGACGATCGGGACCGACACTTCATACGACCCGTTCAGACCGGAGAGCACGAGCGAGGCCCCGGTGGCGCCCGCCGGTCCGGAGGCTCCCTGCGAGCCGATCGACGCGGACCAGGCGAGACCCGTGGGCAGGCCCGTCTCGGTCACCGTGACCGTGTAGGTCGCCGGCGGGATGTAGGGGTTGGTCGAGAAGTACGCCGACTCGGTCACCGCGCCCGTCAGGTTGAGCGAGATCGTGGGGTTGGGGCCCGAGTACGACCCTGGGCCCGTCCCGACCCAGTCCGCGAACGAATGCCCGGAGAGGGGGGTCGCCGTGAGGGGGACCGATGCCGCACCCGACTCCCAGAAGCTACCGGCTCCGGGGGTCGTGGTGCCGTTGATGGCGGGGGTGACGGTGAGATCGTACGACACCGCGTAGGTGAGCGAGATCGTCCCGTTCTGGGTGATGTCCAGCGAGCCGTCGGTCAGTGCGGGGGTGACGCCCGTCAGGTCGTACCGGACGCCGACCGTCCCGTTCGGGTAGACGGTCGGCAAGGAGATCGCGTACTCTCCGGCCGTCAGGCCCGACACCTGGAACGGGGCGAGCTCGGTGTACGTCTGCGTCCCCACGCCGAGGGTGACCGGGACGCCCGACTGGATCCCGTGGGCGGTGACCTGGAGGTCGTAGGTCGGAGTGACCTGCGTGAAGGTCGCGAATTCTGTCACGGGGGCGTTGGGGGTGACGGTGATCGCGGCGGTCGTGCCGGTGACCGAGCCGGAGCCCGTGCCGGTCCAGCCCACGAACGCGTTGTTGGCCGCCGGGGTGGCGGTGAGCAGCACCGGGGCACTCGCTGGAACCCAGCCCACGCTCGAGGGCGTGACCATGCCGCCCGCGCTTGACGAGACCGTGACGTAGTACTCGGGAGCGAACTCCGCGGTCACGCGGCTCGGACCGTTGACCGTGAGGTTGCCGCCGGGGAGGACGGTCGAGCCCGTTCCGTTGACGACGAGCGGGGTCACCGCGAACTCGGTGATGTAGGCGCCCACGCCGTCCGAACCGTAGACGGGGTTCGCGTCGAGGGTGTAGTTCCCGCTCCCGAGGGTGAACGTGGCGTTGGAGATCGGAATGCCGTAGCTCGTCCCGTTGAGCACGAGGTTCCAGCTCGTCACTCCCGCCGGCAGACCGCGCGCACCGAATGAGACACCGGAAAAGAGGTCCGCATTGGGCATCAGGGCGAAGTGGACCGTCTCGATCGCACCCTGAAACGCCGTGATCGGCGACGCGTAGTTCGGGGTTCCGACCCAGGAGAGGGTCGCGTTGAACGGCACGTTCCAGACCGTGAAGTTGTACGGGCCCGGGCCGCTGGGGAAGACGATCGAGCCGTTCGTGCTGCTCGCGGTCTGATTTCCGAGGGTGACCGTCCAGGTGGTGTTGGCCGGGAGGCCGGTTTCCTGGAACAAGTAGTCGTACGTGGCGTTGTAACAGGTCGGCGTGACCGTGCCGAACTGGTCGCACGTCGAGAGGAAGTTGAAGCTCGCGGTCTCGTTGACCGGCCCGTTCACGACCGTCGTTCCGTTCGGGTTGGTGGTGTTCCAGCTGCCCTGTCCGATGCCCGTCCAGGAGAGGAACGAGTAGTTGTAGCAGTAGTCACAGAAGTAGGCAAAGGCGACCGTCGTGACGTTGTAGGGGACGGTGGCCCCGAGCTGGACCCAGTGGGAGCCGGGAGCCGGATTGACCACCTGGTTCGCGCAGAATTCCGCGAAGGAGAACATCGTCGTGGGGCAGCTGAACGCCTCCGTGCTCTGGGCCGGAGGGACGGTGAACACCAACATCTGGACGTACTGCTCGTACGTCACGTCGATGATCGTCGGTCCCGAGATCAGACCCGGGGACGTCGGTGAGATCACCGAACTCCCCCAGGCATGCCCGTACGTGGTGTTGACCCAGCTTGCGGTCCAGATCTCGTTCGTGCCGGTCGGGACGCCGGAAACGGCCAGGTTGGCCCCGGCGGACCCCGACCGGGCGTTCCCGGTCAGGGTGACGGTCCAGTTGTTGCCTCCGGGAAGTCCCGTTTCGTTGAACGTCACGGTGACGCCGACTCCCTCGAACTGTTGGGAGAGGGAGATGTTGGCCGAGCCGAAGCCGTTGACCCAGTAGCACAAACCGGTGGTGTAGTATCCCGGGCAGGAGGGGTTCGTCCAGGCGACCGTGAGGTTGCCTCCTAGGGTTGCGAAGACGCTGCCGATGCCGGCCCAGTATTCGGCCCCTAGGGTCGCGTCCGTGTTGACGTCGTAGGGCCCGGTGAAGGTCGAACCGTGGTCGGTCGAGATCAGCATGACCTCCGACGTGAGGCCGCACTCATACCCGTAGGTGGGCGACACGCCGCAGACCGTGTCGTTGGTGAACAGGTCCGAAATGAACACTGCTCCGGTCGAGTTGACCGCGATCCCGAGGTTCGTGTTGATGTTGTAGACCCCGCCGTACGGGTTGTCCAGGATGAGCGAAGCCGCCTGCGGAGTGCTCCAGGTCGTCCCGTGGTTGGAGGAGACCGAGATCCAGGGGGTGGGGGCGTCGAAGTACTGGCAACCCGTGCACGTTGGGTCGGTGAAGTAGGTCGTGCTGAACACGAAACCTTCGTACGCCACGTACAGCTTGGAGTGGACCGCATCGTAGGCCAGCTCCGGCTGCACGCTCACAAAGCCGTAGCCCGGCGAGTCCTCCTCCCAGGGAACAGCTCGCGCCACGGTGTGGACGCTGAAGCTCGACCCGTTGTTCGTGGAGGAGGCGACGACGACGTTGAGAGAGTCGTAGTAGTCGGTCGTGCAGGCATACGGTTGGCAGACGGGCGGCACGGCCTCCGTGTAGTTGGAGGTGTACGCGACGAACAGCTCTCCGCTCGGCGTCACGAGCAATGAGGGGTTGTTGTCGGACCACCAGTACTCGGAGTAGTAGGTCCCGGGCTGGACGGGGAGCTGAGTCGGCGCGCTCAGGTTCGACCAGGTCGCCCCGCCATTCGTGGAGACCACGAGGTTGAGGCCGGTGGAAGAGTCGTAGTAGAATTCGGGGTTGGTATAATTCTCCCAGACGAGATAGAGCGTCTGTCCGAAGGCCGCCAGCTGGGGCATGATCGGCATCCAGCTCCGGGAATTCAGGCTGGGGTTCGCGCTCGTGTTCACGGGGAAGGGCATCGTCCAGGTCGACCCGCCGTTGTAACTGTAGGTGATCACGAGGCGATCGTAGTAGTAGTAGTTGGGGTAGATGTCCTCGGGCAGGCACTCGGCGCACCCGTACATGCTCCACGTGGTGTTGTACTCGATGTAAGCCATCGCGAACGTGCCGTTCGCGAGCACGGCCACGCTCGGCTCCCACGCGCCGGTGTAGTTGTACACCTGGGTGCAATCGGGATTCCCGAGATACGTCGGCGAGGACCACGTGCTCCCGTTGTTGGAGGAGATGACGACCCCGATCTCGGTGAAGGCGTACTGGGACGCGTTCGCGCACGGCGAGTCGTTGGTGTACGCCGTGTAGGCGAGCACAGCGTCTCCGTGGGAGGAGACAGCGATCGAGGGAGACGTGGTGTCGTTGACGCTGGGTCCGTAGCCCAGCGGAGTCGGGCTGGCCACGCCCGGGAGCGTCGTGGTCGTGAAAAAAATCCCGCGCCCGGACGAGGGGGGCGAGGGGGGCGCCGGCGAATTGACTGCCGAACCCCCCGGCGCGGGCGTACCCGGAGTACCCTGCATCGGCCCCAACGGCGGCGAGGCTGGGGAGGAGGTGGGGACGGAGTGCGGAAGGGTGGGGAGCCGGTCGCTGAGCGGAACCGAGGCCGTCGGTACGGCGGTCGTGGGAGCGGCGTGAGCGGGCTGCGACGCGCTCGAACCGACGCCTCCCAGCGGGGTCAGGGCCGATAGGACGAAGACGGCGGCCAGAAGGACCGCGCCGAGCGAAGCGAACGACAATCGGCGGGACGACACCAACGCCCCTACCCCGCTCGTCATGCGCTCCCTCCGTCGGTCGAGCCGCCCGAAGGAGGCGGCGACCGTCGCCGGAAGACCGCGTAGCCGATGCCCACTCCAACCACCAGGCCGACCACGGCCAGCGCGACCAGGATGAGGGTAGAGTTCGAGCCGAGGCCGCTGGAGGCGGGGCTGCTGGCCGGGATGGGCGCGAAGGAGGCGACCTCCGTGATCGGGCCGGAGAGGACGATGGAGGTCAACCCGGCCGAGCCGGTGTAGGAAGAGGTCCCAGTACCCGTCCAGCCGACGAAGCTGTACCCGGCGCCGGGCGTGGCGTTCAGGGTCACCGTCTTGCCGGCTCCGACGTACCCCGACGACGGCGAGGAGACCGATCCGCCGACCGTCGACTGGACCGAAACGTAGTACGCCACCGCGAAGTCGATCGTCAACGTCCCACCGCCCGTCACCGTGAAGGTCGCCGGGACTCCGGTCGGGGTGAACTCCGACAACCGGTCACTGGAGTACGCGGTCGGGATGCTCAAGGAGTAGCTGCCGTTGACGTAGCCGGTGACGTTGATGTACGCCGTGGTCGAGGCGTAGTGCGTCCCGTTGAAGACGAGCGACCAGGGTGTCCCCGCGGGCAACGCGCTCGCCGCGTGGAAGCTGGCCGTGTAGACGGGCGGCGGCGGCGTCACGATCAAGGTGAAGTAGGCGACCTCGGAGACCGGGCCCGTAGGCGTCAACTCATCGTTCGGCGAGGTCCCGGTGTAGTTTCCGGGTCCCTGGCCGACCCACTGGGAGAATGCGTAGCCGGCCTCGGGGCTCGCCTCGATGCCGGCGGTCGTGTCGGCTTTGACCCAGCCACCCGTGGACGACGGGACCCCGTTGATCTCGACCGCGGCCGACCCCCCGCCCGAACTCGAGGGGGTCACGAGGAACTCCTCCGTGAAGGTCACAGAGATCGTGGTCAACCCGTTCGTGCAGGTGGTGGCCGGATACCCCGAGGGCACGTAGCGGATGCCGCTGGTGCCGTTGAGGTACGAAAAGAGCACCGCGACCGAATAGCTGCCACCGGAGCCCGAGCTGCACGGGTACAGGTCCGGAACGACCAGGGTCGAGCCCGTAGCGCTGTATCCGATCCCGTCGAGGTCCACCGTCCACCAGACGCCGGTCGGGAGGCCGCTCTGCGTGACGGTGAGGTTGAACCGGTCGACCGGGAGGGCCTCGAAGCTCGCGGACTCCGTGATCGGGCCGTTGACCGTCACCGACGCGTTCACGCTGGTTCCAGTGTACGAGCCGTCTCCCGTGCCGCTCCATCCGAGGAAGATGTAGTTCGGGTTGGCGTGGGCTGTGTAGGTGGCCAAGGTTCCCGGGGCATACCAGTGCGAGCCGGCGCCGGTAACCGTGCCGCCCGTGGCCGCAACGACGACCGCCCGGTAGGTGGGCTGGTAGTCCACAGCGTACGTCGAGCCGAGCGTCACGGCCTGGGTGGGGCCGACCCCGGTCGGGCTGTACTCCGCCGTGTCGTTGTAGGCCGCCTCGATGGGGAACGCCGCGACAGCGAACGTTCCGGGTCGGGTCGTGATGTTGATCCAGGGCGTGCTGCTCGAGTAGGTCGTCCCGTTGAACGCCAACTGCCACGGGTCGCCGACCGCGAGGCCGCTTGCTTGGAACGAAACGGTCCCGGGGGGGGACGCCACGTCTACGTAGGCGTACGAATAGTTCAGCAGCACGACCGGCGTCGCGGGGATGTAGACCGTGTCGCCGCCCTGAACCTGCCCAAAGTATTCGTAGCCGCCGCTGGCGGGTGCGGAGATCCCGGAGACGACGTACGCCCCGGTCACCACGTTGGGCACCGTGACGTTGGCCGGCGAGACCCCGCTGTACGAGGTACCGTCGAACGTGAAGTTGTAGGTGGTGCCGGAGGGTAGACCCACCGAGGAGAACGTCAGGGTGTAGCTCCCGAAGGCCCCCGCCCAAGCGGTTTCGTTGATGACCCCGTTGACGGTGATGGTCGTGGAATTCCCGAAGTTGTTGGAGGAACCGTTCCCCGTGCCGCTCCAGTAGGAGATCGGGTAGGCCGTGTAAGTGCCCGAGGGAAGGATGGTCAGGACCGTGCCGACCGGGAAGTACCACGGGAACTCAGGATTCTCGTAGGTGTACCCCCCGCAGCAGTTCTCGTAGTAGTAGAACGTCCCATTGTAATTGAAGTTGATCTCGAAGTCGGGGTTGGTCGACGGCTGGTCGTAGAACTCGACCCCGTACTCGACCACGAAATGGACCGTCACATTGGTCGGTCCCGTGAAGGTCGGCGTGGAGTTGATGCCCGAGAAGCCGACGAACTCGGTCCAGTACCCGTTCGGGAGGGTTTGCATCGTGAACGGTAGCCCCGGCCCGACTGGAACGTCGGTCACCTGGATCGTCGGTAGATCACTGGAGAACGTCGCGCTGCCGAGGCTGAAGTTCCACGTCGTCCCCGCGGCGAGACCGGTTTCCGTGAAATTGACCTCCGTAGTGTTGCCACCCCAGACGAACACCGTGCTAAGGTCCGCGAAGCCCGTCGTGTTCTGCCAGTCGGTGTCGTTGAACCAGATGTTCGTGCCCTGGGTGATGTCGGTGTAGACATACCCGTACCCGTACGTGTCGTAGGCGGGCTGGCTGAACGTGATGACCGGCCCACCGTCGCTGAATCCCATCGACTCCGTGTACGCGACGAACGCGTTGTCGGTGTACTCGGCGTACTGGTTCCACAGCAATAGGGTCACGTTGTGCATCCAGTGATCTCCGTCATGGCTGGTGGCGAGCCAGTACGAGCTCCCCTCGGTGCCGGGGGTGCACGGATAGCAGTACGAGTCGTTCTCCTCGGCGTAGCTCACGTAAACCCAGCCGTCGCGGTCGTTGATGACCGGGTTGTAGTAGTAGGCATACGCGTAGATCTGGTTCGAGTTCTCCGCGACGGTCGAGTCGTTCCACGCGGCGCCCGAGTCGTTCGAGGCGGCCGTGAAGACCGACGAAGTCCCGTAGTAGCTGGATAGGTCGCTCGCGTTGTAGAACGAGAACTCTCCGGACCAGGCGACGTAGAGGTCATTCGGGGATACTGTGCTCCACGCGACCGAGGTCGAGGGCTGCCACGAGTAGAGGTAGGCGTAGCAGGAGTACCAGTATCCGGTGTTGGAGTAGCTGTAGTTCTCCCAACCGGCGCACTGGTATTCTCCGGTGGCGTTCGGGCTGACCTGGACGGGCCCCGTCCAGCTGGTCCCGTTCGAACTCGACGTGGAGACGACGATGTTGTCCCCGTAATTCTCGCACGTGCCGAAAATGGACTCGAAGCACGAGCGGTTGGTCGCGTACGCGACAGCGACCGTCCCGTGCGTGCTGACGGCGATGGACGGAGACATGGCGTTGTACCCGGCCGACGCGTTCAGCCCCGGTAGCGTCACCGGTCCGCTCCAGGTCGTTCCGCCGTTCAACGACGAGACCATCTCGAGCGAGATCGGGCTCGACGGGGCGTAGGGATAAGCGTTGGAGTTGAGGATGGAGGAGTTGTTGTTGAGGTTCTCGTAGACGATGTAGATCGACTTGCCGAAGGCGGCGATCTCCGGGCGAGCGATGTTGTCCGTGCCGGCGAGGGAGAGGGTCACCGGCGTGGAGAAGCGGGTCCCCAATGTACCCGACTGGGTGAACGCGAGCGCGTCATCGGTCCGGAAGTTGTAGTTGAACGGGAAGGTCTTGTTCGTCGCATTGCCATAGTTGGCTTCGACGAACGCACCGTAAATGTGGCCGTTCGAGGAATACGTGAACGAGGGCTCGAGAGCCTGCAGGTAGGCGCACGTCGTGTTGCCGATCCAGACCGGCGGGCCATACGTCGCACCGGCATCCGACGATTTGACGAAGGCCACCTGGGAGGTTTCGACGTCCGGGTGGTTTGAGCAGCCCACCATCGACTGGTTCGAGAGGACGGAGTAGCCGATGCCGATGTCATTGCCGCCCAGGGAGAGCGTGCTCGGGCTCTGGCCCCCGGCGTAGCAGTTGTCGTAAATGTCCAGGTAGTTCTCGTAGTAGGTGTACGGCGGGGAGGTGAAGGTGTAGTTGTAGACACTCTGGTTGGAACCGCAAGGAGTTCGATTCAGGGGAAGATTCGCAAACGTGGTGTTGTTCTCGTAGAAGACTCCGCTCTCGCGTTGGACGGTCCCGAGCGGGTGAACGGGCGCGGGGGGCGCCGCCGCCGGAGCCGAGGCGGGGGCCGAGGAGAGGGCCGGGGTCGAAGAACTCCGTGCGCCGCCGGGAAGTGCCGGTAGGCCACTAGCCACCCCTACGAGGAGGGCGGCCAAAAGGAAGAGAGCCGCGATTGCGATCGCCGATACGGCTGGGCTCGCCCGCCCCCGGAGCAGGGAGCGGAACCCGGAGCTATACACGAAAGCGAGCGAAGAGGCATGTGGTTAAAAACCGCTAGAGGAGCGGAGCGGCTCCTGCCCACCGGGTCGGCCTAGAGCACGTGCCGGTCGAACTCGGGCGGGGGGAGCTCGAGGCCCACCGAGCCCATGAGGCTCGTGACCTCGGAGATGTAGCGGGCGCGGGCTTCCTCGTTGGTCCACCGCTTGAGCCCATACTCGATCGCCCGGCGGCTCGTGTCCGAGTTCGAGTGGCCGAACATGTCGAGGGCCCGGGGGTACCACTTGTTGACCGCGGCCTGCGCCTCGGCCTTCGACCCCGAGTACTTGGGACCGTCGTGGACCATCCGTCGGAGCACGCTGGACCCAAAGTTGAGGTGCAGCTGCTCTTCCGAGAGCATGAGCGGCATCGCGCGGGCGAGCGGCCCGTAGGAGCACTCCTGGAAGGCGCGGAGTTGGTACACTCCGACGCGGTCGACAAAACAGGTGAAGGCGCCCACGTCGGCCCACGTGTCGAACGGCATGTTGAACGCGTCGAGCTTGTGCTGTCCTTCCCGCTTGGCGAGGAGCTCGTCGATGTACTTCTGGCCCTCCTCCCCGAAGTCCCGGAGGATACGGCACGCTTGGAGCCCGTGCCGGGACTCGTCGGCGATGATCCGGGACTCGATCCACCGGTCCTCGAGCGTGGGGGCGCGGTCCAACCACGGGCGGTGCTGCTGGATAGAGGCGAACTCGGTGTCCGCCTGAACGACCATCAACTTCACGACCAGCTTGGACATGTCCGGCGCCAGCTCTTCGGCGGTCTCGTACTTGTGCGCTCCCGCGGCGGAGCCCCAGAGGATCTCCCGGACCGGCGCGACGGTGCCACCCTCCTTCAGGCTCCCAGCCCCGGCGCGCGCGGCTCCCGGCGGTGCGGGTACATCGGACATGAATTTCCCAAGTGTGGAAGAGACTCAGCGGCCCTTAAAGTTGGGCTTCCGCTTTTCGACGAATGCGGCCAACCCTTCCTTGGCGTCCTCGGTGATGAAGAGGCGGTTCTGGAGTTCCCGCTCGAGCGCGAGTCCCGAGGTCAAGGGCTCCTCGACCCCTTCCATGACGGAGCGCTTGATGAGGCTCACCGCGCGGGCCGGCCCGTGGGCGAGCGCCGTCGCGTAGGCCTGGACGTCGTGGGCGAACGACTCCTTGGGGTACACGTAGTTCACGAGACCGATCTGGAGCGCCTCCTCCGGGGCCAAGAGTCGGCCGGTGATCATCAGGTCGAGCGCGCGGGACGATCCGATGAGCCGGGGGAGCCGCTGCGTGCCGCCCGTTCCGGGGAGGACGCCCAGGGTGACCTCGGGTAGGCCGATCTTCCCGGAGTCCTTGGCCATCATCCGGAGGTCGGTGGAAAGGGCGATCTCGAGCCCGCCGCCGACGCAGTGGCCGTTAATGGCGGCGATGACGACCTTGGGGGTCTTGGCGAACTTGTCCAGGGTCTCCTGGCAGTACAGGCAAAACATCGCCTTAAAGTCCGGGGCGGCCTTCTTGAGCATCTCGATGTCGGCACCGGCGCTGAAGAATCCCGGCACCGAGCTCTCGAGGACGATGACTCGGGCCTCGTCGTCGAACCGCAGCTCCTCGATCGCGGCGTGGAGCTCCTTCATCATGTCGAGGTCGTAGGTGTTCGCCTTGGGCTTGCCGATCTGGATGTGCCCGACGTGATCCTCGACCTTCGTTCGGATGAACGTTCCCTGCATCTCGATGCCTCCGCCCGGGGGCGGTCGAGGGTCCGCATCGCCGGGGACGGATAACGCCGACGCCCCGGCGGGGCCTCGTCAGTCTGCCGCTCGGCCGGACGGAGCCCGCTCGTCCACTCGGCCATCGGGCGAGCCGACGAGGACCCGGCTGGCGATCCCTGCGAAGATCCCGACCTCTACGACCCCGGTCCGACGGCGAAGCTCGGCGGCCGTTCGGGCCGGCTCCGCGAGGGGAGCGGCAGGGCGAAGGTCCAGGATCTCGTTCCCGTTGTCCGTCAGGAACGGTTGTCCGTCCGCCGACCGACGGAGCGCCACCCCGAACCCGTCGTTCCCAATGGACCGGGCGACGGTCGCCCGGGCGAACGGCACGACCTCGACCGGGATCGGCGACCGCTCTCCGAGCCGGTGGACCAGCTTCGTGGGGTCGACGAGGATGATCACCTCGGCGGAGAGCTCGGCCAGCAGCTTCTCCCGGAGCAACGCGCCTCCCCCTCCCTTGGTGAGATTCAGCCGGTCATCGACCTCGTCGGCCCCGTCCAGCATACGGTCGAACCGGTCGTCCGCGCGCAGTTCGCGCACCGCGATCCCGAGCGACCGTGCGAGTGCGGCGGTCGCGTGGGAGCTGGCGACGCAGTCAAAGGTCGCGCCAGGGAACCGCTCCGCGAGAGCGCGCACGGCGTGACCGGCGGAAGAGCCGGTACCGAGCGCGAGGCGCTCCCCGGGCCGCACCATCTCGACGGCCCGGCGGGCCGCGGCTGCTTTCGCGCGCTCGAGCGCTGGGTCCACGGACTGGGCAGGGGACCCGGCTATTCAACCCACCGCTCGGGTGCGACAGGCCTAAGTCAGGGGGCTCCTCCGGGGACCGATGCCTCCCCGGACTCGGCCGGCCCCGGCGGCGGTCGTCGTCTCGATCGGCGGTTCGGTCCTGGTGACGGGAACCGGCGATGTGGAGTATTTCCGCGGTCTCGCGGGCCTGCTGCGAGAAGCCGGGCGCTCGATGCCGCTCGCCGTGACGGCGGGGGGCGGCCGCACCGCCCGGGACTACATCGGCCTCGGTCGGTCGCTCGGATTCACCGAGGTGGAGCTCGACGAGGTCGGCATCGACGTCACCCGCCTCCATGCCCGACTCCTCGCCGGGGCCGTCGGGGCCCCGACCCCGGACCGGATCCCGACCTCCATTCGGGAGGCGGTCCACGAGCTCCACCGCACCTCCCCGGTCATCCTAGGAGGGACCGAACCCGGCCACACTACGGACGGAGTGGCCGCCCTGCTGGCGATACGCCTGCGGGCGGCCCGGGTCGTCAACGCGACCGACGTGGACGGGGTGTACGACAAGGACCCCCGGACCAACGCTCAGGCCCGGCGCCTGGCCTCCCTGTCGTGGCCCGATTTCCGTGCCCTGGTTCAGCGGTCCACCACGGGCGCGGCGGGCCAGAACTTTCTCTTCGACCGCCTCGGTGCGGAGCTCCTGGCCCGCTCGGGAATCCCGCTGTCGATCGTCGCGGGACGAGACCTCGCGAATCTCGGAGCGGCCATCCGGGGCGAGACGTTTGACGGCACGCGGATCGGAGCGTAGCCGCACCCCACAGGAGCTTTACCCCAAGACCGGGTCCGAGCCCTATGCACCGCATCGTCTTCCTCGGACCGCCCGGCGCGGGCAAGGGAACACAGGCCGCTACCCTCGCGAAGGCCCTGGGGATCCCACATCTCTCGACCGGTGACCTCCTCCGGGGGGCGGTCGCGGCCCGAAGCCCCCTCGGGCTCGCGGCCGAGGCGCACATGGCCGCGGGTCGGCTAGTCCCGGACGCCCTTGTGCTTGAGATTCTCGAGGAGCGGGTCGGGCGGGCGGACGCCGCCCGAGGGTTCCTCCTCGACGGCTTCCCCCGCAACATCGCCCAAGCGGCGGCGCTGGACCGTCGAACGCCTTTGGACGTCGTGGTTGCCTTCGAGATTCCCACCGAGGCCCTTCTCCCCCGCCTCACCGGGCGCTGGAACTGTCCCACGTGCCGCTCGGTCTACAACGTGGAGACCCAACCTCCGAAGGTTGCCGGACGGTGCGACCATGACGGGACGCCCCTCGTACAGCGCCCGGACGACCGGATCGAGGCGGTGCGGACCCGACTCGAGGTCTACCGGAAGGAGACCGCTCCGCTGCTCCAGTACTACGCGACCCGGGGGATCCTCCGAACGATCGACGCCACCGGAGACCCCTCGACGGTCGGGGCGCGCGTGCGGGCCGCCGTCGGCTGAACCGACTTAGGACTCCCTTCGCAGCACCGCGCCACGGACCCAGCGACCGCGGTCCCGCTCGAGACGTACCCCCTCGAGCGGTGCGAGCGTCGCTCCCCAGTGGACCGCCTCGTCGGGCAGGGCGCCCGCCGCGCCCAGCTCGATGATCCCGGCGTGCGAGACCATGAGGAGCCGGCCCCCTTCCGGGGTACGGTCGAGTGCCGCGCCCCATCGGTCGGCGATCGCGACCGCCGCTGCCCGGAGCTCGTGCACCGCAACCACCCAACGAACGTATTCTCCGAACGTCCCCGGGGACTCCCGATCGAGGAAGCGGCCGACCGGATCCGGGAGCGCGCCCAGCTCCTCCCACTGCTCGTCCACGGGGAACCCCATCGCGAGCGCCGTCTCCGTGGCGCGAGCCTTGGGGGAGGTGATCACCCGGTCGAAGCGTCCGGATCGGGCCCCAATTCGACGCGCGAGCTCGACCCCTTCGGGGCTCAGGTGGACGTCGGTTGGCTGCCGTAGGCTGTGACGACGATGGACCAGCGAGCGCATCCGAACCCCGTGCGGGCCTGAGCCTTCGCCAAGTTTATACGCCACGGCCTGCTCGAGAGGCCGTCCCGGCTTAGCTCAGTGGTAGAGCGGGGGACTGTAGGCGAGACTGCCGGGGAACCGGCAGCCCCCGTGGATATCCTCAGGTCGCCTGTTCGAGTCAGGCAGCCGGGACCTGAGGTAGGGCGGGCCCGAACGCCCGGGCCCCGGGCCAGAACTCAAAACCCCGTTCGGTTCCGTGGCCGGTGCTCCGAGAGGGACCGTGGCCGGCACATTCTCCGATTCGTGGAAGCTGACGAAGACCTCGTTCCGCCTCATCGCCGAGGACCGGGCGCTCCTGGTCTTTCCGGTGGTGGGGGGGATCTCCATCGTGGGCGTCTTCGCCCTGTTCCTGGTCGGCGCCCTGCTGCTCCTACCCAACGCACTCTCCGGGGGGACGGCCTCCCAACCGTTCGTCCTGCTGGCGGTCGTCCTGTTCGTCGCGGTGTACTTCGTCACGACCTTCATCTCGGTCTACTGCACGGCCGCATTGATCGGGGCGGCGACCCTCAAGTTGAACGGCCAGCAACCCACCGCGGCGGACGGTTGGCGCGTCGCCCGAGCGCGCCTGCCCCGCCTGCTCGTCTGGTCGATGGTCTCCGCGACCTTGGGCCTTGTGATACAGATCATCGCGAGCCGGGTGCGGGGGATCGCCGGCGTGCTGATCGCGGGAATCGGCGGCGCCGCGTGGTCGGTCGCGACCTACTTCATGGTCCCGATCCTCGTCTACGAGGACCAGGGTGCCTGGGCCTCCCTGAAGCGGTCCGCCCACCTGTTCGTCTCGACGTTCGGCCGATCCCTCGTGACGAACCTCGTGCTGGGCCTCATCGTGGGGGCAGGGATCTTCGCGGCCGTGGTCCTGGGGATCATCGGGCTCTTCGCGTTCGCCGGAGGGTCGGCCGTCCTCGGACTCGTCCTGATCGTTGTAGCGGTCCTGGTCGCGGTCGTGGTCGGCCTCATCGGAGCGACGGCCGAGGGGGTCCTCCGGGCCGCGCTCTACCGGTACGCCACGACCGGCAAGATCGACCCGGACCTCCTGCCGCAGGCCTATCGCGCGTACGGCCCAGCTTCCGGGGGTTCCCCGCTCTCCTACCTAGAGTGATTAGGTAGGAGGAAAGCGCCCCGGAGCCGTCCGGGAGGTCTCGGGTAGGGAACTCCTAATCCCACCGTGCGGTTGCCGGGGGTGAGGTTGGGATATGCCGATTCGGGGGATCTCGGTGGCGGTCGCGGTGAGCGACCGCGCCAAGGCAGCGAAATGGTACGTCGACACGTTGGGGTTCCGGGTCTTCGACGACGACCCGGAACATTGGACGACCGTCGGGGAGCGTTCGGGGAAGTTCCGGCTGCACCTCTGCGAGGTCGGTGGGCGGCCCGGGAAGAAACCCCCGAAGTCCGAGGTCGGGAACACAGGGATCCTGCTTCTGACGAACGAACCGTTCCTCCGGACGTGCGCGCGCCTGAAGAAGCGGCGGGTCCGCTTCTCGATGCCTCCGAAGAAGCTCCCCTGGGGCTGGCTCGCGAAGTTCCTTGACCCGGACGGGAACGAGTTCTGGCTGATGCCCGCCGAGTGACCTCCGGGGACCCGAAGGGGAGGGATGCGGTTGTCGGGATTCGAACCCGAGTAGGTAGCTTGGGAAGCTACCGTCCTAACCACTAGACCACAACCGCGCGCCCGACCCGGAGAGCCCTCGGCTCTTACCCTTTGTGCGGCCCGCGGGGCGGCCTACAGGAGGAGCCCGACCGACTCGCCCGGGATGGTAGGGGTCCCGGCCAGGAGGTCGGCGTTCGACATCGGATGGTCGGCGAGGGGGGCGACGAACCCCGCCTTCCGGAGCACCCGTCGGGCGCGCGCGAGGTCGTTCGAGGAGAGCGCGACCACCGGTTGGTTGCTCTCCCGGGCGATCAGGATCGCGACGCTCTGGACGTTCACCTTCGCCTTGGACAGCGCTTCGAGCACGCGGAGGAAGCTCCCCGAGCGGTCCTCCAGCCGGACGGCCATCAGCTCCCGCACCTCGGCCGTGTACCCGGCCCCCTCGAGCAACGCCACCGCGCGGTCGGGGTCGCTCACGACCAGCCGCACCCGTCCGCGGGTCGGGGTCGAGTCGACACTGATCGCGGCGAGGTTGATCCGGGCCTTGGCGAGCGTCCGGGCGACCCCGGCGAGCGTCCCCGGTCGGTTGGGGAGATTGAGGGTGATCTCGCGGAGGCCCATCTGACCGTAGAGAGGCCGCGCAGACCCTAAAGGTTCGCTATCGGACCGGCGGGAATCCCCCCTCGGTTGTGTAGGTATTTATACCCGAATCGGACCTAATTCATCCCATCCGCATCCCGCTCGGGGTCGCGGCTGGTCCATCGGAATGGGGGGAACGCCGAGTTTCAGCGCAAGCCGTCGCTACCGCCGGGCGCGTCGCTTGCACCACCACAAGCGGGGGGTCGTGTCGGTCGTCGGCACGCTGCTCGCCCTGCTCGTCTTCTTCACGCTCTTCGGGATCTTCCTGACCCAGTACCTGCCCCTCTGGATGACGGACAATGAGTCCCAGTTCACCTCCCAGGCCGCCTACTCGTTCGCGCTGTTCAAGTCGAACGTGGACAGCCAGTACCAGTTCCCCGCCGGCACCCCGCAGTCGCTCGGCACCCCCTTCGTCGTGAGCTCCCAGGGTATCCCGCTCCTCGCCCAGCCGACGGAGGCGACCCTCGTCTTCCTCCCGTCGACCTGCCCGGCCGGATTCTACGCCAAGGGCATCACGGGCGCTTCCTCGGCGAACTACGGCCAGCCGGTGAACGCCTCGCAGTGCGTCTTCGCGAACGTGACGTTCTCCCACGGTCCCGGCGGCTCGGGGCTCTACTCCCAGCGCATCGCGACCGGGACGCTGGAGATGATCCTGCCGAACCGGTACTACACCGGCCAGACGTTCTACTTCGAGGACGACGGGGTCATCCAGACCCAGCTCGGCGGCTACCAGATCATGAACGTCAACCCCCCGCTGAACGTCACCTACAACGCCGGAAACCTCACCGTGACCTCGAGCCTCCTCCAACTGTACGGCAACGCCTCGACGTACATCGGACAGGGCTCGCAGGACGTCTACAGCCACTTCCGGTACAGCCAGAACGTGGTCTCCAACGGCATCTACGTGACCGCGAACAACTCCTACATCCCGTTCGTCTACACCTTCGAGATCGGCACCCAGTACCCCTGCGCCTGGTCCAGCTTCCTCAAGACCGCGATGCAGAACAGCGGGGTGCCCACGGCCAGCTACAGCTTCACCTCGTACTCGGGGGCCTGCTACAACCCGACCGGGAAGACGACCGAGCTGACGCTCAAGATCTCCAACGTCGACTATACCGTCCTGTACAACGCGGGCGTGCAGGTCAGCCTCGGGGTCGGAGGGACCTAGGCGATGGCGTCCACCGGCTCCTTCCGCGTCAAGATCCCCCGGAACGCCGCCGGGGCCGAGTCGGCCTCGCTCGAGCCGAACCGGCCCACCGACCACGGGACGGACGTCCCGGGCACGTTCATCACCGCCATCCCCCCGCTTCCCGAGACCTCGATGCGGGAGCTCGAGGTCAACGCGGTCAACCCACCGTACTCCTACTCCCGGGTCTCCTACAGCGACCGGACGAAGGAGTACCTCTACGAGGTCATCGAACCGCAGCTGACGGCGCACGAGCGGAGCCTCGTCCTCCACCTCAAGTCCACCCTCAACCAGATCCTGGGCAGCGAGACCGGCAACCTCTCGACCTCCGACAAGCGCTCCTACCTCCGGGGCGAGGTGGAGGAGTACTTCCGCAGCCGAGGGGTCACGCTCTCCCCGCTCTCGACCGAGCGGGTTGTCTACTACGTGCTCCGGGACTTCGTGGGCTACGGACCGGTGGACGCCCTGATCCTCGACCCGGAGGTGGAGGACATCTCGTGCGACGGGGTCGACGTCCCGCTGTTCATCTTCCACGGAAAGTACGAGTCGGTGAAGACGAACGTCGTCTTCGCGGACGAGGACTCGCTCAACTCGTTCATCGTCATGCTCGGCCAGCGGTGCGGGAAGTCCGTCAGCGTCTCCGCGCCGATCCTGGACGGCACCACCCCCGAGGGCCACCGCGTCCAGGCGACGTACGGCCGGGAGGTGACCACCCGCGGGGCGAGCTTCACGATCCGGCGCTTCAAGGAGCGGCCGTTCACGCCCGTCGACCTTGTCCTGATGGGCAGCGCGAGCGAGGAGATGGTCGCCTACTTCTGGCTCGCCGCGGAGCAGGGGGAATCGCTGATCATCTGCGGCGGTCCCGCCGCCGGCAAGACCTCGACCCTCAACGCGATCGCGCTCTTCATCCCCCCGACCTCCAAGATCGTCTCGATCGAGGACACGCGCGAGGTGAACCTCCCGCACGACAACTGGATCCCCGGCGCGACCCGGACCGGGACCGGCGACCGCGGACCCGACGGCAAGACCGCGGGGGAGATCGACATGTTCGACCTCGTCCGCGCCGCCCTCCGGCAGCGGCCGAACTACATCATCGTCGGGGAGGTCCGCGGCCGCGAGACGTACACGATGTTCCAGGCGATGGCCACGGGCCACACGACCTACTCGACCATGCACGCCGACAGCGTCAAATCGATGGTCAACCGGCTCGAGAACCCGCCCATCAACACGCCCCGGATCCTGCTCTCGGCGCTCAACAACGTCATCATCCAGATCCAGGCGCGGACGGAGAAGGGCGTCGTGCGCCGCCTGAAGCAGGTGCTCGAGATCGTCGGGTTCGAGCCGGAGACGAACGAGCTCATCACCAACACGGTCTACGAGTGGGACCCCTCCACGGACGGGTTCATCTTCAAGGGCCACTCCTTCCTGTTCGACAAGATCACCGAACTGAAGAACTTCACGACGGAGGAGATGGACGCGGAGTTCCAGCGCCGCGTGGACGTGATCAAGTACCTCGTCCACAACCACATCACCGACTACCGCCAGCTCTGGAAGACGATCGCCCAGTACTACAAGGACCCGAACGAGGTCATGGCCCGCATCAAGCTCCCGCCGCCGACCTCGGGGGCCTAAGATGCCCTCGACCCCGACGGTGGCGGTCGGCCGCCCGATCCGGTCCGGGGGCGCCACCCCCGGCGCTCCCCCGTCCTCCAACGCCCGCCCGGTGCGGGTGAAGCGCGGCGCCCAGCCGACGCACTCGACGCTGACGTCGTTCCAGCGCTGGAGCTGGAAGACGTTCCGTGCCCGGGTCCTCGCCAAGCCGCCCGACCCGACGCTCGAGGAGAACCTGCTCAAGGCGCACATGCGGATCCGCGCCGACGAGTACCTGGCGACGTGCTACGGCACGACCGTCGTCGCGGGGATCGCCCTCTCCGTCGCGGCGGTCGCGATCTACCTGTTCCTCTCGATCCTGGGCCTCGGCATCTTCGCGCTCCTCATCGCCGTCGCGCTCCCGCTCGGCGGGACCCCCGCGGTGTTCGCGATCCTCCCCGGCCGCCCGGGGTCGGTCGCGAAGACCCGCGGTCGCAAGATCGACCGGAAGATCAGCGCCGCGATGAGCTTCGTCAGCGCGATGAGCTCGGCCGACGTGAACGTCGACCAGATCTTCAAGGAGCTCGCCCGCCAGAAGATCTACGGCGAGGTCGCGGAGGAGGCGGCGTGGATCACTCGGGACACCGAGCTCCTCGGGGTCGACATCCTGACCGCGATCCGCAACGGGGCGCAGCGGAGCCCCTCGAAGCGGTTCCAGGACTTCCTGCAGGGGGTCGTGACGACCGCGACCAGCGGCGGCCAGCTGAAGCCCTACTTCCTGCTGAAGGCCGAGCAGTACGAGCAGGAGAACAAGCTCGAGATGCTCGCGCGCGTCGAGACGCTCGGGCTGCTCGCGGAGACGTTCGTGACGGTCGTCGTCGCCTTCCCGTTGTTCCTGGTCATCATCATCGCGATCTTCTCGGTCATCGGCGGCGGCGGCTCGTTCATGATCGACATCCTCTGGGTGCTGGTCGCGCTGATGATCCCGATGATGCAGTTCGGGTTCATTTTCTTCATGTATACGCTCACGCAGGATATGGTGTGAAATGGCGACCGCGAACGCACCGGCGTCCGTCCGGAAGGTCAAGGCCCTCGCCGTCCCGGACGCGGAATCGGCGACCTCGACCGGGCTGCCGCGCGCGACCTGGGCGCTCCTCGGCGGATTCGCGGTGGGGGTCGTCTTCTGGATCCTGGCCGCCCTCTCCTGGGAGGGGATCTTCACGGTCACCGTCCGGCCCGGGACCGCCCTCGGGCTCGACTCGGCCATCGACTACATCGTCTTCGGACTGATCGCCGCGATGGCCCCGTACGGGTTCCTCAAGAGCCGGGAGCTCGCGCGCGTCGAGAAGATCGAGGAGCGCCTGCCCGACTTCCTTCGAGACGTCGCGGAGGCGGGCCGGTTCGGGATGACGCTCCCCGACGCGATCATCGTCGCGAGCCGGGGCCGCTACGGCCTCCTCACCGAGGAGATCAAGAAGATGGCGAGCCAGCTCGAGTGGGGCGTCCCCGTCGCGACGGCGCTCCGCCTCTTCGAGGAGCGGGTCCCGACCCCGCTGGTCCAGCGCGTCGTCTCGATCGTCACCCGCGCCAACGAGGCGGGCGGGAACGTCGCGGACGTGCTGACGATGGTCGCCCACGACACCCGCGAGGCGCAGCTCCAGGTCAAGGGCCGCGAGATCTCGATGCTCACCTACCTCACGGTCATCTACATCTCGTTCGGGGTGTTCCTCGTCACGATCTACATCATGGCCGCGATCTTCCTGCCCGACATGATCACGGCGGGCGCCGGCGTCGCGAGCTCCTCGCTCTCGGGCCAGGGCGGCCTCACGCTCGCGTTCACGCTCGTGCCGCAGCTGTTCCTCGCGTTCTTCGTGGCGGTCATCGCCCACGCCGTCGGGGACGGCGTCATGGCCGGCATCCTCCAGAAGGGCCAGATCGCCTACGGGCTGCAGCACGCGACCTACATGCTCATCGGCGGCTGGCTCGTCATGCGCTTCCTCGTCCCCGTCCTCGCCGTCCCGGGGGGCTAGCCGATGGCGAGCGAGACCCTGGAGACCCCGGTGACCGACGACGGCGCGCCCGCGCCGCGGAAGAAGAGCTCCTTCCCGACGTGGATGCGCCTCGGCGCCTCCCTGCGGAAGGGTTCGTCCGACCCGCGGCCGGTGAAGCTCGCCCGCCTCGGCGTCTCGGGCCAGGGACGGGAGGGGGAGGTCACGCCGGTCCCGCCGTTCAGCGACCCGGCGATGAAGCAGCTCGACCTCGCGCCGATCCGGCCCGGCATCTCCTACGTCCGGATCTCCTACCACAACGTCCGGAACGAGTACCTCTACGAGGTCATCGAGCCCCCGCTCTCCCCGATCGAGAAGGAGCTGACCGACCGGCTCCACACCGTGCTCATCGACGACTTTGAGCCCCTGCCCGAGAACGACACCGAGACCAAGCGCAGCGAGCTGCGCCGGATGGTCGACGACCAGCTGCTCGAGTGGGAGCTCGCGCCCGGCCCCGTCACCAAGGCGCGCATCCTCTACTACCTCGAACGGGACTTCAACGGCTACGGCGTGGTCGAGGTCCCGATGACCGACACGGAGGTGGAGGACATCTCGTGCGACGGGGTGGGCATCCCGCTCTACATCTACCACCGCAAGTTCGGTTCGATCCGCTCGAACCTGAAGTTCGACAACTCGAAGGTCCTCGACGACTACGTCATCTGGCTCGCCCAGCGCTCGGGCAAGCACATCTCCGTCGCGAGCCCGATCCTCGACGCGACCGTCCCCGACGGCTCCCGTCTGCAGGCGACGCTCGGGATGCACGTGACGAAACGCGGCAGCTCGTTCACGATCCGGCGCTTCCGCGACAACCCGTTCACGCCGGTCGACCTGCTGAAGTTCAAGACGATGAGCCCGGAGATGATGGCCTACCTCTGGCTCGCCATCGAGAACGGCCAGTCGATGATGGTCTGCGGCGGCACGGCGAGCGGCAAGACCACGACCCTCAACGCGACCCTCCTGTTCATCCCGCCCCAGATGAAGATCGTCTCCATCGAGGACACGCGCGAGCTGAACCTCCCGCACGAGAACTGGGTCCCCTCGCTCACGCGCGCCGGCTTCGGCGCGAAGAACGTCACGAGCGGCAAGGCGCCCGGCGAGATCGACATGTTCGATCTGCTCGCGGCGGCCCTCCGCCAGCGGCCCCAGTACCTGATGGTCGGGGAGGTGCGCGGCGCCGAGGCGTTCATCGTCTTCCAGGCGATGGCGACGGGGAAGACCTGCTACACCACGTTCCACGCGGAGAGCGTCAGCGCGATGGTCCACCGGATGGAGAACCCGCCGATCACGCTCCCCCGGTCGCTCGTCAGCGCGCTCAACCTGGTCCTCCTGCAGCGCCAGGTGAAGGTCGGGACGAAGATGACCCGCCGCGTCCAGTCGCTCACCGAGATCGTCGGACTCGACCCCGAGACGAACGAGCTCATCACGAACTCGGTCTACTCCTGGAACCCGTCCGACGACACCTTCCTCTACTCGGGCCACTCCTACATCTACGAGCGGGTCGCGCTGATGAAGAACCTCTCCATGAAGGAGATGGAGCGCGAGGTCCGGCGACGGGTGGAGATCCTCGAGTACCTCCAGGTGAAGGACCAGCAGTCGACCCGCCAGCACCCGTTCACCCACCGGGACGTCGGGCGGATCGTCTCGTTCTACTACAAGGAGCCCGAGAAGGCGGTCACCGAGGCCCGCGAGGAGCTCGCGAAGATGAAGCTCAACCCGCCGCCGAAGTCGGCCCAGTAGGCCTATCCGCCGGGACGCCTCGGCGGGGCCGATGCCCCCCTCCCGCCCCTTCGCCCGCCTCCCGCTCGAGGGCGGTGGCGCGGTGACGCTCTGGTGCGAGGACGCGATCGCCGGGCTTCCGCGGCGCCTTCCGGCCCACGGGGCGGACGTGGTGGTGACGAGCCCGCCCTACAACCGGAAGGTCCCGTACTCGAGCTACTCCGACGACCGCCCGCGGGCCGAGTACCTCGCCTGGATCGGTGAGCTGCGGGACGCGGTCGACGCGGTCCTCGCCCCGGGCGGCTCCTACTTCCTGAACGTCGGGGGCGCCCCTTCGGACCCGTTCCTCCCGCTCGACGTCGCGCGCGAGACGGCCCGCAAGTTCGTCCTCCAGAACGTCATTCACTGGGTGAAGTCGATCGCCATCGACCGCGCGGCGGCAGGCCGGGCGGCGGCGCTCGACCGGGACCTCGCGCTCGGCCACTACCGGCCGATGGCCTCCGACCGGTACGTCCACGGGGCCCACGAGTACGTCTTCCACTTCTCCCGGCGGGGAGACGTCCCCCTCGACCGGCTCGCGATCGGGGTCCCGTACCAGGACAAGTCGAACGTGGCCCGCTGGGGCGGGCGCGGGGCCGACGTGCGCTGCCGGGGGAACACGTGGTTCCTGCCGTACCCCACCATCCGCTTCCGCGCCCGGGACCGGCCGCATCCGGCGTCGTTCCCGCCGGAGCTGCCGGAGTGGTGTCTCCGGCTGCACGGGCTCGCGCGCGTGCACCTCGCGGTCGACCCGTTCGTCGGCATCGGCTCCTCCGCGGTCGCCGCGGTGCGGCTCGGGGTGCCGTTCGTCGGGTTCGACGTCGACCGCGAGTACCTCGCGGTCGCGGCGGAACGGGTGCGCGCGGAGCGCGGCGGGGCGCGGAGCCCTATTCCTCGTTCCGGGGGCCGCCGGTCTCGGGCGGGCTCCAGGAGCGCATCGGCTTCCGGTTGACGCCCGCCGCCGAGGCGAGGGCGTTCTTCGTCCCGGTCCGGGTCGCCTTGCCGACCGCGACGAACGCATCGCGCGTCGCGCCGCCGGCCCGCGAGGCCCCGCCGGCGATCCGACCGGGGAGGCGACGGGCCTCCTCGTCGATGGCGCGGCCCAGGGAGGAGAAGCGGTCCTCGATCGACTGGCCGAGGTACTTCGCGTCCTTCGCGCTCGAGCGGCCGAACCGTTCGATCGTCTTGTCGAGGTTGCTGATCTCGGAGGAGAAATCCTTGCCCAGCCCGCCGGCGGCCCGGCGCAGGTCGGCCAGGTGCTGACGGAATTGGGCCTCTTCGTGTCGGTCGCTCATGGGGGATACCGGCCTCAAAACGCGGCCGTCGGCGGATAAAGGTTGGTCGCCACCGGCAACGGAGGTCAGCCGCCCATCCGCCGGTCCCCGCGTCGCCGCCGGGCCTTGCCGCTCGGACGGGGCGGGGTCGCCGGGAGTACCGGGGCGGGCGGGAGTAGACGCCGCTCGGTCTCGACCCCGTGGGCCCATCGGACGAGGAGCTCCACCCCGAGGCGGGCGGGGTCGGTGACGACCAACTCGCCGCCGAGCGTCCGGGCGATCGTCCGGGCGGCGGTCTCGTACTCCGGGTGGGCGGATTTCAGCAGCACGACGGTCGTCCGGAGCGGCCGGACGGTCGCGAGCTCCCCCGCGCGGGCGAGCGTCTGCTCCATCGCGACGTCCAGCTGGCCGGAGTGCACCTTCCCGTCCTCGCCGGTGTACGCCTCGGGAAGGCCGTCGGTGATGAGGTAGAACTCCCGGCGGTTCGCGCGGGAGGACTGGAGCAGGAGGTGCGTCGCCCGCAGGGCCTCGGCGGTGTTCGTGAACGACCCCGCGGCGCATTCCCACAGGGTCACGAGATCGAGCACCGCGACCTCGTTGTCGAACGCGAGCAGGTCGATGGTCGCGTCGGGGTGGCGGCGGCGGATCGCGACGTAGAGTGCGAGGAGGGCCTTCTTCGCCGCGTCGAGCTTCCCCGACTCGGCCATGCTTCCCGACCGGTCGAAGGCGAGCACGACGTGCACCCGTTCGCTCGTCACTTCGCGGTAGACGTAGCTGGTCGACTCATCGATGTGGCGCTGGCCCGCCATGCGGGCGGCGAGCAGGGAACCGGGGACGTCCAGGTGCGCGACCTCCTCGGCGCGACGGAGACGGGCCTTCTCGTAGATCCCGGTTGCGCCTTCCCCACGGAGCGAGAGGCGGGTCCCTTCCGGGAGCTTCCGCGTCTCCTCCTCGAGGAGGAGGCGGGCGAACCGGTCGACGAGGCCGAAGGTGACCACCAGGCTCTGGCCGCGCTCGGCGACGAACCCCCGCTCCTTCAACTCCCGCTCGAGCCGGCGGGATTCGCCCTCCTTCACGCGGGATTCGGTGTCGGCCCGGGCCCGCCGCTCGGCCTCCGCCCGCTCCTGCTCGAGCTGTCGTCGCTGGGCCTCGGCGGCCCGGCGCTTCTCCTCCGCCTCCTTCGCGAGCTCCCGTTCCCGGGTCTTGAGACGGTGGGAGACGGTCTCGGAGAGCTCCTCGCGCTGGGGCGGGGAGAGGCGGGCGAGCGCCTCGCCAATCTCGGACGGACCGAGGCCCCGGCCCCCCGGGGTCGCGACCGCGAACGTCACCGTGCGCTCCTTCGGGGGGGCCGCGCGGGACCTCTTCTTCCGGGAGAACAGGGAACGGAACCACGCGACCAGGCGGGCGAACAGCGCGCGCAGACGGGCCCCCAGGCCCGGTCGGGGCGGTGGGCGATTCCACGAGGCGTCGGGAAGGAGCAGCGCCGCCTCGACGTCCCCGAGCCAATCTCCGGACGGTACCTTGGACCAGTCGACGTTCCGGGCCGCCGCGAGGCGCGCCTCCAGGGCCGCGATCTGGGCCGCCACCTCGGCGTCCGAGCGGACCCGGACCTGGTCGAGCTCCGCGATCCGCTGGTCGTACTGCGTGACGATCCGCTCGACCCGACGGTCGGCCTGCCGCCGGAGACGGGCCCGCAGTCGCTCGAGGCGCTCGCGGAGCTCGGGGTCGCTCTCCGAGTTCGCGCGGAGCAGCCGACGCGCACCGTCCACGCCCTCTTCGGCGAGCGCGCGGACGAGCGCAGCGGCGTCGAGCGCGTCCAGGAGGTCGTCCGAGCGGACGTCGTCCGCGTAGGTCGTGCAGTCCGGGAGGCGGAGCGCCTCGCTAGAGGGGGGCGTCGTCGTCGTCCTCGTCCCCGCACGAGAAGAGGGAGTGCTCCTCGAGGAGGCGGTAGACGCAGAGCGCGGCGTCGAACGGTGCGACGTCCTCCCCGGGCTGCTCCCGCTCGCCGACGTATCGGGCGAACGAGCGGAACCGCGGGAACAGGGTGGTCTCGGTGGAGGCCTGGGCGATCAGGGCCGCGTCGTCCTTCAGACGGCGCCCCTCCCCGACGAGCGCCTCCGCATCGGACGAGCTCTCGTGGAGGACCTCTCGGAAGTACCGGCACCAGTAGACGCCGGCGCTGCGCTTGAGGGACGGTCCGAGGTACTGGTCGACGAACTCGGTGACGCGCTTCTCGTTCTGGCGGAACGACTCGCCGCTGCGCGCGCGGAGTCGGCCCCGCATGGCGTGGATGAGCCCGGAACGAAGGTCCTGCGACGTGGGGGCCGGGCGCCCGGCGAGGAGCGCGATGGCGTCGGTGCGCGCGGCAACGTCGAGCAGGGTCCGGTTGGAGCCGACCTCGCCGATGTCGGGGTTGTCGTCGCCGACCCGCATCCGCCACGACTCGATGACACGGACCCCCGCGTCCACGAGGATCTCGGGCACCCAGCCACGGAACTCGCGGCCGCGCGCGAGCGCGACGATCCGTCGGTTGTCCGCATGGCGCTCGTTGTAGCCGACGTGCAGGCTGGTGAGCCGGTCGGAGAGCGGGTCGTTGATGTTGTCGAGGTCCGAAAGGTTCGAGGTCCCGACGGCCACGAAGGAGCCGGGGAAGCTCTCCCGCGACTTGGCCGGGGTAACAGTCCCCTCCTGGAGCGCCTGGAGGAGCACGTTCTGGGTGCCGAGCGGCAGCTTCCCGATCTCATCGACGAGCAGGAAGCCGCGGTTGGCCTGCAGGAGCTTGCCCGGTTCGAGCACGAGCGGGCTCATCGGGTCCCCGATCTCCTCGAGCTTGCGGAGGTTGATGTTGCCCGTAAGGTGGTCCGGGAAGACCTCGGAACTGCCCTGCAGACGGGCGAACCCGAACCCCTCCCGCAGGTGGATGTACTGGGCGGGGACCTTCGACGCGTCGACCCGGGCGGGGTCGAACAGCGAAGCGTCTCCGCCGGGAGCGAACCGTCGGGTGCAGATCGGGCAGGGAGGGAACCGCTCCGAGGTCGCGGGGTCGACGATGCTCAGCGGGTGGTCGAGCACCGGGCACCCCTCGACGACCCAGGCGCCCTTCGGGTAGAGGTCCCAGAGGTCCTTGGCGAGGCTGGTCTTCCCCGCGCCGGAGGGTCCGAAGAACAGGACGTGCGCCCCGGAGACGAGCGCGGCGACGACGTCCTCGTAGGTGGATTCGGGAAGGACGGTGTGCGGGAACAACCCCCGGATCGCGGCCGCACGGTCCAGGCCCTGGGCCCGAAGGGCCTCGAGCCGGCGCAGGATCTCGGAGCGGAAGGCCTCGCCGGGGGCTTCGACCACGGCCTTGGCCGTACGCAGCTCCGCCGCCGTGGAGCGAGTGCCGGCGGCGATCTCCTTCGCATTCGGCACGGCGCGCGGAGTTGGGGTCGGGATATGTAGTTTGCCGCGGCCGCCGCTCGCGCCGGGCCGAGGTTACGGCTCGCGGGGCCCGGCGGGCGGCGGGGGGAGGGTCAGGTCCTCGCCCATCAGTTCTCCGTCCTCCGGAAGGGAGCGCGGGCGTCGGAGCCAGAGCGCGGTGGCCAGGACCGCGACCACGGCCACTACCCCGACCCCCACGAATTCCCACGGTCCGAGCGAGCTCGGGGGAGTCGGGACGACCGCGGCCGTGGAGAACGTGACGTTCACCGCCACATTCCCGCCCGCCACGATCAGCGAGCCCGAGGCCGGAGTCCCGGAAAGGGTGGTGGGAAGGGTGGCGAAGACCCGGAACTCGTACGTACCGTTCGGGAGGTCGAACGCGACGGTGGGGGTGATCAGCGTTAAGTTTTCCCCCGCGAACACCACCGTCCAGGACGTGCCGGCCGGGAGTCCGAACGAGGCGAACGTCACGGAGTACCGCTCCGGGAACCAGACGAGCTGTACGACCTGCGACCGGTTCGATACAGTGACGGTCCCGTGGTACGGGAGGGAGTCCTCGTGCCATCCGGGGACCCCCGACAGGTTGTAGGCATACGTCCCGTTCGAAGCGTTCCATGCCACGACCGAGCCGTTCGATCCGTGGAACGTCCCGCCGAGCGTGACACCCCAGGACGTACCGTGCGGGAGGTTCGACTCCTCAAAGGTCAGGGCGTAGACGACCTCCTGGTACCGGACCGCCACCGTGAGATACGCGCCATACACCGTCACTTCGCTCCCCGGAGCGATCACCGACTCGGTGTAGCCGGGCACCCCCACCACGGCGACCGGATACGTACCGTTCGGTTCCTCGAACGAGATCGCGCCCGGACCAGCAGAGGCCACCAGCCCCTTCGGCACGCCGGCGACCGAGAGATTCCAGGCGGTGCCGGCGGGGAGACCCGTTTCGACGAAGTCGAGGCGGTATTCGGGCAGGGTGAATTCGATTGTGACGGTCTGGTTCGTTCCCACGTAGTTCCCGGTTCCGGAACGGGGAGCGGCGGCCCACCCCGAGGGGGGCGAGACGACGTACGTGAAGTTACCCGAAGGAAGGACGGTACTCGGGATCACCACCAGGGGGGCCTCGGAAACGTATGAACGGTCGTCGACCGAAACGGTCCAGGCGACCCCGGACGTCAACCCGCCCGCCACGACGTTGAGCCACGAAGAGAGGAACGCCGGTGCCGGGGCGGAGTCCGAGATGCCGGCGGCGACCGGGTACGGCGTCCGCGACGACCAGTCGGACCAGTAGTTGCCGATCCCTTCGAACGTGAAGTTGACGTCCTGGGTCAGGTACACGCTCGCCTGCACGTGGGCCGGGTCATACGTGCCGTAGGCGCTGGACCCGTCGCTCGCGACAAAGTTGTTGGCGTAGAAGGTGTCGTTGAGGCCGGCGAGCAGGTAGATCCCCACACCGACCGAGTCCTCGATCGTGCTGCCGGCGAGCGTCACGTTGAGGGTGCTCTGCAGGACGAGGCCGTGCAGGTTCGACTCCGAGAACAGCCCGTCGATACTCGCGAACTCCGTCCCGTTCAACTGGAGCGCGGTCCCGCCTCCCCAGGAGCGGATGTCCAACAGCGTGAGCCCGTCGGAGTAGACGTCCTCCTCCGCGAACGAGCAATTCACGGCGACGACTCCATCGACTGTCAGGCCTTGGTCGGCGTACGTCTGCAGGGGAGCGACCGGATACACGATGCCGAGGAATGGATTTTCGAAGTAGGTCCGGCCGGGGGTCGAATTCACGTCGGACAATTCGGTGGCCTCAACCCCGGTAAGGCCGACCAGCTGGGCGTCCATCGACTCGTTCGTGGCGGTCAGGTTCGTGACCTGGCCGCCCGTCCCCGTCCACCAGCTCAGGGCCACCGAGCGGCCGGTCGCGAGGAGGTCCGAGGCGTTTACCCCGTTCGATTCGGCGAGGCTGACGGCGACGCTGCCGTTGAGTGCCCGGACGTCCCGGACGGATACCGCCTGCGATTCGAGCAGGATCAGCGAGAGACTGGCCGAGTCGGAGGTGCCGTTGGAGAACTGGACGCCGGTGAGGTTGGTCCCTCCGACCCCTTCACCGCCGGTTGCAGAGTAGACATTGAAGAAGGAGAGGTCCGTGTCGGACATACCGCCCTCGAACCCATTACCGAGGGAAGTGGCGCTGATGTTCTCCGCCGTGATGTCCGTGGAGAGGGTCAGACCCTCCACCGCGTTCGCCGCGACTGCGGTCAGGCCGTAGAAGTGGATGTCCGTGTCCCCGACGAACCCATCCATCGTGTTGGCGCCTTGGTCCGCACTCACGTTCCAGAAGCTCAGGTTCTCGCACTGGCCTACGTCCTCGAACACGTCGCTCTTGAAGCCGTTCGCCGAGAGATTCCACCCGCGGACGCCCGTCCAGTTGTAGACCGCGAATCCCCCCAAGGTGGTCGAGTGGATGTCGCGCACGAAGAGGCCATGGCCCGAGTACATCAGGGAAGCGAAGGTCGGGGGCTGGATCCCCGAGAGATTCCAATACTCCAACGTCACATTGGCCAGGTCGAGGCCCACGATCCCCGTGGTGTTGTCGACCGTCACCCGGTCGACCAGGAGGTCCTGCGAGTCTTCCGCCGCGACCGCCGTGCCCTGGAAGAGCGGGAGGAGGCTGCTGAGCTCGACCGAGTCCGAGTCGACGACGAAGGCTCCGACCCCGGAGTAGTCAGTAAGGTTCGATGCCGAGCTCCCGGTGACCCCGTAGTACTCTACCCCGATCCCCGCCTCGGCCGACACTTGGGAGGCCCGGAACCCGGTCGAATCCTCGACCGTGACCGCGGTCGTCTCGAGAGCGGAGACGTTCGTGGCGTCGCCCCCGTCGGTATCGTAGAACTCGACGGTCGGGCTGTCGAACCCCACTCCGATCGCGTACGGGAGATTTCCCGGGTACGCGACCGCAACTCCGCTCACCGATGAGTTCCCGCGGACGTTGGCGAAAGAGTACCCTTGGGTGAGGTTCGGGAGGTCGTCGACCGCGCCGTACCATGTGAACTGGAACGAGCCCGGGTCCTGTACGACACCCCCGAGCTGCACCGAGGAATTGGTGAGGTTCTGGGCCGCGAACAAGATGAAGGTAGGGTCGAGGTAGTCGTTCAACTCCCGGAACGGTGCCGACAACGAGAGGGTCCGGTCGCGGATCGCCAGGGTGCGGGTCTCGGGCGTATAGGTCACTCCCGTTCCGCCGGTGGCTCCGTAGGCACTCACCTGCGCGTCGCCGTTGAGGTAGAGCGGTGCGTCGGCCGAATTCGGGTCGGCCGTGAGGTTGAGGGAGACGTTCCCGCTCGAGTTTCCGGTGACGACCACCGACGAAGGGTCGAATCCGACCGCCCATGCCTCGAACACATACCCATCGTCACTCGGCGGGGGAGGGAGGTCGGTCGTCACGTTCCCCGAGACGTCGGTGGGGACGAACGAGAAGTTCCCGCTCGACGTCGCCGCCTCGGCGGTCTGGTTCGTAGCGAGAAGGAGCCCGAACGCGGGCTGGAGGGCCACGTGGATCTGGACCCATCCGGGCGAAGCGGCCGGCCCGAGCGGAGAGTTGGTGGTGTTCCAGAGCCCGTCCAGGAAGGAGGGGCCCGCGTTCAGGTACTCGGTGGTCCCGAGGTAGTATGCCGCGATCCCTTCCGAGGTCCCACCGGAGTCCTCACCGTAGTCGTACGCGGAGGGCGTCGGGACGTACTGGTCGATGTCCCAGTACCGGAGATGCGCCGTTCCGTTCAACGTGGTGAGGTCGGCGTTGGAGCCCGAGCCGTCCCCGGCGAACACCAGTTCGACGTCGTCGGGAAGGCCGAACGGGTTCCTACCGGACCCATTCACCTCGAACTCGGGGTACGGGCCCGGAGCGAGCGTTCGGGCGAAGGCCACGCGGTCGTACGTTCCCTGCCCGAACGCAAAGCGCGAGGAAAGGGTGTAATTGAACTCGAGGACCGGACGACCGGCCACGAGCGCGAGCGTGTTGATCAGGCTCAGGGTGAACGGGTAGGTGATCGAGTAGGTCGGGCCCCAGTGCTGGTAGTACGTTTCCGACAGGAGCCCCCCGGGCGTCGTCGATCGAAGGGGGGTCTGGTTCTCGAGCGTGGCGGAGTTGAGGGAGGCACCGGGCGCCGAGAAGTTCCACACGTTGTCCTCGAACTGGAGTTCGGTCCCGTTGAACCGTACCGCATTCTCCGCCCAGAAGGTCCCGTCGGGGGTGGAGTTCTGAGATCCGTTGATCGGCAGCCCGACCGCGACCGCGGCGAGGCTCAACGTCACCCAGTCCGGTGCGTCCAGCCACGGCCCGTATCCCGGCGTGTAGGCAGAGAACGAGTTGAGGGTCAGGTTGGCGGCGACGCTGGGGGTCTGGTACGCGTACGGGCCCTCCGAGCCGATCCCGAGGTCGGCCAAACCCATCGGGGCCGGCGTGGTCGGATATTCCTCGGGCGCTGGTCGTCCGGTCGACCCGGGCGACAGGGCGGGGAAGGCGGCGGGGAGGAGGGCGGTAGAAAGCCCGGACGGGGAGCCCAGTCCAGCCTGTGGAGTCGACGGGAATGATGGCCGGGACGGGGCCCCGACAGGCGCGTCACTGCCGTCGGATCGGAGGGCGTTGAACCGTTCCGACGGGAATGCCGGCGGAGGTGGGGTCACCCCGCGAACACTGGTCGGCTCGGGGCTGGAGGGGACCTCGACCGAGCCGGAGCGGCCTGAGGGGGAGTGGAAAATCCCCGACGGAGCCACCAGGCTTACCACGACGAGTGCGAGCAGAACCGCACGGACGGGAGACCCGAGCACGACCCTCGGACTGTCCATGGGAACATTGCCGTATTACCGTGCGACGAAATACTTCCGAACCGAGGTCGGTTCGCCTGGAGCGACCAATCCCCAGGCACGACCTGCCGTTCCCGCCTCTCCTTCGGGCCGTGGCCCGCGGAACGGTTAAGTAGGGTACCCCGCTCCGCGGCGCCGCACGATGGCCGAGAAGGAGTCCGGCGGCGCGAAGAAGTCTACCTTGGCCCGGACGGTCAAGGACAAGTGGCGTTCCAAGCGCTCCTACAAGGTCCGAGCCCCGGGTCTGTTCCAGCACGCCGACCTGGGGGAGACCGTAGCGACCGAGCCCGAGCAGCTCATCGGCCGCACGCTCGAAACCACCTTCCCGGAGATCTCCGGCATCCAGGATGCCGGCAAGGCCCACGTCAAGCTGCGGTTCAAGATCGAGCGGCTCTCCGGTGACGGGGTCGCCGAGACCCGGTTCATCGGTCATGACCTCACTTCCGATTACGTTCGACGATTGGCCCGCCGAAAGCGTTCCAAGATCGACACCTCGCTCGTGGTGACCACGAAGGACGGGGTCCAGATCGTCGTGAAGCCGGTCGCGGTGGGGGAGCAGCGCCTGCAGACCCGGCTCCGTGCCGAGCTCCGCCACAAGATGGTCGAGGTCCTGAACGAACAGGCGGCCAGTCACACCGCCGTCGAGTTCGTGCGCGAGATGCTCCAGGGCGAGCTCGCGAAGGCCCTCGCCCACGGAGTGAAGACCCTCTACCCCCTCAAGAAGATCGAGATCCGCAGCTCCGTGGTACTCGGAGTGATCGCGGACGAAGTGCCCTCCAGCGTTCCCCCGGCCGAACCCGAGGCCCCGTCCGGACCGACGGAGCCCGAGGTCGCGGCCGCCGGGGCCGAGGACACGGTCGCATAGGGGCGGCCGTGGCGCCTCCGATTCCTGTCGGAGTGGCTCAGCCCGGTAGAGCACGGGACTCATAGCGGGACGCCGGTGGCGTCCCGGGAGACATCCTGGGGCCGGGGGTTCAAATCCCCCCTCCGACACTTTTCGCCGATTTATCCTCGACAAATGATGACCTTTGACCATTCGCTCGTTCGGGATATGAACCAAGCAGGAGCCCCTCCGGAATGGGGTGGGTCTTCGACCGTAGGGGCGTGCGCAAACACGAAACTACCGGCTCACGCGGATGGATTCTCGAGAGGGCTCTTCGACCTCCGTCGCCCCGTGGAACCGAACTCCTCTCCCTGCGAGCTCCGCCGGCAACTCGGGGCCCGCTCGGGACCCGCGAGATCCTGGCGGTAGTAATCGCCGGTCTCGGAGTAGGCCTCACGAACGGCGGTGCGCCAGCGCTTCGAGTTGTCGGTCGAACCAGTCGGGGAACGAGTGCAGCCGTACCACTACGTTCGCCTCGAGCCTCTCGACACCTTCGACCGACGCGACGAACTGCTCGACCTCCTCCAAGTGGGCCGCCGAGGAAGGCATGACAAGGCCGAGAAGCCCGCCCGCGTCCGGTCCGGGTCGTTCCGGCATCCCTCGAAATGCGAGGGAGAGAGGGTACCTCGTCTGGATGCGTCGCAGGATGGAGCGGCGGTCAGTCTCCGGCCGGAGCGTCATGGCCAGCAGGACTACGGGGGAGCTGAACGCCCGGAAATCGAAATTCGGATGGAACCAAACGTCCCGGTTCTCGACGAGGTTCGCATACCGCCGCGTCATCGTCCGAGTCGAAATCCCGACCTGGTCGGCGGTCGTGCTCAGCAGCGCGGTCGGGTTCTCGCGGAGGGCTCGGACGATCCGGATGTCGAGGGGCGAGAGCTCCCGCCTCGGTGGCAGCATCCTCCACGGCGCCGGTACGTCCACCTCCCGCACTCCGGAGAGCCCGCGGATGATCCTCAGCGTTCGTTCAAGGGCGGCGGCGTCGGGGGTGACCACGCCGAACGTGATCCATTCCCCGAGGAATTCGACACCCGAGACGGCCCCCTCCAGAGCCGCGAGACGGGAGAACAGGTCGGCCTTCGCCCGCGGATGCTGAACTCGGATGTTCACACCGGCTCCCTGCCAGCCGAACAGCGCGGGGTTGACCCAAACGTCGTACCGCCGGAGGAGTCCGCTGTCGCGCCATGCCTGCAGTCGGGCCGAGACTCGGGCTCGCCTCACGCTGAGTTCTCGAGCTATGCGGGTCGCGTTGAGTCGGGGATCGACCCCCGTAAAGTCGATGGCCCCCTCGCGGTACATCTCGCGAAGGATGTCGATGTCGAGTGTCTCGGGCTGTAACGGAGGCCGGGTCACGTCGCTCCGCAAGTGTCGGCTTCTCCTTTGAGGGTTCCGACCTTGGTCGCCGACCTGCAAGGACCCGACAATCCGTGGCCAGCGTTGTCGGGTCTGGACTAGACTTCCGACGACCAGTCTGACCCTCGGGGCGGTCTACTTGGATCTATGGACGCGACAGAAGAGAGATCCGCGGTGGACCTCGTGCAGCACCCGACCAACGACGCGCCGACCGGGGACCCCCGAACCAAGTGGATCCTGACCGACACGCTCGTCCCGCCCCCGGGGGAGTCGACCCGGGTCGTGGTCGACGGGAACGCCGTCGCGGTCTTCAACGTCGGCGGTCGGCTCTACGGGCTCGCATCGGAATGCGGGCACAGGGGCGCCCCCTTGGAGCAGGGTTCCGTCAAGGACGGGGTGGTCTCATGTCCGAAGCATGGCGCGCAATTCCGCATGGACTCCGGAACCGTGGTGGGTGGGAACATCTTCGTTCGCCGCTCGACCCGTCCAGTTCGAACGTATACCGTTGAGCGTCGCGGGGCCAACGTGGCCGTTGGGGTTAGCCCGCTCGAAGAGGGCCAATAGCCCGCATCCCTGCCCTTTTCGCCTCGCGCTCACGGCGGCCGTGTCAATGGTCGCGCGCCTACCGGCCGCCTCGCACGCGCGGTCCAGTATCGGAAAAATCATTCAAATCCCGGCCCCGGCTCGGCCGGCCCATCTTGCGGCACGCCAGGGATCCGAACCTTTCGGGGATGTTCCCCTCCGACATTCTCCACCAGATCCTTGCCGTTGAACAGCGCTTCTTCCATGGGTGGCTGGGATTCGAACCCTCGGGGGGTTCCAGCCAGCCCTGCAGAAGAGGGTGGGTTGCGACACTCGAGCTGGTGGGGTCACGCGAGGTTCATCCGCTTCAACAACCCATGGAATCTCGGATCGCTCCGCACCCGCGCCAGGGAAGGGTCAAGCCGCCAGAGCCGGGGCGCGATTCGCTTTCCTGCCACGGCGACATCCAACCAGCGGAAGCACGCGTCGAGGTCGTCGAGACGTGCGTACACCGCCGCGATCTGAGAATCCGGGCGGATCGGCTCGGGAAGCGCCTCGATCGGCCGTAGCAACTCCCTCGCGCGGTCTTCCTTTCCCACCGAGGCGAAGTGCATCGCGTAGCCCGTGACGACCTCCGGACGACCGGGGAGCAGTTCGTTCAGCGCGTCGAGCTCTCGGAGGCCCTGCTCCACGTCGCCGCGGGCGAGGCAGAGGAAGAACCGGCAGTTGTGGTAGAGCAGTCCGTAATTCTCCACTCGACCGAGCTTTTCCAGCCGGGACGCCGCCAGCTCCAGCCGGCGGAGGAAGATCAGGACCGCGATCTCCTCACCAAAAGTGACGGTCGAAAGAGGGTCCAGTTCCTGAGCCAGGGCGAATTCGCGGAGGGCCTCCTCGGGTCGTGCTTGGTCGGCCAGCAGGTCGGCGTAGAATGTCCGCGCCCATGCGAGGCTCGGGTTGAGCGCCAGGGTCAGCTGGAATTCCCTTTCCGCCTCCCGGTATTCGTAATCGTCCCAGAGGATCAACGCCAACGATGCATGGGCTTCCGGCAGGTCCGGGTCGAGCTCGATCGCCCTCGCCGCATGCTCCCGGCTCACCGCCTCCCATTCCGGTTGCGGAAGATGTCGGAACATGCCACCGAGCCACCGGGTGACGTCCGCGAGTCCGGCATGGGCGGCGGCGTTCCGGTCGTCCAGCTGGATCGCCCGTTCGAAATGCCCCTGGGCGGCCCGCAGGGCCGCCTCGGAGAAATCATGCATTCTGGTTCGCCCTTGGAGGTACTCGAGGTACGAATCCGGGTGCGGGAGAGCACGGCGGTCGAGCCGGACCTCCTCCCGGGCGAGCAGCTTGACTTTCAGTGCTTCCGCAACCTGCTTGGCGATCTCGGATTGGAGGGTGAAGATGTCATCGAGTTCGCGGTCGTACGACTGGGCCCAGATGTGCCCTTGAGAGGGGACATCGATCAGTTGGATCGTTATCCGGAGACGGGTACCGGCCTTGCGTACGCTCCCCTCCAGGATGGACGAAACGCCCAGCTCTTCTCCGATCTGGGAGACGCCCTTGGATGTCGACTTGTATGGTGTGATGGAAGTCCGGGCGATGACCCGAAGCTCCGCCACCTGGGAGAGCACGGTGATGAGCTCCTCGGTAAGCCCGTCCGCGAAGTACTCGTCGTTCGGGTCGGGGCTGATATTCGCGAACGGAAGGACCGCGAGTCCCCTCGGCCGGCGCTCTGGGGAGGACGGTCCGTCACTTTTCCAGGGCATCACCACGCGGTAGATGTCGAAGGTGTACCGAACATTCTTGAGCGCTTGGGGTGCCAACTTCTCGAGCCGATTCGGGATCTTGTTCCGAACCTGGCCGAACACGGGGTCGGTGACGCAGATCCCCCCCGGCTCCGCGAGGGGTTCGATCCGGGAGGCGATATTGACGGAGTCTCCGAAGATATCGGTCCCTCGGACCTCCACGTCTCCGAGGTGGACTCCGATCCGGAGATGCAGGGGAGAACGGCCCGGGTGCGAATTCCGCTCGTGGAGCCGTTGCTGGATATCGATCGCGCACTGGACGGCCCGCAGCGCGCTGTCAAACTCGGTGAGGAATCCGTCACCCATCGACTTGATCTCGCGCCCCTGGTGCGCCGCGAAGAGGGGGCGGACGAGTTTCTCCTGCTCGTCCTGGAGTCGGAGCGCTTCCGCCTCGTCGGACTGGGCCAACGTGGTCGAACCAACCATGTCGGTGAACATGATCGCAGCGAGTCGACGGGTGGCGGCCACAGCCCGAGAACGGCACCCGTCAGATTAAGCCCCGGTCCGGGCGGCGCTTGGGGGCAGGCCGGCTTCGAAACGGGCGGCTTCGGTACTCGGGGGCGTTGGTGCGGCTGCCTGGGAGGGTTGCTAACGACCGAGTGATTTGAAGGGGGGTTCCCGTCGGTTGTGGCCCGGCACCGAGATGTTCGATGTGTGAACCCCCGGGGGGTTCAAGTCCCGCCTCCGACTCTCCGGAGCGGTCGCAGCGAAGGCTCCTCACGGAATCGCCCCACTCGCGAGCCCTTGCAGGTCGTTGGTCGAGAAACGAAGATCCCCGCCGTGCCCCCACTCCGGCACTGGACACCCCCGGCCCCGCCCCGGAACTGTCGGGGTTCCGGGTGGCCCAACGCCTAGGTCGGCAACCCTACCTTCGCACAGAAGGTAGCGAATCGAGGGTCCTGGCGCATCGACGCGAACGTGGGGTGGGCCCGGATGAGCAGCGGCCAGGCGTGCATTTCGGCCAGAGTCCCTAGCGCTTCGAACGCCGGGTCGAGGTCTCCCAACGCCGCGTGGATGAACAGCTTCCCGTACATTCGGCTGACTTCGTTCGGTAACCCTTCCAGCGTCCGGAGGATCGTTTCAGCCTGCTTCCGCTCTCCCGACACGGCGTGGAGCACCCCGAGGTCCACCCGCAGGGGCAGGTTGTCCGGGTGATCCTCGAGACCTCGGACGAGGACCTGCTGAGCCGAACCGAGTTCCCCCCGCAATCGATAGTACTCCGCGAGGCCATCGGCGACCCGCGGGTCCTGCGGGCTCAGCCGCGCTGTGCGCTCGAGGACCTCGAGCGCTTCCTCCTCGTTTCCGGCCAGTTGTGCGACCCAGGCCAGCAGGAGCGCCGTGCGCACCGCCAGGGGGTCGAGCTCGAGCGACTTCCGAAGCGCGACGAGGGCAGGGTCGAGCGCACCGAGAGTGGCGCGCTGGCGGCCGAGGATCTCGAAGGCTTCCGACAAGTTCGGGTTGATCGCGATGGCGCGTTCCGCCTCCGTGATCGAGGCCTCGAAGCGGTCCAGCATGCCATGGATCTCGGCCATGGCCGCATGCGCTTCCGCCGAATCGGGACCGAATTGGAGCGCCTTGCGGGCGGCGGGCTCGGATTTCCCGGCCACGACGTTCCACTCTTCGTGACCGTTCATCACCAGGGCATCGTGGGCCCGGGCGAGCCCGGCGTACGCGCGGGCAAAACTCGGGTCGCGCCCGATCGCCCGTTCCAGGAGTCCCACCGCTTCCCGAAGGCTGGACCCGGTGTCCTCGTGCAGGAGCTGCAGCGCCCGGAGGTACGACGTGTAGGCTTCGAGGTCGGTGGTCTCCTTCCGGGGAGCCCTCGAGAAGACTCCTCGCTCGAGCGAACCCGCGACCTTCGAGGCGACATCCGACTGGATCCCGAAGATGTCGTCCAGTTCCTCGTCGTACTTGGACGCCCACAGGTGCTCCTCGCTCTGGGCGTCGACCAGCTGGACCGTGACCCGGATCCGGTTCCCGGCCCGGCGGACGCTGCCCTCGATGATCGAGCCGACTCCGAGCTCCCGCCCGATCTCGGACAGTCGCTTGTCCTGACGCTTGTAGCTCATCACCGAGGTGCGGGCGATGACCTTCAGCCCCGGAACCTCGGAGAGCTGGCCGATGAGCTCCTCGGTCATCCCGTCCGAGAAGTACTCGTCGTTCGCATCGGGGCTCATGTTGACGAACGGGAGTACGGCGAGGCGGGTCACGCTGGGAGTCACGGTCGGCCGCCCCGGCAACGCCCAGGGCAGGACGACCCGGTAGACGTCCAGGGGAAACTGCACGCCTTTGAGGACCCGCGGTTCGAGCCGTTCGATCCGGTTGGGGATCTTGTTCCGGACCTGCCCGTAGACCGGCTCGGTGATGCAGAGCCCTTCCGCTTCGGCGAGGGGTTCGATCCGCGCCGCGATGTTCACCGAGTCTCCGAACAGATCGGCTCCCGTGTGCACGACGTCCCCCAGGTGGATCCCGATCCGGATCCGGATCCTCTCCTCGGGGGATGCGTGGAGGTTCTGCTCGTGAAGCGTCTGCTGGATGGCCAGCGCGCACTGGACCGCATCTAGGGCACTGTCGAACTCGACCAGGAACCCGTCTCCCATCGACTTGACCTCGCGGCCGTGATGGGTCGAGAACAGGGGGCGCACGAGCTCCTCCTGCCTCTTGCGCGCCTTCAGTGCGGCGGTCTCATTGGCCTGGGCGGAAGCGGTGGAACCGACCGTGTCGGTGAACATGATCGCGGCGAGACGACGGGGTTCGGCCACGACCCGAGGAGGGCCCCCGTGGGATTAAACGGCGGCCCACGGGCGGGACTCGGTGCCGCGGCCGGGGGCCCCGGAACTCCACGGCCCGCACGGAACCTACCCACCGGTGGTGCGCTCAACCTATGGCCCCCGCGGCTCGTGCGAACTCCATGACGGCATTCGCCTGGACGTCATTGTCCCAGGACCGCGACGGTGCGCTCGAACTCCTCGACCTCGTGGCGTCGGAGGTTACGGGTCCGAACCGGGCCGAGGAGCTCGAGGGCCTCGGCAAACGACGGTCCGACCTCGTCGGCGGGAAGGCGGCCGGCGGTCTGCTGAGAGGTCCGGACGGGCGGCCGTGGGGGTTGGCGCTCTGGTCGGTACTGCGGGGAAAAGGACGTCGGGTCTCTCCGATCTATCTCGCACGGGCCCACCAGAATCCCACGGATTGGACGACCTTCCTTACGGGGTTGCTCGAACGTTCCGACCCCGCTGGCCCCGTGCTGATGTTCGAAACGCCGTTGCCGGGGTTCGAGGAGGCGGAGGCCCTCGCCCTCCTCTCGCCCCGGGGGTTCCAACCGTACCACCGGTTCGGCCTCTCCTATCCACCCGGCGCCCCGCTGCCGTCGGAACCGTCCCGGACCTTGGACCGCGGCAAGATTCGAACGGTCGGATCGGAGGATAGGGAGCCCCTCGCCGCGCTCACGGCGGTGTGCTACGCGGACTCGATCGACCGGTTCCTGTTCGGCGAAGAGGTCGAACCGCTCGCGGCCGCTCGCTCCTTGCTCCGCTCCCTGTTCGACGGCGAGTATGGAGCCTTTGCTCCCGAAGCGTCGTTCGGGTTGGAGGTCGACGGACGTCTCCTGGGGACCACGCTCGTAACCCGACGTCCGAACTACAATCTCCTCGCAGACGTCGAGGTCCACCCGAGCGTCCAGGGGCAAGGGCATGCTCGAAGACTGATCCGTGCGTCGCTGAAGGCCCTCGCACCGGAGACGGATTCTCCTCTCGTGCTGGCGGTCACGAAGGAGAACAACGTGGCCTTCCGGCTCTACCAGGACATGGGGTTCGTGATCGGGCAGGGTCCGTTCCCGTTCTGGGCGAACCCGACCGCCCTGGGGATCGCCTCCCCAGCGCGGGCCTCCTCTACCGAACGGCCTGACGCCCGCTGACTTCCACCGACCGACGGCCCGCGTTCGGTCGGGGGGACTCGAACCGGCACCGCTCGCCGGTCCCGTCCTCTCGAAACTTCCCTCGAGCGGGGGGGAGCGTGCGCTTCGTTACCGTGATATATCCGACGTCGGTAAAAACCACCATGAACCGTTCTCGGGCCTGGCGTCGACG
>JBEKJG010000007.1:0-104739 GCA_050011355.1 Thermoplasmata archaeon | reverse complement strand
CGTACCGGCGGTTGACCCACCCGACCGGTTTCGGCCCGTGCCGCCATCCGGCGGAGCGCGAGCGCGACCTCCGAATCCGACGCCGCCACCTTGGCGGGGAGTCGGTCCGGCAGTGTGGCTCCCAGAGCGACCGCGCGGGTCAACCGTTGGGTCGCATGCTCGGTATCTCCCAGGCGAGCGGAGGCGAGCGCCGCCTCCAACTCGGTGCGGATCGGGACGATGTCGGCTCCGACGAGCACGAGGTCGCTCAGCTCCTCCGCCAGGACCTGGAGGGTCGGTGGGATCGGCTCGAACGGAGACCCGGACGCCGGTTCGTGCGCGAGCGGAGGCGGCTCCAAGATCTGCCGGGTGTCGCGAGAGATGGTCACCGCGAGGTTGATGTCCAGGCCCGTGGGACCGATCCGGTACGGATGCAGGCGGATGTCGTGGGCACTGCCCCGGAGCTTCTCGACACCGATGGCGCGGACGGTCAGGTCGTCGAGCTCCCATCGGAAGAGCCGGATCTCCCCGCGAGCGAGCATACGTTCGGGAGTTTCGACGTCCTCGAGCGGGGCTTCGACCGTGAGGATCGTGGTCACGCGCAGGTCGGAGAGGAACCGAAGGAACGTCTGCGCCCCGGCGACGACGTCGAACCCCTTCATGCAGAAGTACTGGAGCGCGGTCAGCGAATCGATCACGATCCGCGAGTAGGCGTGCCGCTGCACCTCCGTGCGCAGCATCTGCTCAAGGGCCGTGATGGTGACCTCGATGCTGGTGAGCTCGGGGGTCCGCCGGATCGCCTCGGGAACTCGTTCGAACGGCGTCGCCGAGCGCACGGCCGCGATGTCCTTGAACGGGGCCCGCTCGTACCGCATCACGTCGGGGATCGCGTCGAAGACGTCGACCTTCAGGAGCTCCGGCGCGAGTCCGGGATGGTTCGAGCGCACCTCGTTCGGCGGTTCCTCGAGGGTGACCAACAGCGCGCGTTCCCCGTTCCGTATCCCGGCGCACAGGAACTGCAGCCCGAGCGTCGTCTTTCCGGTGCCCGAAGGTCCGACGATGAGGTAGGGCCGCCGCGCCACGAGCCCGCCGTCGAGCATGGCATCGAGGCCGGCGTTGCCGGTCGAAACGCGAGGTTCCCCACTGGGGGGTCCTGCGCTCGCTGCGGCCACGGAGATCAACCTGCCGGGAGGGCTCGTTGGGGCCCTTGGCGGACGTGAGAACGCGGGCCCTACCTCTTGAACCTTCGGCTGGGGAGGCTCGCAAGCGCTAAGTTCCGAAGGGGCCCCGGGCCGCCATGTCCAGCTCGATCGGCCCGGGGCTCGCCACCATGCGCGCGCTCGCGGCCTCCTTCCCCGCCGCCCTCGAAGACGGATTCCACCAGGGCCGGGAGCTCGCGCTGCCAGCCGAGGCTGGAACGGTGGACGTCTACTCCGCCGGGATGGGCGGCTCGGGCATCGCGGCCGAACTCGCCCGAGGAATCCTCGATGCGGAGACCCGGATCTCGCTCACGGCGCTCCGCGGTCCGGCCCCTCCGGCTTCGCTCTCGTCCCGGTCTCGCGTCTTCCTCCTCAGCTACTCCGGGAATACGTGGGAGACGTTGCGGGCGTACGAGGCGGCCGGTCGGGCCAAGGCGTACCGGATCGTGTTCACCTCGGGGGGTTCGCTCGCCGAGGCGGCCGAGCGCGATCACGTCCCGATGTTGCCCCTCCCGTCCGGTCTCCCCCCTCGGAGTGCGGTGGGGTACCTCTTCGGTGGCTTGCTCGGCGTGCTCGACCCATGGTTCCCGGAATCGAACGAGGAGCGGCTGACCCGGATCACCAAGCGGTTGCCCTCGCTGGTCGCGACCAACGCCCGGGCTGGGGGACCGGCCGACCGCCTCGCGGAGCAGATCGGCCCCCGCTTCCCGTTCGTGTATGCGGAGAGTTCGTTCCTCGGTCTCGCCCGTCGCTGGAAGACCCAGATCGAGGAGAATGCGAAACGGCTCGCCGCGTTCGACGAGGTCCCCGAGCTGTTCCATAACGCCCTGGTGGGATGGGACGCGATCTCTCGGAGCGATGCGAAGCGGTATGCGGTCGTGCTCCTCGAGTGGGGCGGTTCGAACCCGCTCGTCCGCCAGAGCCTCCGCTACCTGGAGCGATTGCTGGTCGAACGGGGGGTGCGCGTGGTTCGCGCGCCGCTCCCGGCCGAGGACCGCCTCGAGGCGCTCGTCCAAGGAATCTCGCTCGGTGACCAACTCAGCCTTTTCCTCGCCGAGCGGGCCCGGGTCGACCCACTCCCGTACGACGCGATCTCTCGGTACCGGGCGTCGCTCGAGCCGTCCTCCAGGACTTCCAAACGCGCGGCGAGGAGCCAACCGTAGCTCTCGATCGGGCGGCCCTGAACTCACCGAACCGATTCGACCGCAAGGGGACTGGCTACCGGAGGGAGAATCAAAACCTGTATATGGGAGGATACGCGCTTATGCGCATTATGGGACCCCGCATCGGTCGCCGGCCGGGCCGGCGGGCGGGGGGAGGGGTCTCGACGATCATCGCCACGATCCTCCTGGTCGCGCTCACGATCGTGGCGGGAACCCTGCTCTGGACCTTCCACTTTAGCACCCCCCCGGCGCCGCCGAACGTGGCGTTCAACCTGGTGACCGGAGGGAGCAACCCGGTCTGGGGAGACCCGACCGATTGCCAGCCGCAGGGCCACTGGACCTACCCGCTACCCTCGTCCCAGTACGATTACAACAACCCCACGACGTGGGGAGGGCTCTGGGCGGCGCAGTGCTACCCCGACAATCTGTGGACGGGCGCCCCGCAGGCTCCGACCGGCAACTTCTCGCTCCTCAACACCTCTCAGATCATCTTCGCCGCCCACTCCCCTTCGATCATCCCGATCTCGGAAATCGAGTTCACGTTCGTCTGCAACAACGCGACGAACTCCGGCGGCACGACCGTCCTCCTCCAGGGAAGCCTCGCGGAGATGGCCTGGTACCCGGGAGTTTCGACCCTGGCCCCGGCCAACGCCCCCACCCTCGGATGGTGCGGCAACTTCAACGCCAGCAACTTCGGCGGGGGCGCGTACGGTACCGCCTACAACCGGCTCGGGATGTTCATCCCCCTCTACCCGAACGCGACCCTCCTCCAGAACGGGGACACGTTCCTGTTGTACATCCACAACGGAGGGTGGCCGCTCGATTACCAGTGCGTGGACCCCGACCTCTACGGTTGCCTGACGAACGGCGGGAACCCGGTGCTGGACAACGACGACTACCACGGGGCACCCCCGTGGTGTTTCTTGACGCCGTCGGCGTGTACGATCTACATCACCTACACGGGGGACCCCCAAACCACGCTCGCGGAGATCCCCGTGTACGAACTGGCACCGGCCCCGTGACGGTCCTCGTGGGAACGACCCACCGGGGTCCGACCGAGGGAGCTCGAAGGGGCTCCCATCCGCGGGACGGCGACGATTTCGACGGCCGCCTGAGCCGACGATCCCAGCGACCGGTCGATGAGGGAGCCTGAACGACCATGCGGCGGACCTGGAAACGCGCACTCACGATCGGCCTGGTCGTTGCGGCCGCCGTCGGCGTTGTCCTGTTGGTAGGAGCCGGACTCGGTTGGTTCCGGGCCGGACCCGCACCGACCGTCACCGTGTCGATGGTCCACTGGGAGATCCTTCAGGGAGTGGACGAGCAAGGTACCGGATGGTTCGGACCCGACTCCTTCAACGAGACGGGTGGGACGACCGGCTTTCCGCTGACGATCCCCGTGGGTTCGACCTTCGTCGCCACGCTGGCCTTGAGCAGCTTTTCCAGTTCCAACCACACCATCTTCTCGATCGATGCGAAGGCGCCGTTCGACGTGCTCCACGTGACCCCCGACCTCCCGAACAACGTGGCGCCCCACGAGGACGACGTTCTGTTCCAGGTCACCGTGCAGGCGCCGAGTACTTCCGGGAACGGACCGATGGTCGTCGACCTGACCGTGGACGCTCAGCCGGCCTGAGACATTTCCAAGGGTCCGCGGTCGTCGGTTCGGCAGCGGCCGCCTGAGATGCCCGGCGCGAAAGCACCGAAGTGCTCGCTCCCAGAATGCCTTGCACTCGCCCCTCAAGGCAGACTTGCTCCGTCATCGTCGCCAGAATTCGGCCCACACTGGTGACGACCCCAAAGGTGACGGGCCGGAAAACTGCCAAATAGGAGCAACCCTCCGAGGGATTGGGTGCTGAGGTAGCCTAGCTCGGCCAAGGCGCCAGATTCGAGATCTGGTGGTGCGTATGCATCGCGGGAGTTCAAAGGCCGGTCGGGGCGCACCCCCGGCGGCGGACAATCTCCCCCTCAGCGCTCCCTCCCTGACCGTCGAGGTCGAAGTGGCGCGGGGCGGACGCTCGCGCATCCATGTCCTTGCGCTCGCCCACGGAACAAAGGTCCGTGAGGCGGTGCGCCAGGTCGGGCTCGCGCCCGAAGGAACCTCGGTCCTCGTGGACGGGGTTTCGGTACCGCTCGACCTTCCGATCGAACGACCGGTACGTCTCGTCGTCGTGCCGACCTTCTCTGGCGGCTGAACGCTCGCCGCGGCCCGGGGTCGAGCCGGAACCGCCTCCGCTCGCTCTCGGGCTCCGTGTAAGACGACGCGCCGGGTTTCCGGATAGACTTTAAACCCGCGCTCACCGTCTCTAGGGTGGTCTGGTAGGATTTCGTGCCATCTAGTTGCCCCATCTGCGAACAACCGATCTCCACGACCGGCTCCCACTGCACGGTCTGCGGGTTCCCCACGGCGCTCGCCATCGAGGGGCTCCGCTCGATGGAGCCGACCTCCGTGCCCGCCCGGAACGACCCCGAACGGATGGCCCCGACCGGCCACGCCGTCCCCGCCCTGACCCCGGAGGCGGAGCTGGCCGCCCGTATCAGTCGGGACCTCCGCGCGAAGATGGGTCTGGTGCGGGAGCTCGGCCGCTCCTTCCCCGACGCCACCAGCGAGCTCTGCCAGGCGGCGCTGAACGAGGCGGAGGGGCGGGAAGGCGAGGCGCTCGACACCCTTCGGAGCGCCCAGGCCCGTCTCGAGCACGAGATCGATGAGCTCCTGGATCAACGCATCCGATCCACGAACGAGCGCCGGGAGGCGCTGGCCCAGATCGGCGTCCGGTTCTCCCTCGGTTCGGAATGGACGGAGGTCACGGAGGAGCTCGCCCTCGGGCACCGCGAGGACGTGACCGAGACCCTCCTCGAGGCCGAACGACGCGTGGCGCAGTTCGAATCCGACTGGAAGGGGATCCAGGGCCTGCTCGCCCAGATCGACGGGCTCAAGACCGAGGCCGGAGAGCTCGGCCTCCCCCTCGGCGAGATCACCTCCGAGCTCGAGGGGATCCGGGACCGTCTCGAAGCCCCGAACCTCACCGAGGAGTCGCTCGACGAGGTCGCGCAGGCGGCCGCCCAGACCCTCATGCTCCTCCACGAGGCCATCCCGAGCTCGCTCGAGGAGGAACTCCAGCGCCACGCCGTGACCCTGGACCGGTTCCCCGAAGAACACGTCCCCAGCGCCGTCGCCCGCCGACTCCACGTCGAGGCGTCGCGGCACCTCAAGAAGGGCCGGCTACCGGAGGCGGTCCAGAGCGTCCGCGAACTCCGGCAGCAGATCGAGGCGATCGAGCACGAGGAGGCCGAGCTCGGCACGCGACCGACCCCACCCCTTCCCGAAGAGGTCCGCGAGACCGAGGCCGAGACCCTCGACCGGCTGTTGAAGAAGGCCCGCACGTTGGCCGCCCGCGTCCGCACGCTCCCCCCCGACAGCGAGACCGCACGGGAGGCGGCGATGGAGATCCGCACCGCGACGGAGCTGCTCAAGTCCCGCGAACTCACGGAGGCCGATCAAACCCTCGCCCGCCTGATGCGGATGCTCTCGGCCGAGGGCGCGAGGGAGTAGTCGTGCCGACCGATCCCGCCCGGACGCTCGAGCTCCGTCGCAAGATGGAGTCCCTCACGGCCCGCGCCCGCCCGCTGGAGGCGGACGGACTTCCCTTCCCGACGAGCCAGATCCAACTGGCGTTCGACCAGGCGCTCGCTACCGGCGTTCCGTCGGCCGCGGAGCAGGTCGTGAAGCGGGGGGAGTTGCTGCTGACCCGCGTCGCTGAAGACTGGACCTGGGTGAAGGAGCTGCTCCGGCGCGCGGACGAGCTGCGGGCGATCGCCGGGACGATCGGGGTCGACCTGGGTATCCTGGACGCACGGGTCGGCAACCCCCGCAAACGGCTGATGGTCGATACCCTCAGCTCGGGCTCGCTGCAGAAGGCGGCCGCCAGCGCCTCCCTCGCGCTCGCCGTCCTCAACGATGCCGTCCCGAAGTTCTGCCTCCAGGAGGCCCAACAGCTCGGCGGCGCGATCCGGAAGGCCCGCGACCGGGGCGAAGATGTGGGCGACGCGGCGAAGTCGTTCTCCCGTCTGCTCCAGGCGGTGCAGGACCAGAACCTCCCGACGTCCGCCCAACGCCTCGTGGAGACCCGAAAGGCCGTGGCCCGCATCCCCCGCGCGCCGGCCCTCCCTCGGATCAGCGAGAACGAGGAGGAGGAGATCCTCCTCGAGGCCCGCAACCTCGCCCGTCGCCTTCAGCGCATCAAGGGCAAGGCCCGCGATGCCAGCAGCGCCGCGCGTCTCATGTCCCAGGTCCGCGCGGCCCTCTCCGAGGACCGGCGATACGGCACTCCGGAGGAGGAGATCGAGTCGCTCTGGCTCGAGGTCGACCGGCTGACGCGCGAGCACCGACGGGCCGGCGAGGCTCCGCCCGGCGGGAACCGCCCCGAGGCGGACGAACGGACACCGACCGAGGTCGTCCCGCTCGCCGAACAGACGGGACGGGTCTACCCGCCGATGCCGCCGCCGATCACCGACACCCCCAGCCCGGCGCTCGCTTCCGCCGAAGAGGAGGCCGACGGCGAGCACGCCCCGTCCCGGCGCGGCTTCGCCGTGCCGTACGTCGCCCCCGAGCTGCCTCCGCTGCCCGACGGGTTGGACGACCCGAACCTCCCGGCCAACCGCCCTCGGGCGCGGTTGCGCGAGCGACCGTAACCCTTTTATATATATCGCAAGTCGTTTATATGACTTGTCGCGGGGAAGCGCCCGGGCACCACCTCGTCCCGTAGGGACGGTTCTCGCCGTCACGCCGACCGGAAATTTCACGGTGCGCGCCGTCGGGCCGGACGTTACCCCCGAGCGTTCGCGGGTCGCCGACGACCGCGGCAATGTGCGCGGCGTCGTGGTGCGGGTCTTCGGGCCGGTGGCCCGGCCGTACTACTCGGTCCGACCCCGCCGTCCGCTGACCCCGGCCGAGGGTCTCAAGATCATCGGGTCCACACTGTGGGTGGAATAGAGATGAAAGCACCGGCGCCTCCGAAGTCGACCGTGCCCGAACCTCCCGCGCCCCCGGCCCCGGAAAAATCTTCGACCCGTCCGGACGATATCGTCGTCCCGACCCGGTGTACGAGCTGCGGCTCCTCGCACCTCACCCGCGATTACGAACGCGGGGAGATCGTCTGCGATGAGTGCGGGCTCGTCCTGGAAGAGTCGATGATCGACCAGGGGCCGGACTGGCGGGCCTTCGACGCGGAGCAGGGCGAGAAGCGCGCCCGCACCGGCGCCCCGACCACCCTCACGATCCACGACAAGGGTCTCTCGACCGAGATCGGCTGGAAGAACCGGGACCCGTACGGGAAGTCGATCCCGACGCGGAACCGCGCGCAGCTCTACCGGCTCCGGAAGTGGCAGCGCCGTATCCGCGTCTCCAACGCCACCGAACGGAACCTCGCCTTCGCGCTGGCCGAGCTCGACCGGATCGCGTCGGGGATGGCCCTCCCGCGCAACGTCCGGGAGACGGCCGCGATGATCTACCGGAAGGCGGTCGGCCGGAACCTCATCCGGGGCCGGTCGATCGAGGGCGTGGTCGCGGCCTCGCTCTACGGAAGCTGCCGCCAGTGCAACGTCCCGCGCACGCTGGACGAGATCGCCTCCAAGTCCCGCATCGGCCGCAAGGAGATCGGGCGGACGTACCGCTTCATGACCCGCGAGCTCCACCTGAAACTGATGCCGACTCGCCCGCAGGACTACATCCAGCGGTTCTGCTCCGAGCTGAAGTTGAAGGGCGAGATCCAGACGCGGGCGAACGAGATCCTGAAGCAGGCGACCGACCGCGAGCTCACCAGCGGCCGGGGTCCCACGGGGGTCGCGGCCGCCGCGATCTACATCTCGAGCGTCCAGTGCGGCGAACGGCGGACCCAGCGCGAGGTCGCCGAGGTGGCGGGCGTGACCGAAGTGACGATCCGCAACCGGTACAAGGAGCTCACCGAGAAGCTCAACCTCCGGGTCATGCTCTAGGCGCCGCGGCGCTACCCTCAATAGGCGCGGTCCGCTCGCCGACCGATGGCGCGGACGCTCGCGGTCGGCGCGCTCGTTTCCGGTGAGGGGACGACGATCGACGCCCTCGCCGAGATGGCCGCCGGCGGCCACCTTCCCGCGCACTTCGCGCTCGTCGTCTCGGACCGTCCCCACGCCCCGGCGATCGAGCGGGCACGCGCCCGGGGACTGCCGACTCTCGTACTGCCGACGCACGGTCTCCCACCGGAAGTGTGGGCGGCCCGTCTCACCTCGGAGCTGGAGGCGCGGGGCGTCGAGCTGGTGGTGCTCGCGGGCTTCCTCTCCATCCTCCCGTCCAGCTGGGTCGCGCACTGGGCGGGGCGGGCGATCAACCTCCACCCGTCGCTCCTTCCCCGCTACGGGGGCCCCGGGATGTACGGCCGCAAGGTCCTGGAGGCGGTCCTCGAAGCGCGCGAGCGCACCACGGGCGCGACCGTCCACCTCGTCACGGACGAGGTCGACGGCGGGACCCCGATCGTGCAGGAGCGCGTGCCGGTCGTCCCGGACGACACTCCCGAGACCCTGCGGGCCCGCCTCGCTCCGGTGGAGGTCGCCCTGGTGGCGCTCGCGATCCGCCGGTTCGCCGAGGGCGTCCTGCCGCTCCCCTACGTCGTGTCGGACGCCGCGGCCCCGCGGCGGGGCGAGCGGGACGCGCGCGGCTGACCCTTCCGCCGCGCCTTGGGGGACGGCTCCATCAGCTCGCGGAGCGGGGTCATCCGGTCCTCGAAGCCGTTCAGGAGGACGTGGCGGGTGGTCTTCGGGGGGAAGAGCTTCTTCTCCGCGGCCCGCTGCTCGACCTCGGACTTCGGGATCGGGGGCCCCTCGGTCCACCGCTCCACCTTGACGTCCGGGGAGTAGTACTCGATCACCCAGGCGGGAACCCGGTCCGCGCCGAGGCGGCGCAGCGCGGCGACGCGGTGGTGCCCGTTCAGGATCACGCCCGAGCCCGCGGCGACCCAGATCGGGTCGGCGACGACCTTCGTCTTGCGGATGTCCTCGACCAGCTCGTCGACTTTGTGGGGTTCGATCTCCTCGTGCTCCAGGAGGTCCTCGAGCCGGATCAGGCGGAACGTCGGCTCGCGGGGCGACGGCGACTTGGACGTCACGCGGCCTTCCCCTCGCGCAGCTGGGTCAACGCCCGCCGCACGTAGACCGAGACCATCCGACGGCGGTAGTCGGGCAAGAGGAAGGTGTTGTGCACGGGGCGGACCGCGCGCTCGACCTCCGCGGCGAAGCTCGCGAGCCGCTCGTCCGAGAGCTCCTGGCCCACGAGGGCGTCCGTCAGAGCGTCGAACCGGCGCGGGTAGGGGTCCGCCCCCCCGACCGCGACACGGAGCGACCGGACGTGCCGCCCGTCGAACTCACCGGACGCGGCGACGCCGAGCTCGGGAAAATCGTACGACGGGCGGACCCGGAGCTTGAGGTAGGTACCCGGCCGGCCCCGGCTCGCGGTCGGGAGGTGGACGGCGACCAGGAGCTCTCCCGGCGCGAGGTGGGTGCGACGGATCCCGTCGCCCAACAGGTCGTAGAGGTCGGTGAGGGGAAAGCGCCGCCGGCCCCCCGGCCCCGCCACCTCGACCTCCGCGTCGAGGACCATCAGCGCGGGCGCGAGGTCGCCGGAGAAGGTGGCATAGCACTTCTCCTTCTGCGGGACGACGTGGCACCGGTCCCCGTCCGCCTTGAGGCAGTATCCGAGGCTCGTCCGCCAGAAGTAGCTCTGGTTGAAGAAGAAGCACCGGGTCTCGACGAGGAGATTCCCCCCGACGGTGCCGCTCGCGCGGACGAGCGGAGTGGCCACCTCGCGGACCGCGGAGGCGAGGGAGGGGTAGTGGGCTCCGAGCTCGGGGTCGGCCTCGAGGTCGGAAAGGCGCGCCATCGCCCCCAGCCGGGAGAGAGAGTGGCCCCGCAGCTCCTCCACATCCTCGAGCGCGACCAGGTGCGGACGGAGGTTGAGGTGCATCTTGTAGTTCGGCAGGAGGTCGGTCCCCCCGGCGAGGTAGTCGAACCGCCCCTCGAGGTCGTGCGAGAGCCGGACGACCTCGTCGACGGTCGACGGTCGGTGGAGCTCGAAGGGGTCGAGGTGCATCCGACCTACGCCCCCTTCCACGGGCGGCCTTCCTTTCGGCGCTGGTCGATCCCCTTCAGGACCCGGTCCGGCGTGATCGGCAGGTCGGTGAACCGCACCCCCAGGGCGTCGTAGAGGGCGTTCCCGACGGCCGGAAGGATCGCGATCAGCGGGCCCTCGCCGGCCTCCTTCGCCCCGAACGGTCCGCCGGGGTCGTCGTCCCCGACGAGGAGGATCTCGACCTCGGGCATCTGCTGGGGCATCGGGATCTTGTACTCGAGCAAGGACGGGTTCATCAGCCGCGTCCCGCGGTAGTTCATCGACTCGCCCATCACCTGGCCGAGCCCCATGTGGATCGAGCCTTCGATCTGACCCTCGACCGCGAGGCGGTTGAGCGCCCGGCCGCAGTCGAACGCGGCCCAGACCTTGACGGCCCGGTATGCGCCCGTATCGACGTCCACGTCCACCTCGGCGACGTACGCGGCGAACGAATAGGCGGGAGCGGTGCCGGCCCGGGCCCCCTTGAACTTCCCGCCCACGGCCGAGGTGCTGTAGGCGCCGCTCGCCGTGAGCGCCCCGGAGCGCTCCATCGCCTTGTGCAGCGCGTCCATGAACGGGACCCCCACCGCCGGCTCGCCGCGGACCTGGATGCGTTCGTACGCCACCTCGAGCGACTCGACCGGTCGGGAGAGCAGGTCGGCCGCGGCGGCGAGCAGGTACCCCTTCAGCTGCTCGGCGGCGGAGCGCGCGGCGTTGCCCATCATGAACGTCACCCGGCTGGAATAGGAACCGAGGTCGATCGGGCTGACGTCCGAGTCGACCCGCTGGACGTGGACCCGGTCGAGCGAGACCCCGAGAACCTCGGCGACGATCACCGCGAGGAGCGTGTTGGAGCCCTGGCCGATGTCGGCCTGCATCGAGTGGACGGCGATCCCCCCGTCCATGTCGACCTTGAGATGGACCGTCGACTGGGGCATCTTCGGGGTGAAATGGATCGGGCTGTTCGACCCCGAGATGTAGAACCCGCAGCCGAGCCCCACGCCGCGGCCGTAGGGCAGCTTCCGGAACTTCGAGTCCCACCCGCTCTTCTGGCGCGCGGCGGCGAGGCACTTTCGGAAGGAAGTGGACGTGATGCGGAACTCGTTCACGGTCGTCGAGTTCGGCGGGAGCGCGTTCCGGTCGCGCAGGTCGAACGGGTCGATCCCCGTCTCCTCGGCAAGCCGGTCGAGCGCGACCTCGATCGAGTACCGGAGGTTCGTGCCGCCGTGGGCGCGCATCGCCCCGGAGGGGGGCTTGGTCGTGTACACCCGGCGGCCCCGGTACCGGAAGTTCGGGACACGGTAGGGACCCATCGAGAGCACCCCGTTGTAGTACGTCGTGACCGTGCCGAACGAGCTCCAAGCGCCTCCGTCGATCAACGCCTCGATATCGTAGGCCAGGATGATCCCGTCCGCGTCGGTCGCGATGCGGATGTCGTTCTGGGTCGGGTGTCGGCCGTGGTTCGTGAGGAAGACATCCTCGCGGTCGAAGAGGATCTTGACGGGCCGACCGGTCTCGATCGCGAGGGCGGCGCAGACGATCTCGTGGGGGAGCGGGTCGGATTTCCCACCGAATCCGCCGCCGACCTCCGGCTTGATGACCCGGATGCGGTGCATCGGGATCCCGAGCACCTCGGAGAGGGAGCGGTGGAGGTAGTGCGGCACCTGGGTCGCGCTCCACACGGTCAGCCGACCGTCCGGGGTGGCCTCCGCGATCGTCGCCATCGGTTCGGTGAAGGCGTGCGTCACTCCGGCGAAGTTCCCCCGTACCCGCACCCGGTGCGCGGCCTGGGCGAACGCCGCGTCCACGTCCCCGAAATGCTGGACGACCTCCTTCTGGACGTTGGACCCCAGGAGGCCCCGGGCGTGGATCTGCTCCGTGACGGGCCCGGTGCCGTCCCGAGGGTCGGAGTAGTCCGGAAGTACCTCGGCGTCGACCTTGATCTTGCCGAGGGCGATCTCGGCGGTCCGCTCGTCGGCGGCCGCCACGGCGGCGATGATGTCCCCGATATAGCGGGACTTGTCGACGGCGATCGCCGTCTCGTCGTGGGTGATCGGAAGCACGCCGAACGGGGTCGGGTACTTCTCGCCGGTCAGCACCGCAAAGACGCCCGGCACGGCCCGGGCCTCGCGGACGTCGATCGACCGCAGCCTCGCGTGCGCCCAGGGGCTTCGGAGCAACCGGCCGACCAGCATTCCCGGCCGCTGGATGTCGTCGGTGTACTCGGCGCGCCCCGTGACCTTGAGGGGGCCCTCGACGTAGGGGATCTTCGTTCCCAGGAGCCGATAGGCGGGCGGCGTGGTCGACGCCATCAGGCGGCCTCCTTCGACGCCGCCTCGATCGCCTCGACGATCTTGGTGTACCCCGTGCAGCGGCAGAGGTTGCCGCCGATCGCCCGCTCGATCTCGTCCCGGCTGGGGTGCGGGTGGTCGCGGAGCAGGGCGGTCGCCGTGACGATGAAGCCGGGAGTGCAGAACCCGCACTGGGTCGCCCCGTGCTCGACGAACGCGCGCTGGACGGGCGAGAGCCCCTGGGGGGGAGAGATCCCCTCGATGGTCGTGACCGACCGGCCTTCGACCAGTCGGGCGAGCGTGAGGCAGCTCAGCGTCGGACGTCCGTCGAGGAGGACCGTGCAGCATCCGCAGGTGCCGAGGTCGCATCCCCGCTTGGTGCCGGTGAGGTGGAGGTCGTCGCGGACGAGGTCGAGGAGGATGCGGGCCGATTCGGCCGGCACCTCGACCGGGTGGCCGTTGAGCCGGAATCTAAGGGGTCCGGGTGACGACATTCTTCGACCCCTCGGTCGCGCGGGCATCACGCGACGAAGTACGTAAGATGGTCGGGTGGCGCTCGGCCACGATCTCGCCGACGATGGCGACGGCGATCTCGGCGGGGCTCTCCGCTCCGATCTCCAGCCCGACGGGGGAGCGGACCCGCGCCAACGCTTCGCGCGAGACCCCGCGCTCGCGGAGCTTGGCGTACATGTGCTCCCGCTTGGCCGCGCTCGCAATCAGGCCGATCGCGTTCGGGAACCGTTCGACCGACACCGCCAGCGCCTCCAGGTCTTTCATCGCATCGTAGCCGAGGAGGTACAGGTGGGTGAACGACTCCGGCTCGAAGACGTCCCACAGCCGCGACGGTTCCACGACCTCGCGCCGGTCCGCCGTCGGAAACCGCTCCGTCCCGACCCATTCGGCGCGGTCGTCGGCGACGCTGTAGTCGTACTCCAAGGTGGGGAGGAGGGCGGCGAGGGCGTGGGCCACATGTCCGCCGCCCCAGAGCAGCAGGTTCGGTCGTGCCGCGACGTACTCGAGCGCGATCTCGACGGACCCACCGCAGAGGCTCGGAAGCCCGCCGGGGGTCCACGCTTGAAGGTCAAAGTGGTGCAGGTCCCCAACGCGGCTCTCGAATACGCCGTGGGCGAGGGCCTTGACCTCCTCCTCGAGGGCGGCCCCGCCCACCGTGCCCATCGTCGAACCGTCGGCCCGGACGATCATCGAGGCGCCGAGCTTTCCGGGGACCGAGCCGGTCGTCTTCACGACCGAGGCTCGAACGAACGGCTGGTGGGATTCGAGAAGGCGGAGGGCCTCTCGCGTCTGGCGACGGTCCATCCTAGGGAGCCCCCTGCGAGCGCCACTCATCGAACGCCGTCCGGTAGGCCTCGGGGGTGTCGACGTTCGCGATGACCCCGGCATCCTCGACGGCTACCCGGCGGACCTGGGGGCCGAACTCCGGCAGGAGGGAACGGAGCGGCGCATCGGACCGGAGGTCCAGGAGGTCGGACCGGAGGGACGGTCGCCACAGGACCGGGTGGCCACCGCGGCCGTGGAACGTGGGGATGAACCAGACGGCCATCTGGTCGGCGTCCCGGACCGCGCCGAGCGTTTGGACCGTCCGGGTCGAGACGAACGGGTGGTCGACGGGCCACAGCAGAATGTCGCGGTCCTCCGGGACGGCCCGCAGCCCCGCCTGGACCGACGCCGTTCGACCCTCGTACCAGTCCTCGGCTTCCACGAGCTCGACATCGAGGCCCCGGAGCTCGTGGGCGATCAGCAGATGGTGCGTCCCGGTGACCGCGACGACGGGGTCATACCCCTCGGCCAGGCAGACCTCCGACAGGCGACGGATCGCCGTCTGCTCACCGGTCGCGAGCAGTGCCTTCGGGAACCCGCCGAACCGTTGAGAAGCCCCTCCCGAGAGCAGAATCGCTGCGGTGGTCATGGAACGACGGAGGCGGACTCCGCCTCGTGGAGCAGGCAGTACGGTTCCGCTTGATAAGGCCGCGGCTGATTCTCAGCGCTCGCCGCGTCCGGCGCCACGGCACCCGTTCCGGTCCTTTCGGGGTCCGGTCGGCGGCTCCGCTCGCCTGACTTTAAATATGTGGGCTGGGTGGGCGCGCCACTCCATGACCCATCCGAACGACGTACCGCCCTCGCTCCTGCTCCCGTCGCTGGCCGCCGAGCTCCGCACCCGCGGGGCCGTTGCTCCGCCGACGTGGGCCACCTTCGTCAAGACCGGCGTGCACAAGGAACGGGCTCCGGTCGAACCGGACTGGTGGTACCTCCGCAGCGCTTCGGTCCTGCGCAAGATCTACATCAGCGGGCACGTCGGGATCGAGCGGCTCTCCAGCGAGTACGGTGGAAAACGCGACCGGGGCAGTTCGCCCTACCATGCGCGGTCCGGCTCCCGCGCCATCCTGCGCGAGATCGTCCAGCAGCTCGAAAAGTCCGGCCTCGTCAAGCCGTACAAGAACATGGGCCGGCGGGTCAGCCCCGAAGGCCAGAAGCTCCTCGACCAGGTCTCCCAGAAGACGATGAAGATCCTTGCGGAACAGCGGCCCGAACTTGCCAAGTACCTCTAGGCAGTCTTAGGTGGGGCGGAGAGAGTTGGCCAATGCCCGATGCGGAACTCGACGAGCTGCGACGCCGCCGGCTCCAGCAACTGCAGGAAATGCAGGCGCCGGACCTCGGGGCCGCGCAGGCGTACAGCCAACAGGAGGCCGAGATGCAGCGGCGCGAATCGGAGCGCGCCGAGATCCTCCGACGGATCCTCACGCCCGAGGCCCGCGAGCGCCTGGGGCGCATCCGGCTCGCCAAGCCCGAGGTCGCGAACTCCGTCGAGCAGCAGCTCATCCAGCTCGCCTCCACCGGTCGGCTCCAGCGCCAGGTCGACGACCAGACCCTGCGCTCCCTGCTCGAGCGCGTGATGCCCGAACGGCGCGAGATCAAGATCACCCGTCGTTGAACCGAGGGGAGTAGCATGGCGAATCGTAGGAAGAGCCTCGCGCGGAAGGTCCGACTGTTCCGGGTCGTAAAGCAGAACCGGCGGGTGCCGGCCTGGGTCATGCAGCGCACCGACCGCCGAGTCACGCGCCACCCCAAGCGCCACACGTGGAAGCGCGGTCACCTGCACAAGTAGGGAGGACTCACACGAACATGGCGAACAAGAAGGCGGCCGCCGGGCGCCGCGTGGAGGAGCTGGAGCGCGAGTACGTGATCCCGCTCCGGGCCAGCCAGCACCAGCCGTCCCGACGCCGCCGCGCCGGGCACGTGCTCCTCACCGTCCGGCGGTTCGTCGTGCGCCACATGAAGGGAAAGCCCGAAGACGTCTGGATCGACCCCCGGCTCAACGAGCACGTCTGGGAGCACGGGATCCAGCACATCCCCTCGCAGGTGCGGGTCAAAGCGATCCGCTTCGAGGACGGCCTCATCGAGGTCGACCTCCTGGAAGCGGAGTGACCCGGCTCCTCAGGAGAGCCCCCGCGTGCCGGTCGGTCGCACCCTCTACGGGGGAAGCCCCTACCTCGGAGTCTACCTCAAGGCGGGCGAGCAGACCGCGCTCGCGCCGAGCGCCGTACCGCGGGGCCTCGCCCACGACGTCGAGCGGCTCCTCGGCGTCCGTCTGATCCGGACCCAGGTGCTGGACACGGAGGTCGTCGGCGCCTTCGTCGCGATGAACTCCCACGGGCTCGTCGTGGGGGACGACCTCTCGGACGAGGAGCTGCACTCGCTCGATGGGATCGGCCGCGTGGCCGTCGTCCGCCACCGACAGAACGCGATGGGGAACAACGTGCTCGCCAACGACCACGGTGCGCTCGTTCATCCGGAGTTCTCCGCGGAGGCGGTCGACCGGATCGGTCGCGCCCTCGAAGTTCCCACCCGCCGGGGCACGGTCGCCGGGCTCGGGACGGTCGGGATGGCGGGGATCGCGACCAACAAGGGGGTCGTGGTCCACCCGAAGACCACCGAGGGGGAGGCCGAGGTCCTCCAGGAACTGCTCGGCGTCCCGGTCCACCGATCGACCGCGAACTTCGGCGTGCCGATCGTGGGCGCCTGCCTGGTCGCGAACTCGAAGGGGATGATCGTCGGTCGCCCGACGACCCCGGTCGAGATCGTCCACTTGCAGGAAGGCCTGCAGATCTTCGACTGACGGGTCGGCGCCGCGGGCGCCCTTACGTGCCGCGCTTCCGCTTCACGTACCGGACCGTGTACCCGGCGATCCGGTTGGCGAGCTTCTTGTAATGGACCTGCATCTTGCCGTCCACCACGAGGCCGAGGTCGGTGAGCTCGAGGACCTTCTGCTTGTTCCCCGCAAAGTCGCCGGTGAATTCGTTGGGGTAATGGCGGATCAGCTCGATCGCGACCCGCTTGATGTAGGTTTGGCGGATGTTGCCCATGTGGGCGCTCCCACCCGCCCTGATTTATAAAGATGGCTCCGCCGGGGCAGGAGCGGTCCGGGGACGCCCCGGTCGGGACCTCCACCGCCGACCGGGGATGTCGGATAACACCCTCGAAGTCGTTGGCGTCCCGGCGGAAGGAACAAATACCCCACCCTCGGTAATTGGGGTGTGCATTTCGGCGGAATCGTTCGGGGAGGACCCTGAACTCGTCCGGCTCCGCCCGGTCCTGGAGACCTTTTCGATATGGAGAACGGCAGCGGAGGGGGCCCGGTCACCCCCACGCGGGAACGGAATGTCCTGGTCCTGGACCTGTCCAAGAGCATGCTGGCTCCCCTCCCCGACCCCGGCACGGAGAAGGGGGAGCACCAGAAGGTCGAGGTCGCCCGGACCGCCGTCTTTCGCATCCTGCAGGATGCGGCCAACTCCGGCTCGTTGTTCGGACTCGTCACCTTTACCGAAACGGTCCGCGCACCGGTACCGCTCGGGGAGATCCACAAGGAGAACCTCCCCTACGTGGAGAACCTCATCTCGCTCCTCCAGCCCAGCGGACGGTCCGCGATCTGGGACGCGCTCGCGGTCGGCGCGGACCTGCTCCGGATGGGCACCCGCGGCGTCCAGGGGAACCTCGTGCTCGTGACGGACGGCTGGGACAACGCGTCGCAGCGGTTCGATGTCCGCGCGCCGGCGCAGGCGGCCGTCCCGCCGGGCCGGGTCGACCTCGTCCCCTACCTCCTGCCGGCCGGCTCCAACCTCACGCTGCGCGTCATCGGGATCGGGAGCGGGGACGAGCGCGACAAGGGCGTCGACGCGGGACGGGTCCGCCAGGTCCTCGACCAGATGACGGCCCGGGCCGCCGAGCTCGGACTTCCGGCCGCGTTCAGCTACCAGGAGGTCACGACCGGCACCCAGCTGTTCGCCCAGATGGTCAACGCGTTCATCGACGTCGGGTATGAGGACGACCGCCCGATCGAGGAACTGCATCCGGAAGAGCTCGCTCGCCACGCGGCGAACGCCGCCCGGGCGCTCAAGGAGCCCCAGCAGCACGCGACGGTCTCCCGGCTCCACTCCGCGTCGCAGAGCGCCGCCAGCGCCTACACGGAAGCGCCGGATTTGGAGGTGGACGTCATCGCCGGTGCGGGCGGTGCGACCACCCCGGTGTACCTCAAGGAGCGGTACGGTCCCCTGGGCGAGGTCGTGGAAGCGTACCTCGGCGGCCAGCCGGATCGCGCGCTCGAGCTCCTCCAGCGCGCCGCCCCCGTGCTGCCCCCGGTCACCCGACTCTACTGGGAGGCGCGGATCCAGTTCGCTCGCCGCGCGATCGTCGAGGCGGCCCGGGCGCTCCTCCAGGCGTGGGGCGAGGTCGAGAAGCTCCCCTCCGGCTCGCAGACCCGTATCCTTCGTCGCCTCGCACTCCTCCAGGCCCGCATGCAGAACGACAAGGAGACGGAGACGCTGGTCCGGTTCATCGACGAGACCGAGCACCGGCTCGCGAGCTCCGACCCCCAGGTACGTCTGCGCCTTCTCGACCTCTTCGCGAAGCTGATGGAGCTGCGGGGAACGTACCAGTTGACCCAGCTCGCCAACGAGGGGGACCTGCAGGACGCGGCCGTGGCGCACGAGGCGGCGGTGGAGCAGGTGTTCGGGCAGCTTCAGGACGCCCGGCTCGACCTGGCGGCCGCCGGTCCGGTCGCGGAGGGAGCGCTAGACTTCCTCGAGATATGCCTCGCGGAGATGCGGTAGGAGTTACGAATCATGGGAGAGGTCAAGGTCACGACACGTACCCGACGGGCGCCCGGCACCAAGCGTGTGACGAAGAAGGGACCCGACTCCGCGCGGATCGCGGTCGTGGGGATCCCGGCCTCGGGGAAGACGACGTACTTCCGGTTCCTCGCCGGCCACTTCGGACTCAACCTTCCGATCCTCTACGTCCCGGCCCGGGCGGACGCCGGCCAGCTGCCGATCTACGGGGACCTCGACAACGACGTGGCGCTCGAGGAGACCACCTACGAGACGACCGACCCGACGGACCCGGAGGGGAGCCTCGAGACCACCAGCCGCTTCTACGTCAACCGCCCGATGGAGGACCGGAAGAAGCTCTGGGTGGAGCTCGCCGCCGGTCGCGAGGACCAGGGGGTCCTCACCAAGTACCCGCTGCCCACGAAGTTCAACCAGTTCGTCGAGATGAAGATGCGCTTCCGCTACGGGGCCCCCGGTGGCGAGGCGGGCTCGAAGCCGATGGAGCTCCAGACGATCGACGAGGCCGGCGGGATCATCGCCGACTACTTCACCTACGACCGGCTCTGGATCGACACGGACTCGGCCGAGGTGTCCGAGAAGAGCTGCCGCGTCATCCCGCACTTCGACTCCTGGCGGCCCGACCGGCGCGATCTCTGGCGCCGCGGCCTGACCTTGCTCGGGCGATTCGTCACCGGGGCCGACGCGATCATCCTGCTCCTCTCGCCCGCCCTCCCGTCGCTCCACGACCAGGCCCAGCAGGTGAACCTCGCCCGCGGGGTCTTCCGGTACGTTCGATCGCGCAACCTGCCGCTGGTCATCGCCATCTCGAAGGCGGACAAGCTGAAGGAGTTCTACACCGAGGTCGAGCAGTCGGTCCGGGAGCGGACCTACCAGAGCACGTTCGACACCGTCGACTTCCTGCTTCGCCGCGACGGGGGCGGTATGGGAACAATCCTGGTCGCCCAGGAAGGTCGGGGACTCTCGACCAAGGAGGACGTTTTCCTGGTCTCCAGCGCGGTGTCCACCGGCGGGGGCCACCCACTGTTGGTCGGGGACAGCGGACAGGAGGCCCCGACGGTCGGCAGCCCGACCATGGGCGTCCCGGTCATGGTCAACACGACCCTGCCCCTCGCTCGGGCGTGCGAGCGCATCCTCGAACGGCGGGCGACGAAGGGGGCGTGATGGCGGCGGACGGCGCGGGGAGCGCGCCGCACACCCCGATCGCCGTCGTCTGGTGCCGCCAGGTCGACAACGAGGCAGAGAGCCCGGGCTACACCACGATCCCCGACGACTTCCCCGGCCGCCGCGAGACCCTCGAGGCGATCCGGGTCGTCGGCAACCTGACGGTCAACGTCGCCGACACGCACGACTACTGGGACCCCGACCCGTCCCAACCCCTCTCCTACTATCCGAACCTGTTCCTCTACCCGGCCGCCGGCGGACGGTACACGTGCGTCGGCCGAATGTTCCTCTCGACCGAGGACCGGCCGCGGATCGGGATGAAGACCCTCGTCTTCGAGACCGCCGCGCTGATCGCCTCGGGCGAGTTCGGTGCCGTGGCCCTGCGGGCCCATGCGACCATGGGCGGCCGGACCGATACGGAGCGCCCCTCCGCGGAACCCGAGGCGTCGGTCTACCAGGGCGTGGGGGAAGGGTTCCTGTTCCACCGGGGGTCGACCGAACCGGTCGTACTGGTCGCGGCGGAGCAGTGGGAGACCGTCAACCAGGTCGTCCTCGAGCTGGTGCGGACGTTGCCCACCCCGCTCGTGGCGCTCGGGGCCTTCCTCGTCTTCCCCTACTTCCTGCCGGTCGCCAAGGTCGACATGCACCAGTTCACCGAGCAGCTGCCGCTGGCGCTCGCGGTGATGCGGGTGCCGCGCGGTGAATCGCAGGGGGACCGCCATGCGAAGCGGATCCAAGGGTGGGAGGCCGCCCCCGTTTCCCTCCGAGACCTCACCAAGGCCGCGTCCGGCCGTGGCAAGGACACCCTCCCCCTCGTCCTCCAGTACGCTCGGGATCACGCGGAGGAGAAGCTCAGCGAGGTCAGCCGGCGGGTCGACGCGGTCGAACGTCCCCGACTCCGCACGCTCCTGGACGATGCCGACCGCCAGGCCGGCCGCGACCGCCGCAAGGAGATGTGGCGGATCGGCACGGCCATGGAAACGGCCGCCCTCATGATCTCCCGCCCGCGGGGTCGGACGGTCGCCCTGAGCGGGGAGACCGGCCGGCGGGCGAGCGAGTACGTGAAGGCCCGGATCGAGGGCGAATCGCCCGGCTCGAGCGCGGCGGCCGCCCCACTCCCCGAATCCAGCGTGACCGCGACCCAGCTCCCGCCCTGGCTCCAGCGACCGACCGACGTGACGGTGCCCGGCTCGAGCCCGATGACCGTGCCCGTATCGATCCAGACCGACCCGTCCCTCTTCCCCCCGGCGACTCCGGTGGCCACGGATGCCCTACCGTCCGTTCCCACCTCCCTCCCTTCCTCTTCACCGGCTCCCGAGCCCCCGGTCGCCCCGTCCGTGAGCGAGGCCGCGATCCAGGACCGGATCTCGACCGCCGTGCGCGAGAACGAGGTCAAGGTGCGTGCGTCGATCGACGCCCGCCTCACCGAGGCGAACGAGACCGGCACCCGGGCGCTCTACCAGGTCCAGAGCGACCTCGCACGCCGCCTCGACACCCTGGAGGCCCGCCCGGGGGCCCCGTCCACGGACCTGGTCGCCGGAGAGGTCGAGCGCCGGCTTCGGACGAACCCCGACCCCCGATTCGCCGAACTCTCCGACAAGATCCAGCAGACGGTGAAATCCGCCGGCGAGGTCTGGGCCTCCGCGCTCCGGCAAGAGCTGAAGCAGTGGGCCGAGGAGCTTACCGCCCGCTCCGCCCATACGGAGGAAGAGCTCCGCGCGGCCCTGGTGGCCCAACTCGAGCTCGAGGTGTCGGAGGCGAAGGAACAGAACTCCGCGCTGCGGGAGCAGATCGAGACCCGGGTGCGAACCCTGGTCGACAACCGGTTCGCCGACCTCGAGACCCGGCGCACGAAGGAAGTGCGCGACCTCGAGCAGCGGATGGGGCTCCTGCTGGACGGGCGTTCCAAGGACCTGGAGCAGCGGTTGGCCCAGATGGTCGATGGACGGTCCAAGGACGTGGAACTCCGCGCCGGGATCCAGTCCGACGTACGCTCGAAGGACGTCGAGGCCCGCGTCGGAGGGCTCGTGGACGCCCGCACCCGCGAGCTCGAGCAGCGCCTGACGGTCTCGATCGAGGGGCGGGCGAAGGACACCGAGGGCCGTGTCACGGCCCAGCTGAATACCACCCGCGCGCTGCTCGAGGACCGCCTCGCCCAGAGCGCGAAGCGGCTCGAGATCGACCGGGAGGCTCGGCTCTCCGAGATCGGGGAGACCCACACCAAGTCGCTCGCCGGGCTCCAGGTCCGGATGCAGTCCTACCTCGACCAGAAGATCCGGGAGGACCAGGATCGGGAGCGCGGCAAGTACGTCGAGCTCCTCGCCCGCCTGAAGGCCGAGGTCGACGAGGCGCTCGCCCGGACGATCGACTCCACCCGCTTTGATGCGGCCGTCCGCGAACGCGTGGCTCGGGCGCTCCTCGAGGTCCGGACCGAGCAGACCCGCCTCCTCGCCGAATCGAAGGCCGAGCAGGCCCGGGCACTTTCCGAGGTCGAGACCCGCCTCCGGAACGACCACGGCTCGTCCATCACTCGCCTCGAAGGGATCGAGAACCAGATCCGGGCCCGGGAGTCGGAACTGTCCAAGACCGAGGAAAAGGTCCGTCACGATGTCGAGGACCTCGACCGCCGCATCCAGGTGATGTCCGACCGTATGCTCCCCCTCGTCCGCAAGACGTGGGTCCGCATCGAGGAGCTCGAGAAGACGGTCGCCACGGGGGCCACCGACGCCCGGTACGCCGAGCTCCGTCGCGACCTCGGTCGGGAACTGCGCCGCATCGAAACCGAGCTCCACGACGAGGCCGCGGAACTCCGCGACCGGCTCGAGTCGACCGTTACGAGCCAGGGGAAGATCTGGCTCAACCTCGTCCGTCAGATCTCCGAAGCGGGTTCCGGATACGTTCCCTCGGAAGAGGACCTCCGGCAACGGAACGCCCGTCGCGCGGCCCGCCGTGCGCTCGCCACCGACCCGACCGGCGACGACGATCTCGGCCGACCGCGGGCCCGCGAGACCCCGTTCGCCTCGTTCGACGACGACCCGGCCAACCCCCTCGACCCGCACACGGCGCCCGAGGAACGGGCGCCGCCCCGCCGGCCCCCGCCCCGCACCGGTCGCTCGAGCGGGAGCCAAAGCTAAGGCCCACTCCGACCTCGTAGCGGGTCGTGAGCAGCGACGAGGACCATCGGCACTGCAAGGTCTGCGGGCGCGTCTGCGCTCCCGAGGACGAGACCTGCTCCAAGGCGTGCCGGCTCAAGCGCGAGGAGATGGTCCGCCAGCGGAGGATCTACACGTACCTCCTCTACGGGACGATCGCCCTGGTCGCGATCGTGTTCCTCTCGGTCTACCTCTAGTTCGGTGATCCTGTGCCGCGGGCAGGTCGGACCGTCCTCGGCGGAACGTTCGACCACCTGCACATCGGCCACGAGAGTCTGCTCGAAACCGCGTTCCGCACGGGGCGACCGGTGGCGATCGGGCTCACCTCGGAGCGCTACCTGTCCGATCACCCCAAGCCCGGCCGGGGCGTGCTCCAATCGTACGCCACCCGGCGACGACGCCTCGTCTCCTGGCTGCGGGCGAACCATCCGAAGGAGCCGTGGACGGTCGTGCCCATCGACGACCGGTTCGGAGGGTCCGTCGCCCCGGGGGTGGCGGTGCTGGTCGTCTCGGCCGACACGGTCGCGGGCGGCCGGGCGGTCAACGCGGAACGCGGTCGGCGCGGACTCCCCCCGGCCCGCCTGGTAGTAGTCCCTCTCGCGCTCGCGGACGACCTGCGACCGGTCGCCTCCCGACGCATCCGCGCGGGGACGATCGACCGGGACGGTCGACGCCGCTCCCGAATCCGGGTGGGGCTCTGGGTCTCCGACCCCCGCGACCGTCCGACCGCGGCCCGCGCGATCCGCTCCGCGTTCCCCGGGGCCGTTGTCGTCCCCGTTCCGGACCGGTCGGGGTCGTCTCGGCCGTCCCGGACCCACCGCAGTACGGAGTCTCCCGACGCTCCCGAAGAACTCACACTCGGGATCCGCCGTCGGAGGGCCGGAGGCTGGGAGGTCGTCGAGCGAACGGCGGGGGTCACGCTCCTCCCGGTCCGCGTCCGGGGTTCGCGGCCCTCCGACCTCGCCCGCGGCCTCCGCTCCCTCCTGCGCCCGTCTTCCGGACCCGGTCCGAGGGAATCGTTTTAGACCCATCTCCGCCTTCCCGAGCCGATGGAAACGTACCTCCGGGTCACCTTCGATAGCGAAGGCGCGAGCCCGTCGGACATCGCCGGACGGCTCCGCTCGATCGGGTTCGTCCCGACGCAGGGCAACTACGATTTCGTCTACGATTGGCAGGGACGCGCTTCCCACGAGCAGGTCCTCGACCTCTCGGACGAGGTGACCCGCCGCCTCCGCGGATACCGGGTCCTCTACGAGATCGAGACGGTCTGATCGTCGGCCCGTTCCGTTCGCCACCCAAACCAACATAACCCCCCAGGTCGCTCGTCCCCTCGAGAGGGCATCGTGGAACTCGAGACCGTCGCGGGGCTGGTGCCCGCCCTGCTCGCTACGCTGGGGCCGGGAGAATCGGTCTATTGCGAGAACGGCATCATGCTCTACAAGGACACGCCCGTCACCGTCGGGCGGAAGACGGTCTCGGGCGGGGGCCTCTTGAAGACCATGGAACGGACGACGTTCGGGGGGATCCCGTTCTTCCTCACGGAGTTCACCGGGCCGGGCTCGGTGGCGTTCTCCCGTGACGGGGTCGGGGAGATCCGGATCATGGACCTCGCCCCGGGAGAGGAGATCGACGTGGCCGAGGGCTCGCTCCTCTGCGCGGACGCCCGGATCGCGTACGACATGGTCTACGTCAAGGGCACGCACCGTCCCGGTCGGATGGTCGGATTTTGGATGGACCGTCTCCGGGGCCCGGGGAAGGTCGCGCTCCACGCCCACGGGAATGTGATCTCGATGGGGCTGGATGCGGGCGAGAAGATCACCGCCGATTTCGGCGCCCTCCTCTACAAGACCGGGAGCGTCAACGCCTCCGCGTTCAATCAACCGTTCGGCGGGGGGCTCCTCGGGAAGCTCGAATCGTTCGAGGTCCTCGAGCTCGTCGGCCCCGGAAAGATCGCCCTGCAGAGCATCGACCCGAAGGAGCCGCACTACTGAGGTGGAATCGTGCCGATCCCCGAGGAGTTCATCAAGAAGCGGACCGAGGTCACGATCAGCCGCGCGAGCCTGGAGGCGATCAGCTGCAAGAGCTGCGGCGCGAAGATCGAGACCACGAACATCCAGAACGGCTACGCGAAGTGCGGCTACTGCGGCAGCGCGTTCGCCCTCGCCGTGGACGGCAAGAGCGTCGCCTAGCGGGAGGTGCGGATGCAGGCGGATTCGGTCGGTGGCATTACGCCCGCGGTCCTGGCCACGCTCCGACCGGGCGAGAAGATCCTCGCCGCGCACGGCCTCATGCTGTTCAAGGAGCCGAGCGTCAAGGTCGGCCGACGCACGATGCGCCAGCTCGGCGTGAGCATGGGAACCTACCTCGCGATGCACAACCGCGGGGACGCGGACGAGAACTTCTTCTTCGCCGAGTTCGAGGGTCCGGGACACGTCTCGTTCTCGAGGGACAAAGGCGGCGAGGTCCGGGTCGTCCCACTGGCCGCCGGGCAGAACTGGCACCTCCGCGAAGGGCACCTCATCTGCTTCGACGAGTCGGTCCGCTACCAGCCGGTCGTGGTCGCCCAGTGGCAGGTGTTCGACACGAACGGCCAGGCCCAGAACCGATACCTGTTCGGGGACTCGCTGTCCGGCCCGGGGACGATCGTCTTCCAGGCGTACGGGAACGTCCTCTCCTTCACCCTGCAGCCCGGCGAAACGATCCGCACCAGCACCGAGGGATTCCTCGCGGCCCAAACGTCCGTCCAGGTCCAGCTCCAGTGGCAGTTCTCCGCCCAGCTCGGTCGCGGCAACTACCAGGTCCCGGTGCTCCACCTGACGGGTCCCGGGCAGGTCCTGGTGCACAGCGGGCTCTAGGAGGGACGATGGACGTTCAGATCCAAGGGGAGTTCATTCCGATCGCCCTCGTCTCGCTCGGGGCCGGCGAGCAGATCTTTTGCGAGGGGGGCCTGATGGTCTACTCCGACCCGTCGGTCGGGTTCCAGTTCCGGTGGTTCACCCAGGGAGGGATGGGGTCCGTGATGAAGCGGACCATCCTCGGGGGGGTTCCGTTCCATCTCCACGAGTTCCTCGGACCGGGGTATGTGGCGTTCAGCCGCTACCGGCCCGGCGAGGTCCGCCGCCTCGACCTCGCCGCGGGCGAGACGGTCGACGTCGCCGAACACTCGATGTTACTCGCGACCCAGACGGTCGGGTACAACACCTTCTACGTCCCCGGCACCGGTCGGGTCGGCCGGCTGATCGGGTTCTGGATGGACCGCCTCACTGGACCGGGCACGATCGTCTTCCAGGGGCACGGGAACATCATCACCTTCGTGCTGAAACCGGGGGAGACGATGGACGTCGACCACGGCGCGCTCCTGTTCAAGGACGCCAGCGTGAACGTGCGGGCGTACAACCAGCCGATGGGGAGCGGACTCATGGGCCACGCCATGAGCTTCGAAGCCCTCCATGTCGAGGGTCCGGGCCGCATCTGGTTGCAGACCGTCGACCCCTCGCACCACCCTCCGCGCACCGAATAGCGCCGGCCCTCCGCCGAGGGTCCGGGAACCCTTTTATCGAGCGCCCTTTTTGACGCGTCGCCGTGCAGAAGTACCCGGTGCGTACGGACCATCGCGCGAACCTGACCCCCGACGCCCTCGAACGGATCCTCCGGACCCATTTCGAGACGGTCGAGGTGGTCGGGACCGAGCGCACCGCGAGCTGGGGCGCGATCTCCCGGCTGATCGCGCGCGCGGAGGGCCGCGAACTGCTGGTGGACGTGACGATGAACCCGAAGGTCACCGAGGAGGTCGCGCGCGAGACGATCGCGCGGTACAACCGATTCCTCGAGGAGACGACCGGGTACTCCTCCAAGGAACGGGCCAAGCGGCTCCGCAAGTCGGCCACATCCCCCGCGCCGGGGGAGTAGGCCCGTGCGGTCCTCGCCGCCGGGACCGATCCCGTCCGGCGGCAACTCCGAGCTCGACAAGATACGACGGATCGTCTCGGCCCAGTTCCCGGTCTACGACACGCGCGTCGGTCCGCAGTCCCTCCTGCTCGCCGTCCAGGTCGACACGGCGACGCTCGAACGCCGGTTCGACCAGCTGCGCCGCGACCTGTGGGCCGCGGGGTACATCCCGATCCTTCGTCGCCAGCAGGGCGAGGACTTCCTCGAGGTCGTCCCGCGTCCCCGGCAGCGCAATCGGCGCGACTGGGTGAACATCGCGCTCCTGGCAGCGACGGTCGCCACCACGACCCTCGCGGGCGCGCTCATCTGGCTCACCTACGTCGGGGGCCAGAACCTCTCGGGGACCGATTTCCTCTACGGGGCGGTCTACTTCTCCATCCCGGTCCTTACGATCCTCGGCCTCCACGAGCTCGCGCACTACTTCATGGCCCGTCGGAGGAAGATCGACGCGTCGCTTCCGTACTTCATCCCGCTCCCCCCGCCGTTCCTCTTCGGCACGTTCGGGGCGTTCATCAGCATCCGCGAGCCGTTCCCGGACAAGAAGGCGCTCTTCGACATCGGCGCGGCCGGTCCGCTCGCCGGGTTCGCGGCCTCCATCCCGATCGCGCTCGCGGGACTCTACCTCTCCGCGCACACGGCCGCGCTGCCGCCGACCTACTGCGGACCGACGATCTTCGGGGTGAGCTACGGAAGCCTCGTCATCGGGCCGTCCCTGTTCTGGGACTTCCTCTCGCTCTTCTTCCCGCACTCGATCCTGACGTTGCACCCGCTGGCGCTCGCCGGTTGGGTCGGGATCTTCGTCACCTCGATCAACCTCCTGCCCGCAGGGCAACTGGACGGGGGCCACGTGTTCCGGGCCCTCTTCGGGGACCGGATCCGCTACGTCAGCTACGCGACGGTGGCCCTGCTCTTCGGCCTGGGGCTGTTCTACACGGGCTGGCTGTTCTTCGGGATCCTCATCCTATTGCTCGGCGCCCGGCATCCCCCTCCCCTCAACGACGTCTCCCCGCTCGACCGTCGGCGATTCGTGGTCGGAGCGCTGGTCGTCGCCGTGCTGGTCACCGGGTTCGTCATCCAACCCCTCTACACTCCCAGCTACACCGTCTCGGTCGACCAGGGGATCGTGGGCTACCATCCGTCCACCCCGTCGGTCCCGGTGAACGCGAGCCTCAACTACACGGTCGTGAACGGCGACCCGGTCTCCCACGGGTTCGTCCTCACGGCCTCGGTCGTCAACGTCTCGATACGTCAGAACAATACCACCACCTACCTTCCTCCGGCGGCGCTGGCCCTGTGGGCCGCCGGTGCCGAGTGGGTGTTCCACCTGCCCGACGGGGCGACCGTCGCGCTCCAGGGAGCGACCGCCTCGCTCCCCGACAACGACTACGTGTCGGTGGGGGGAGTCGGAGCGGTCAACTCCGCGGCGCTCGTGCTGGACTTCGCGAACTCCGAGACCGCGCTCGCGGTCCAGGTGCAGGTGACGGCGAGCGAGCTCTGCGCCCCGTCGGGGAGTGGGGTCGCCAGCACGACGTTCACCGTCGTCCCTGCCTAAGGCGCCCGCTCATAGACCCGGAACTCGCGCGTCAGGCTGCGGTGCACCCGCACCGGGATCGAACGGACCCGACGCCAAGGCGGCTCCACCGGATCCTCGCCCCCGGGAACCACAAGGACGAGGCGTCCGCCGGGGCGGACCCGCTCGGCCCACCGGGGGATCACGCGGCGGGCGAGCGTCCCCGTCTCCTCCCCGCCCGTGCCGGAGGACCGGCCGTAGGGTAGATCGCTCAACACCGCGTCGAACGGCCCCTCCGAACCGGCGAATTCGACCTCCCCCGAATCGCCGACGACCATCGCCGACGCCGTGACCCCGAGATGGTGGAAATTCCGCAGCGCCCCCTGGACCATCGTCGGGTCCCGGTCGATGCCGACCACCTCCGAACCCAGGAGTCCGGCCTCGGCCAGCAGGGCCCCGGTGCCGACGAACGGGTCCAAGACCCGTCCACCGGCCCGCGCCCGGGCCAGGTTCGCGCTCGCCCGGGCCAGGCGGGGGTCGAGGCCGACCGGTCGGCGGAACGGCAGGGCCGAGATCCTCCGGGCCGATACGGCGCGGCGGTCGACCGGTGCGATCTCCTCGAGCCAGAGCGGAGCCCCCACCGGTCGGTCGAGGCACCAGAATCGGCGGTCCGGTCGCTCCAGATCGATCGTCCCGCCGGCCGTCTTCCAGTACCGGGCGGCGCGCAGAATCCCCGCATCGTTTCCCCCGCCCGACGGTCGGCGAAACGGCCGAAAGACCGCGGCGGAAGCCGATCGGGACGGAGCCGGGACACCCTCCGGGCCAAGGGAAGCGGGAATGAGGGTACGTCGGGCGAGAGCCAACCGACCGGCGAGGACGCGGGCTAGGGAGGGATCCAGGAAAACCTCGAGGATCGTCTCCGCTCCGCGGACCGTGCCCGCGGATTCGCCGCCGAGCGCCTCGGTCGCTGCGGTCGCCTCCGCCCGGGCGAGTTCGAGACTCTCCCCCGAGAGCTCGATGTATACCGCGTTCAGCGCGGTCCCCCCGAGGTCCACAACGCCAGCCGCCGCCGCACGGAGGCGGTATGGGAGCCCTCCCAGTATACGTGGCCGCACGACGCACAGCGGTAGAGCGACGTACCCGAATCGCGGACGCGGGCGGGCACGGCGCTGACGGTTGCGAGGGTATCTTCCGGGGAAAGGGGGCCGAGCGGGCCGTTGCAGAGCGTGCAGCGCTCGAACCGGGGTTCGGTCGGAATCTGCGGGAACCGTGCGTGCAGCTCCCGCCACTGATCCTCGATGGCGACCGACGCCAGCAGCACCGCCCCGTCGGCGCGACGGGCCAACCCCCGGTCCCGAGTGATCACGGTCCGATGTTCCGTAGCTGCGCACCGCAACAACTCCTCGTCGTCGAGACCCGTCCGGTACGCGGTGTCCATCCCAACGATGCGGAGGTACCGGGCCAGTCGGCCGAGCATCTCGTCCGCCCACCACGCCGAAGGCTGCACATCGAACCGAGCGCGGAACTGGGATGAAACCTTGCTCGTCTTATACCGGAGGTCTCCTGATACCTCCCCGTTCGGATCCATGCGCTTGTTCGGCACCAACGGCATTCGGGAAATCGTCGGCGAAAAGCTCACCGCCCCGTTCGTCGCCCGGGTCGCGGGCGGGATCACGACCGTCCTCGCCCCGGCCGACCGGATCGCCATCGGGTGGGACGCGCGGACATCCAGCCCGGAGATCGCCCACATCGTCTCCTCCACCCTGGCCCTTGCGGGTCACCGGGTCGCCGAACTCGGTATCCTCCCGACCCCCGCCGTCCAGTATCTCGTCCCCCGGCTCGGGGTCCAGATGGGTATCATCGCCACCGCCTCCCACAACCCCCGGGAGTTCAACGGGTTGAAGTGCATCGCCGCGGACGGCCTCGAGGTCCCGCGCAGCGTCGAGGCCGCCATCGAGGAGGCGGCCGAAGCCGGTACCGTTCGGAGCGTGCCGTACGACGCCGTGGGGTCGGTCTACCCGGTCTCGGACGGCGCCCAACGGTACGTCGACGGGATACTCGGGCAGGTGGATGTCGAGAAGATCCGCCGCCGCCGCTTCACCGTCGTCGTCGACTGCGGCAACGGGGCGAGCGTTTCGACCGCCCCCCATCTCCTTCGCCGGCTCGGCTGCCGGGTCATCTCCCTCAACGGCCACCCGGACGGCACGTTCCCGGGCCATCTCTCCGAACCGACCGAGGCGAACATCCAGGACCTCATCCACACGGTCCCTGCCCTGGGGGCTGACCTGGGGATCGTCCACGACGGGGACGCGGACCGGGCGGTGTTCGTCGACCGCCACGGACGGTTCGTCCCCGGGGAGGAGACCCTCGCGCTGCTCGCCCGCGACGCGGTCGAGCGGGCCGGCGGAGGGATCGTCGTCAGCCCGGTCTCGGCGTCCCTGAGTCTCGAGGATGCCGTACGCCCGCACGGCGGATCGGTGGTGTATACGCGCGTCGGTTCGCCCGCGGTCACCCACGAGATGGAAGCCCAGAAGGCCGTGTTCGGTGGCGAGGAGAACGGCGGCCTCATCTTCCCGAAGTTCCAGTACGCGCGCGACGGCGGCATGTCGGCCGCCGGATTGCTCGACCTCCTCGCGCGGAAGGACCTCACCCTGACCGAGGCGCTCTCCACCGTCCCGAGGTATGCTCTCGTACGCGAGAAGGTCGCCTGCCCCGTCGCCTCGCGCTCCGCGGTGATGGCCCAGGTAGAGGCCAGCCTCACCCAGGGCGCCGACCGGGTCGTCACCCTGGACGGCGTCAAGGCATTCCGAGGCGGCGGATGGATCCTCCTCCGTCCGTCGGGAACCGAGCCGCTCATCCGGATCTTCGCCGAGTCCAAGGACCCGGCCCAAGCCCGCGCCCTGGCGGACGAGGGCGTCGGAGCGGTCCGACGGGCGCTCGCCGAACTCCCGGCTTCACACTAACGGAACCGGGTCCCCGTCGTGCGGCTAGCGCACGAGCGGTCCGAGCACGAGCAGTCCGAACAGGAGCATCAGGATCACGGCGAGGGTGACCCCGGCCATCGTTCGCTCTCCTCCGCGGCGGAAGTAGTAGAACCCCGAGGCGACGCGGACGATCGGAGTCGCGACCAGGACCAGGAGCCCGAGAGTGAGGTAGGCCGCCGGGTTCCCGGCCCCCAGGCCCCCCGCGAGCCCCGGGAGGTTCAGGAACTGGAGGATCGGGTTCGAGGAGATCGCCGCCCCCGACATGGCGGCGGGGTGGATCAGCAAGTACGCGGCGAGCGCGCCGATCAGCAGGGCGAGGGAGGCGAACAGGCCCACGCGCAGGACGATCGCCATCCGGAGGTAGGCGCTCGGAGGGAGGGTTCGGTCCTCCGCCTCCCACTGCGGTTCGGTCATGGCAGACCCAGCCCCCGGAGGATCGTCTCGATCGCCAGCGCGGCGACGACCGGGATGAAGATCCACCGGATCGCGCGGTTCGTGAGCCCCGGGAGGATCTGGCTGCCGACGTACGCCCCCGCCGCCGTTCCCACGGCCACCGGGGCCGCGATGAGCGGGTTCACGTAGCCCGCGGCGAAGAGAATCCCGGCACCGGCCGCGGCGGTGACGCCGATCATGAAGTTGCTGGTGGCGGTCGCGACCTTCATCGGGACTCCGAGGTACCGCTCCAGGGCGAGGACCTTGAACACGCCCCCGCCGATCCCGAACATCCCCGAGACGACCCCCGCGCCGAACATCACGCCGAGCGCCGGGTTCGTGTCCGCGGCCCGGTACGAGACCGAGCGTCCCGTGGCCCGGTCGACGTAGGTCCCCGAGAGGCGGAGCGCCTGCGATCGGGCGTCCGGGGGCCGCGCGAGGGCGAACTCTTGGTTCCGCCGCGCCAAGCTGCCGGGGATGATCGCCAGGAGAACGATCCCGAGCGCGACCAGGAGCGCGTCGGTCAGGCTCGCCCGTGCGAGGAAGACGGTCGCGGTCGCCCCGAGGAGGGCCCCCGGAACGGTCGCGATCTCGAGGAACATCCCGATCCGGAGGTCGCTCAGCCGGTCGCGGATGTAGGCCGCCCCGGTGGTCGTCGAGGTCGCCAGGATGGTGATCGCACCGGTGCCGATCGCCTCGGGGATCGGCACCCCGAAGAGGATGACCAGCGCCGGGATCACCACGACCCCCCCGCCCATGCCGACCAGCGAGCCGACGAGGCCGGCGGCCACCGAGAGGAGCACGAGGAGGACGACCAGGAGGCCGAGGTCCACGACCGGGACAACCGCGCCACGGGAAAAGGACGGCGAACCCCGTGCACACCGCTCCGCGGACGTTCACCGAAACCTCTTGCCCTCCCGACCGGTGGCCGCCGACCGGAAGTGGTCCCCGTGGAGCTCCGAGGGAATCGAATCGCGCCCGGTGCCCCGGGGATGTCCCCCCGATGGACGCACTCGAACAAGGACGGGATAGGGACCGCCTACTCCGCCGATTCACGCCTGTGGTTCACCCTCTGGCGAGGGATCGTCACGGAGGTCTACTTCCCCGTCATCGACGAGCCGCAGCTTCGAGACCTCGAGTTCCTCTTCACCGACGGGACCACGTTCTTCCACGAGGAGAAGCGGGATCTGAATCCGACCACCGAGCGGATCGCCGATGACGCTCTGGCGTATCGCGTACGATCGGAGGGGCCCGACAATCGGTACCGATTCTCCAAGACCATCCTCGCCGCCCCGCATCTCCCGTGCCTGCTGATGCGATGCCGCCTCGAGGTGCTCGACCCGACGCTCCGAGGGAAGCTGCGGGTGTTCGTGCTCGCGGCTCCGCACCTGCGGGTCGGCGGGTGGGACAACACGGCCTCGGTCCAGGAGGTCTTCGGGCGGGAGGTCCTCATCGCCGAGAAGGGCGGGATGGCGCTCGCCCTCGGGGCCGACCGGCCGTTCCGAAGGGCCTCGGTCGGGTACGTCGGGCACAGCGACGGCTGGACCGACCTCCATTCGAACCGTGACCTGACCTGGGAGTACGACCTGGCCCCGGACGGGAACGTGGCCTTGACGGGGGAGGTCGAGGCCTCCCACCCGAAGGGCTTCACGTTGGGGCTCGCCTTCGGTACGAATCCCTCCGCGGCCGTCTCCGCCCTCTTCCAGGGCCTCGGAATGCCGTTCGAGACCTCCGAAAAGCGGTTCCTCGCCCAGTGGAACCGGACCGCCCTGCGCGATGCGTCCACCCCCCACCCCCCGCCCCGTTCCGGGGACCTGTTCGACGCGAGCCGTGCGATCCTCTTGGCCCACGAGGACAAGACCTATCCCGGCGCCTTCATCGCGTCCCTCTCGATCCCGTGGGGGGGTTCGAAGGGGGACGAGGACTCCGGGGGGTACCACCTCGTTTGGGTCCGGGACCTGTTCCATGCGGCGACCGGATTGCTCGCCGCCGGGATCCACGAAGCTCCCCTGCGGGCGTTGATCTACCTCGCGACCCGCCAGCAGGCCGACGGGGGATTCCCGCAGAATTTCTGGCTGGACGGTCGTCCGTACTGGGAGGGCGTCCAGCTGGACGAAGTGGCCTTCCCCATCCTTCTTGCCGGCAAGCTGCACCGCATGAAATCCCTGGGAGAGTTCGACCCGACCCCGATGGTGCTCCGGGCCGCCCGATTCCTGATCGATTTCGGCCCGCCGACGGAGCAGGACCGCTGGGAGGAGCTCGGAGGATACTCGCCGTCCACGCTGGCGACCACCATCGCGGCGCTCGTCGTCGCGGGACAGTTCGCCCGACGCGCGGGAAGGCTGGACACCGCGGAGTTCGTGGAGGAGTACGCGGACTTCCTGAACGCCCACGTGGAACCATGGACCGTGACGCACCACGGGACCTTGGTACCGGGAATCCCGCGCCACTACGTCCGGATCCGGCCCGCGGCCGTGGACGACCCGAACCCGGACGAGGGTCCGGATCTCGGCACGCTGTCCCTACCGAACATTCCGCCGGGTTCCCCGTCGGTGTTTCCCGCGCGGGAGGTCGTGGACGGCGGGTTCCTGGACCTCGTCCGCCTTGGCCTGCGCGCCGCGGACGACCCGGTCGTGGTCGACTCCCTCCAAGTGGTGGACCGGGTGCTGAAGGTCGACACGCCGGGCGGTCCGGTCTGGAGACGGTACAACCACGATGGGTACGGGGAGACGGCAGACGGCGCCCCCTTCAATGGGTTTGGGATCGGCCGAGCCTGGCCCCTCCTGACCGGGGAGCGGGGTCATTACGAGCTCGCCCGCGGAGGAGACGCTCGCCCCTACCTCCGAGCGATGGAGAAGTTCGCGACCTCCACGGGGCTCTTGCCCGAACAGGTCTGGGACGAGGAGGATCGACCGGAGTTCCATCTCAAATTCGCGCGACCGACCGAATCTGCGACCCCGCTCGTGTGGGCCCACGCGGAGTACATCAAGCTCCGCCGGTCGATCCAGGACGGGGAAGTCTTCGACCGGGTACCGGAGGTCGTGGAGCGGTACCTGCGTCCGCATCCTCCGTCGGTCTCCCGTGAGGTCTGGAAGTTCAACCGCCGCATCTCCCGGGCCCCGGCCGACGCAACGGTCCGCGTGATTGCCGGCGCGCCATTCCGTCTCCACGTCACACGGGACGGATGGGTCACTTCCGAGGACCGGGAATCTCGTTCGGCAGGAATCGCCCTCCATTCCGTGGATCTCGAGCCTCTTGGACCCTCGGGTGGCGCATGGCAGTTCACGTTCTACTGGACCCTCAGCGACTCGTGGGAGGAGCGGGATTTTCGTGTCGAGGCCGTGGGGCCCCACCCGACCCGCTCGAACGGGTAGCCTCGGACGGGGTGGGGGTCCCCGAAGACGATAGGAAACTCGCGCGGACAATCCCCCCGACGTTCGCAAGATCGCGAGCCACCGGGTTCGCCGGGGGGATCTGGGGCAGGGTGGGTGGGACCCGCCCTCGTGGACCTAGGGATATACTGTCGCTCGCCCTCACCCCACGGAGGGGAACTCGGTGGGGCTCGCCCGGTCCGACCAGATTGTCTGGAGGACACCCCGGGCTTGGAGGTTGCGCTGCCTACCGAATCCTCGAGCGGGCGTGAGCGTACTTCTCGCCGTACTCATGGCGGCCACCGGATGGGGAACGCTCGTTCATCCCGGGGAGTCGTTGGCGCTCGGACTGCACGCACCTCCATGGACCCCTGCGTCGCTTCGTACGTCGCCCCCATGGTCCGAGACCGTGTCTTCGAACCGGCCCCACCCGTCGGACCGGTATTCCACCGACGGCGGACCACGCATCGTGGACACTCTGGTCCTCTCCAACAATTCGCTGGAGCCGGGGGATTTTTACGCGACCACGGCCCAGTATCCCGTATCGGTGGTCTTCGACAACGGCACGGGTCAGCTGTTCACGGCCGACCGTGACTCGTCGAGCGTCTCCGTGGTGAACGTCTCCGACGGTTCGGTCCTCCGAACGCTCCCCAACCTTCCGCAGCCGAGCAGTCTCGCGTACGACCCCGCGTCGGGCACCGTCTTCGTCGGGCTCGCGGCGGGAGGCATCGCCCTCATCAACGACACGACCGACTCGGTCAACGGCTCGATCCTCTGCGGGTGCTTCCCGCTGGCTCTCGACTTTGTGGCCAACCTGAGCGAGCTGTTCGCTCTCAGCGGCGCGACGAGCGCGGTCACGGTCATCTCCACGGTGAACGACAGCGTGGTGGCCCAGGTCCCCGTCGGTCAGTACCCTGATTCGATGGCCTACGACAACGCTTCGGGCGAACTGTTCACCAATGACGAACTAACGGACAATCTCACGGTCATCTCCACTGCTACGGACGCGTCGATCGGGAACTTCGCGTTGGGATTTTCTGCCGGGTCCCTGGCCTACGACTCGGACACCGGCGACCTCTACGCCACGTCGTCGAGCGACAATCTGAGCGTGATCTCCCCCGAGACCGGTACCGTGACCACCCAGTTCTCCGTCGGCTCGACCTATGGCGTCCTCACACCCATTCCGGGGACGAGCCGTATATTCGCTCTGGGTCCCCCCTCGGGGATCGTGGGCGTGATCGACCTGGAGAATCAGAGCGTGCTCGCGACCATCTCGACGGGGTCCGTACCGTTCGCTGCGACGTACAACGCGGCCGCAGGGGAGGTCTATGTGTCCAACGCGGAGTCCAACAACGTGTCGGTCATCTCGGAGCCCACCGACCGGGTCGTGGGGACCTTCTCGTTGGACGCCGAACCGCTCGGCATGGTGTACGACACGAACAACGGCGACCTCTACGTGGCCGTTCCCGAGCCCGGCGAAGTCGATGTGGTCTCCCCTAGCACGAACCGCGTGCTCACGAGCATACCTCTCTCCCTCGACCCGGAACTCCTCGACTACGACAGCTCCACGGACCAGGTCTTCGCTACGGGCCCGAACTCGCTGTACTCTGGCCCGGCCCCGGGCAACGTGAGCGTCATCCAGGATGCGAACAATTCGGTCGTGGCGAACATTCCCGTGGGACCCGACCCCATCGATGTGGTCGTCGACAACCAGACCGGGGACGTGTATGTTAGCGACGAGTTTGGGGGGGAGGTGAGCCGCATCTCGGACCTCACGGACTCCGTCGTGCAAACCATACCCGTCGGGTATGCGCCGGTCGGGCTCGCGTTCGACTCCGAACAAGACTCCATCTTCGTGGCGAACGAAGGCTCATCCAACATCAGCGTCATTTCCGGCACTACCCACACGGTCACCACGACCGTTTCCCTGCCGGAGGCCCCCCTCCTGATGGCGTTCGATCGTGCGAGCGATCAAGTGTTCGGGGCCGAGACCCAGGGGAACGTCACCGTGCTCGACGCGAGTACCAATACGCCGGTCGCCGACATTGCCGCCGGGAACTTCCCCATCGACTCCGCGTACGACCCGGTGACGGGAGAGATGTGGGTGGTCAACACGAACGGGAACGCGACGATCGTCTCCGGTGCTACCGACGGCGTCTTGGGGTCGTTCGACATACCGGGCGGTTCCGAGTTCGTCGTCGCCGACCCCACGACCGGGGACGTGTACATCGCCGACCCCCAATTCGGAACCATCACCGTCATCGACCCCGGGAATGTGAGCCACCCGCCCTCGTACCCGGTCACCTTCGCCGAGTCGGGGCTGCCGGTCGGATGGAATTGGTCCGTTGACGTGAACGGGACCACCTGGTTCTCCAATACCACGACGCTCACCTTTGAATCGCCCAACGGATCCTTCCCGTACCTCCTTTCGGCCGGGTCTACCGCGGGGTACTCGGGGGCTCCGGCTCGCGGGTCCTTCGAGGGACTCGCGTGGAGCGCCACCCTGACGGGTCCCGGTACCTCCGTTTTCAACCAGACCACCGGGTCCTCGATGCAGTTCCGGTTGGGGAACGGGACCTACCAGATCGTCTTCGCGAGCCTCGACTCGTCCTACCACCCGCAGGAGGCCACTGTCGATTTCCGGATTCAGGGCGCGGGTCAGACTGTCGACGTGCAGTACTTCGAAACGATGTACGTCCTGACGTTCCTAGAACGCGGTCTCGCGCCCGGGACGGAGTGGACGGTCGCTCTCAACGGGACCGTCCACGACTCGCCGTACGATGAGGTCTTCTTTGATGCCCCCAACGGGACGTTCAATTACACCGTCGCTCCGGTGGGGGACGAGGTCCCGACGACGTCCGCCGGCACACTCACGATCGATGGCTCGGCGACCACGGTCGACGTCGTGTTCGGACCGGGATATCCGGTCCGGTTCGCCGAGACAGGGCTCCCGACCGGCACTTCGTGGTCGGTCGAATTCGCGGGCGCGACTCTCGTCACCGACGGGATGTCCCTCGTGGTCAACGCGACCAATGGGAGCTACCCGTACTATGTCCCGTCGGTCGGTGGGTACGCCCCATCCCCCGCCACCGGGACCGTGAACCTCCTGGGAGCCGTTGTGACGGTGACCATCTCGTTCTCGTTGGTGCGCCCGGAGTCGTTCACGGTCTCGTTCGAGGAGTCGGGCCTGCCGGTCGCGACGGACTGGTCCGTCTCGGTTGGCACGGTGAACCATTCCTCCGCGACCGCCCTGGTCACGTTCGCCGAGCCGAATGGGACCTACGCGTACACCGTCGCTTCCGTACCGGGCTACTCGGTCCGCTCGACCGGGTCGTTCACGCTCGTGGGTCTTGCACTGGTGGTCCCGGTGAACTTCACGCTCTCGGGATCGAGCGCCACCGTGGGGATCTGGGGCCTCACGGCCTCGGATTGGACCCTGGTCGCCTCCCTCGTCGCGATCTTCTTGGTCGCCCTGGCGCTATTGGCCCGCCGTCGACCCGACCCGGTCGCTCCCACCCGGCCTCCCGGCGAGACGGAGCGCACGGCCCAACCGGCGGGGACCGCCGCCGGCGATTCGTCCCGCCCGGCCCCCTTCGCCCGCCGTTGGAACTCTTCCGACGACACCTCCCCTTCCGAGGACTCTCCGCCCGGGCCGGGATGAGGCTGGACCGCGATCCCACCTTCTTTGGAGGGGGGACCTATTCTAGGCGACCGCATTCACCGGTGTACATGGCTCGACCCGAATCGCACCTACCCCATGCCCAAACCATCCACCGAACACCCCGCCGGACCCTCCTCCTCTTCGAAGGTCGGCCATGACGACCGAATGTGAGACCCCGGGTTGCCTTCACCAGCGAAGGCTCCACACGGCAGACGGAGCGTGCCGCGCGTGCGCGTGCACCGCGTACACCCGGGATGCGCCGCGTCACCAGACGCGAGCGGAGCGCAAAGAGGCGGCGACGGCGCTCCGGAAGTGGTAAGCTAGGTCCCCTGCGTCCTTCGTCCTCTACCCCGACGAGTTCGACGGTCGACGGCAACCTCGGGACGCCAGACCCCGATCGAGGCGAGTAGCGAAGTCACTGGGGCCAGTTCGGCGCGCGGAGGAGCCACGCCGAGACCCGTTCCGGGGGGGTCGTGATCTCGATCTCGTTCCGGACGTGCACGGGGGCGCGCTCGGGCCAGCCAATCCATGGGGCTCCCCCGGCGAGGTCAGGGAGGGGCGCCGGCGAATGACTGGCGCTGGTCCAATTCGCACCAGTGTAGAGCGGTTCGAGCCCCCCACCACTGCCCCGACCTGGCTCGCGGAGGGCGATGCGGCCGAAAGGGACTTCATCCGCGGCGTCTCCGTCGGAGGTGAATCATGTCGAGATTCGAAACTCGACTCGTCCGTCCGGAGGGCATCGGGACGTGGACGTTCGCCCCCGTGCCTACCGCGGTGGTGCGGACGGAAGGCCTCCGGGCGCGCATGCGGGTAGTGGGAACGATCGACGGCTCGCCCTTTCGATCGACGCTCATGCCCCGAGGGGGCGGCGCGCTGTTCATCGTGGTCCCACGGAGCGTGCGGGAGCGCATCGGAAAGGAGGGTGGCCAATCGGTTCGGGTGGACCTTGTCGTGGATTCCCGGCCCGAGAAGGTCCGTGTCCCCAAGGACCTCGATCGCGCCCTGGGGTCGGCGCGAAGCACGTTCGACCGTTTGACCCCCTCTCATCGGAAGGCGTTCCTCCAGTGGATCGACTCCGCGAAGCGAGTCGAGACCCGGGAGAGAAGGGTCACCGAAACGGTACGGATGGTGCGTCAGGGGCTGAATCGGAACTGAGTCCGGTCCGTGCCCGCGCCGAGCGCCTACGCCGACCGGGGGGCGGTGGTGAGCATCAACCGGAGTCCGGCTCGTCCACCGATGGCAACCCCGGCCGCATCGTCCACCAGGGCGGCTTCGCCGGCATCGACCGTCTGGTTGTCCACCGACCCGCGACCCGAGAGCGTGTACGCGATCGCGATGCGGTCGTGGCCGACCCGGCGGAAGGTGGTCCCGTTCGAAGGAAACTCGATCAGTTCGCACTCGATCCCCACGGACGACTCGATGCCCGAGCCCGGGCCGACGAGTCGGCGGACCGCGGTGCCGTCGGTTGATCCCGGACCCGGACGGACGTGGGTGGACTGAACTCGGACCGGGGCCGTTGAACCGGGAGGAAGGGCCGCCACGACCGCGAACCACCGGATCGTCTGACCTTTGCCGGGGTTGATCGCGTGGGCCACATTGGTCGATGCCGTCAACAGGTGGGTCGCGCCGGCGGAGAGAGTCCGGGGCGGGTCGGTTCCGAACTCGTACGACCCCGACCCCTCGATCACGTAGGTGAGGACTTCGCATCCCTCATGTCGGTGAAGGGGAAAGCGTCGCCGGGGAGTCGCGATCGTCTCCGCGACCCGTTCGAAGGGTGGCCACCGAGGGAGTCCGGCCGACGGAATGGCGGCCCGCGTCGTGGCGTCCTTCGCACTGATCTCCCCCAGGACGACCCGGACGGCCATGGCTCGATGTCTTCCCCCCTGCCGCCCGGGGGACCAGGAGCCTCTCCGAAGATAAGATTGGCACGCGTCGCGGAGCGTTCACGAACCCGCTCAGGGCTCGGCGTTCCCGGGCAAGGCTTCGTGCGGCCGATCGGATCCCCGTTACGGTGTCCAGGTGGCCCCACCGTACCCGGGAGGGGGCGTCGGGGGCGTCGGATCACCGAACGGGTCCGGTCGGGCTTCGGGAGCTCGGCCGTGTTTCTTCGCGAGGTAGGAATCGATCGCGGCGGCCGCGCGCTCGCCGGCGGCCATCGCGTGCACGACCGACCGACCACCGGTGGCGAAGACCCCTTCGACATCGGTCATCCAATCCTCCCGTTTTCCCTCCGGCCATCCCATGGAGGCGAACTTGAATCCGTAGTCGGGGTCGAACCCGGACACGTCGGCGACCTCGCCGACGGCCACGATGATCATGTCGCACTCGATCCGCTCCTCGGAGTTGGGTACCACCACGAGAGGGCGGCGTCCCTTCGCGTCCGGGGGACCGTGCTCGGTCCGCTCGACCGCGAGGCCCTCCACGCGCTCGGTCCCGAGGATCGCCTTCGGGGCGCGGTAGAACACGAACCGAACTCCCTCGATCTCCCCTCCGGTCTTCTCCTCCTCGGTCGCCTTCATGTCCTCGGGCCCGCGGCGGTAGACGAGGAGCACCTCGCCGCCTTGGGAGAGCCGACGCGCCGACCGTGCGGCATCCAACGCTACGTCTCCGGCGCCGATCACGACGATCCGCCGGCCCTTCCGCCCGTACAGGCCCTCCGGGCGCTTGTTCATCGCCAGCAGGAAGGGGAGGGCATGGTAGACCCCGGAGAGGTGCTCGCCCGGTACCCCGAGCTCGCGCGCCTTCGAGGCGCCGATCGATACGAGGACGGCCTCGTATCCCTCGGCCAGCAGGCTCTTGGGCGTGAAATCGACTCCGGCCCGCTTCCCCAAGACCCACTTGATGTCCAGGTTCTTCCACCGGGAGAGGTCGGTATCGAGGTCGTCCGGGTCCAGGTGATACCGGGGGATCGTATTGACCTGGCCCCCCACGAAGGGCTCGTACTCGTAGACCGAGACCGGGTGCCCCCGGACCGCAAGGTCCCAGGCGGCCATGAGCCCCGCCGGGCCGGCGCCGACCACCGCTACTCGCTCTTCCTTCCGCTTGGACGGAACGTACATCAGGTCCGACTTCCCGAACTCGAGGGCGGCCCGCTTGAGATGACGGATCGCGATCGGCACGCCACGGCCGGTCATGATGCAGTCGTCCTCGCAGAAGTGGTAGCACGTCTTGCAGAGGACCGTCGCGAGGGGGTTGTCCCGCAGCGTCAGCTTCGCGGCCCCATCGAAATCCCGTTCCCCGATGAGGATGTTGTACCCCCGGGCGTCCTGCGTGATGGGGCATCCTTGGACGCAGTAGGGCATGGCGCACTGGAGACACCGCTGACCTTCGAGGACGGCCTGTTCCAACGTATAGGGCTGGTCGATCAGGGCGAACTTCTCGAGGCGCTCCTCCCGCGTCTCCTCTTGAATTGGCACGCGCTGATATCGGTCCATGGACCCGCCGGGCCCGGAGGGGCCCAGTATGACTAACCAGACGAACGATGGGGCTTTAGAGTTCACTAACCGGCGTGCGAAGGATTGCCATACCTTCGAACGTCGTCCCGGCCCTGCGTACGCCCCGCCACGTGCTCAGACCCCGCGCGGAGCCTGCAGGGTTCCGTTCCCACGGCGTACCGGCCCTCGTGGGGGGTGGGGCTCCCCCCGATTCGCTTGCCGTCTACGTAATGGTCCTCGAAAGGAACGACGTTGGCATCGCCAGGAGTGCGCTCGTGGGGGTCGTCACGCCAGAGAAGCGTACCACGGAGTGAAGCGCGGCGCCCGCGAGCGTCACGGCCCCGATGTGGGCTAATGCTTTCCCGTGAAGCACGGCGCCCGTCGCCAACGAGATCGACTTGTGGGCCAGAATGCTTCCGTAGACGACCGACGTGGTCCCGAGGGTGGCCGAGCTGCCCACGATCCAGAAGACATTGCTCGCGAGGGCACCTCCGGCAAGGATCACGTGACGGCCGGCGGTCACCGTGAGCTTGGAGGTGACCTGGAAGATGAAGACCTTCCCCGCGCCCCCCGACCCGGTGAGGGTCAGGTCACCCGAAGAGATGGCCAGAGAGGAAGACGAGTGGTACAGGCCCGGACTCAGCGTCTTGCCGCCGATGTTCCCGGCGACCGAGACGCGGCAGTTCGAGCGGCCCATTCCGTTGGAGTACGCCTTGGTCAGTGCGGTCTGGGCATTGGCCGCGGCGGTGTTCGCCTTGTCGATCGTCCCGGTGACCTTTCCGGGAGGGAATCCCGTGACCGCGGAACCGGGGCTAACCCCGAGGTTTCCGTGCACCACCGTGGCCCCGGTGTTGGTGACGGTCGTCCCCGCAAGGACCTCAAAATTCCCGGCGGAGCCCAGCGAAATCTTGGCCTCTCCGCAGGCACTCCCGGAAGAGACGATGGCGGGTCCGGTGGCGCCGGCGGCGCCGACCCCCGTGCTCGTGGCGAGAGCGCCGACCGACGAGCTCGTGGGCACCGGGGCTTGGGTCAATCCGATTCCGACGACCGTGAGTACGACGACAATTGCGGCGACGAACGCAAACAGCGCGGTCAGTTTTCGGTACATGTTCGAACCTATGGACTGGTAATGGGCTGACGAACTGGAGGCACCGGAGTCGAGGGGTCCGAGACCCCGACCGTGAAGGATACTCCGGAAAGGGCCTTGGAGGCGGCATACCCCTGCCCGGGCTTGGACGGCCGTCGAACCTGCGCTCTCCGTACAGTATAGGGGGTGGCCTGGTGGGAGTTAGCGTTCCTGCCCGAAGTGGAAGAACCCATTCCGCGGAGAGGTTGGAAGGGAGAAGATCGCGTTGGGCTGGTTCCCAATGGGGCGGGGCGAGGAGTCGGCTTCCTCATCGGAGGTGAGTGCCAGTTCCTGTTTATGGACTGGACCTTAATCCGAATTCAGGAGTGCGCGAGGCTCTCACCTGCGGGCCGACGTACACCTTCCGCCCTGACGAGCGAACGGGCGAGGAGGGATTGGAATCCCCCGGGAATTCAACGTGCCTAGTTTTCCGGTCACTTCATTGAATCCGACCGCGTAGACCCTGTAGATCTTACCCGGAACCCCGCGATGCGACCTCGAAAAGTGGCCCGTGGAAGCTGACCTGGCGCGAAGTGGCGGAAACGAGAGTGCCTGTCGGTAGGCTTTGACTTCGACTGTTTCGCTGTGTCGGGAGGGGTCAGAACCGTTCGCCCCGACGGCTCGCCGGCGGGTGTCCCGCTTCTTCGTACTTGGGTCGCTCGGAAAACGGAGCCACCGCCTGGGTTGGGTCGTTCGCGGACGTCCAGACCCGGGCGTAGATCCCCTCCGGAGCTGCGGCAGCACGCTGGCCAATTCTCAGGCAACGGACCCCACCGGACGGAATGCGGCCGCCGAGCCATCCGGAGTAGGTCCGAAGCTAGAGTCTTAGTTCCTCTGGTGCCGGGTCCGATGCCAAATTCCGCCGAGGACTACGTACGCCAGCACGCCCGCCCCGCCGAGCCAGACCACGACCCACGCCACCCCGGCGCTGAGGCGGGCGATCAGCGCGTCGGAGGGTTTCTCGGAGGTAGGGTAGAACTGGATAACCTGCGGAGGGACGGTACCTGCCACGGTCAGGTTCCCGTGCGAGGGAACTGCGAACTCCCCCGACGGCGGATGCACGTCGAAGGTGTACGTGCCGTTCGCCTCCAGGAACGACGTTCCATTGCTCGTGCCCGGAAGCGTCGAGTTCCCGAGACGAACCGTCCATGGTCCCGAGGGTTCGGGTCCACCCACGGCGAACCTCGCGGCGAACTCCAGAAGGCTGAAGACCGGCGAGAGCCGGGCCGCCGAACCATCGATCCGGAGCAACCCGGAAGGGGGAGTGCTCGAGAAGTTGGAAGGCACGTCGATACGGTAGGGGTAGGTCCCGTTCTCCAAGGTGGTCGAGACGGCGGACCCGCCCCCCCAGTAGGTCGTCCCATTGACTGCGACGCTCCAATTCATCCAGGCGCGAGACCCGATCGGCGTCCACAGGACCCGGTAGACCGTCGGCACGAACTCCACATTCACGGTGAGCGGTCCACCGGCGACCTCGAAGGTCTTGATACCGGCGACGGCGTGGTAACCCGGCTCGTACCCCAATCGGTACGCGTAGGTCCCGTTCGATAGCAGGAATGTCGCTCCGGCCATGCCCCCCACCTCGTTGGTCCCGCGGACCTCGATCGAAACGGTCCACGCGGCCGGGAGTCCGGAGACGTGGAACGTGACCGGGTACTTGGGGGCGGGTGGCGTGAGCGCGACGAATCGGACCGAGACGGAGGCACCATACGAATTCACCAAGAAACCTCCGTCTTTTGGGACCGCTCGGTAGCCGGGTACCGGGCTAACGCTGTACCCATACGACCCAACCGGCTCATAGAGCATCAGGACGCCCCCGGTCGAGTTCGTGGTGAATCCACGGACCGTGACCGACCATGTCGTGTTGTCCGGGAGACCTCCTTCGAGTATCGTCACCGGATCCCCGATGACGAAGCGCGCCCGCTCCGTGATCCCGCCGGTGGGGTCGACCCGGATCGTGCGAGCGGTGCCGTTCGCCGCCCCCGGACCCCAGCCGCTCCACCCGGCAAACGCGTACCCGGGCGCAGGGGCCACGACGGAGAGGTTCAGCGGCTCGCTATCGTTCCACCAGACGGCCCCCGGCGTCACGGTCCCGCTCCCCGCCGGGGACGCCGTGGCGTTGACCCGCCATTGCACGACGAAGTTCACGGAAGCGTTGGCGTAGGGCCCTCCGACCGAGAATGGGGAGCTCAGGAACGGGCCGAGCTGCTCGGTCGGGTTCCGTTCATGCCCATCGATGGGCAAGGGGATCCCGAGGGAGCCGATCGCGTACGACCCGGTCGGCACGAGCAGGGAGACGTTGTTCGCGTTCGTTTCGTAAAACCTGGCTCCCAGCTGGAGGTACCAGGCCGTTCCGTTCGGAACCCCGTGCTCCCGGACCTGGACGTACGACGCGGGGTTGGGATAAGACTCGAACAGGACCAAGCTCTGAGGGGGCAGGGTGTAGTTCGCGGGTAACCCGTCCGGGAACTCGGTCGGAACGGGGTTCGGAGTGTACGGCTCCACCCAGGTCGTCCCGTTGGATTCGGTCGAATGGATCGAGCCGTTCCAGCTGAGCGCGAGTACCGGCACGTCCCCCAGCCTCTCGGCAAACTGGGGGGAGAATTCTACCGAGTTCGTTATGTTGTCATTCAGGACCAGCAGGTCGCGGCGCCCCTGGTCGTGGGGCGCGATGGTGTCGATCGCGTAGACGGTGTGATTCAACCCGCTCATGTTGACCGAAAACGCCTCCGTCCCGAGGTGGTCGAACACTTCCGTGTAGGCCTGGTAATCCGGACGGGCTTGGCCGGTCGGGCTGAACCAGGAGTTGGTCGTAGCCAGTTCCGTCGCGAACAGGTCGACGTTCGACACGTTGTCGTCCATCGCCTGGGTGAGCTGGGACCCGAGACTGAGGGCACCGGAAAAGCCGATCGCGTACTGCCCGTAGGCCGACCAAGAAAGCGCCGAACCAAGTTCGCTGACCCAGACGGACACGTTGCACCCGGGACAGGACGACTCGACGGCGGCGCGCGCCGCGGCGATCCGGACGGGGATGCTCGCCGCCCCCTGGATCGTCTGGTAGAAGTCGAGGAGACTGCCGTCGCCGGTGCCGAGCCAACCGGCGGGGTACTCATGGAACGCGACCGCCTGGATCCGGTCCCCGGTGACGTTGAGCACGCCAGAAATCCACTGGGGGAACGTCCAGTAGCCGCAGGTGCAGCCCGACGCGGGCAATCCCAGAATGGGGGTCGTAGGGTCCACCGCCCGGATCGCCTGGACATACGTGACCACCTCCTGACCGAACTGCGTCGGGGTCGGGCCGTTCGAGTACGTGGACTCCCATTCGTTCCATGGGACCTGCCAGTGCTCCCACAGCTCGGGCTCGTTCCCGATCATCCAGTACGCCGGGGTGAAACTCAGGTTCACCTCCGTGTAGTTTACGATCGCTTCGGCGATCTGCGGATCGTCGATCTCTGCCGGGACCTGTACCACGGCCGTGCAGTGGGTCGCCCGGCAGAGTTGGACGAACTGGGCCTCGTCCGTGAGCGCGCGGATCGGTACTCCGGTGTACGTGTCGTAGTGGGTATCCGTGAGCGGGTCGTAATCCTCCCCCGCCATTGCGCCCGGCCAGACCAACACCCGCGCCGGGGTGGCGTTGACGGCGGCCGTCTCCCCCCGAAACATTCGGACCTCATTGTTCACCGTCGCGCCCCAGAACAAACTCGACAGATTGACGGAGGAAGCGTTCACGGAGAGCGTGCTCTGTAGGGCAGGAAGACTCGGGGGCGGTCCCGTCGACCGGACGGAACTCACGGCGACCGGGGAGGGAGGAGGCGAGGCCGGGGGAGCGGGACTTTCTGCCGCGAACGGTATCGCCGACACCAGCATCGCGGCGACGACGGCGAAGGCTAAGCAGGTCGCCGCCGGAGACGCGGGGTGATTGACTACCGGCACGTGAAGATCCGCCATCGGCCCGCCCGAGCCGCCGTTCGACGAGTCGATTCCCTCATCTGTGAGAGTCGGGGGGTCCCACCCAAGCGGCGCTTTTGAAGGTTATCGGACTCTCGGTTTCCACGGGGTTCCACCACACGTGCCCTAGATTGCGCGCTCAGACCCGCCGACCTCGAACGCCTTCGTTCGGCCCTCGCCTAGAGAGACGGGACGCCAGGTGCTCCAACGTCGAGCGAGAGGCCGCCAGATGGAACGGTAGCACGTCTTGAGCCTTGGCGGGCGAGTGGGGACCGCATGGAGGAGGTGATCGGTCACTTGGTTGATTTCCCACCCCCACCCCGAGCCCACCGAGAGGCTTCGGGCGCGGAGGTTCCTGGACTCGGAGGAGGCCCCCGCGGACCTTGCCGGCGTGGAGTGTACCGAACTGGGCCCGCACGCCCCGCAAATTGGCCCGGTGGCAGACACCGACCCTCTCGCGGGCTGCGTCCGTTCCATTGGCATCGAAATGCTCGCGCGCGGGAAAACCGAAGCGACCAGCAAGGAGATCCGTGAAATGATTTCCTTGGCGGAACGCCCCAGCTACACCGAGCACCACATCGGAACGGTAATGGCGCTGATGGGCTCGACCAGCCGCCGGGTCTGGGTGAACGGGGCCCGCCCCCGTGTCTACGACCTGCGCGGACTCAGTCCATACGTGGTCCTAACGGGCCGGCAGGAGGGGGACCGGACCGCTCCGAAACTGCATTTGGCCGGACCGGAGACGCTGGGGGGGCAACCCGACTGCCGCATTGACGAGGACGAGGACTCCCAGGGCGAGGACCGGTCCGGACCTACCAATTAGGAAGTGGGGGTTTTGAGGTGTATGGGGCGAGCTGGTCCAAACCGTGCGACCAACAGGATCATCGCGCCGCCGACCACAAGCGCAACGCCCACAATCATCAGCCCGAGAAAGCCTTCCAAAGTCTGTAGGGAACCAGGAGGAGCGCAAGCTGGGTTCGCCAGGCAGGCATCGAAGACGGCGAACCACTATCCGACGAGGATGACTAGGGAGAGTCCAAGGGTGAGGAGTAGGGCTCCAGTCCAAATTCCGACACCGCCGCGCAACTTTCTCCCTCGCTAAGGGAGGGAGAAAGGGCGAGGTCGAGCTCAGCGCCGGTTGTCTACAGTATCGAGGGTTGCCGGCGGCGCGCGGTCATAGCCTCGCCGGTGCTTGACCCAAATGTGGGCGAGGAGACATCGGTGGCCCGCGAAAGCCCTCGGCTAGCTTGGATCGGGCCGGTAATTGCAATCGGTACCCTCGTTCCTGCGGCGTGGGCAGCGGGCGCCCTGCTCCTGGGCGCTCCCGTAATTCTAGGCGGAATCCGACAGTTTTGGGAGCTCTTCCTATTGTTCACTGCGATGTTTGCCGTTGGAATTCTTTCTACCAGCCTCTCCATGGAACCGGGGAGAATTCGACTCTCTGACTCGGGAGTGGCGTTCGGATCGTCCAAATCCTTGCGGCCTATCCCCTGGGAAAAGCTGGACCCGCCCTCTGCCTCAATCTACGGGATATGGGTTCGAAGGACGGTCAAGAAACCGTTGGGCGTGAGTCATCCCGGGCACATTCTCAGTCCCGCCCAGTTCCGCGCATTAGTCCAAGACCCCAGGTGCCCCCGGTGGCCCCTCTCGAAGCGCTTGCTCAAGCGCGCCGGACTCCTACCCAGCACGAACACGCAACTCCGTTGAACCGCGCGGGGGGGACCCGCGAGCGGAGCGAGCGGGGAGGACCCGCGCGATTGGGCACCTCAGAAGCCCGGCTGGAGGATCCCGGCTTGTCCCCTCATTACTCGAGTCTCACGTCTGTGTGGCGGGAGCTTTCGCGGCTTGCGCCCAGAACTGATAGGCCGTCGAAACCCTCTCGAGATTCTCGCGCGTCAGGGGAAGGTCTCTCCGACACTGCCCCTTCTCGAGCCCGTGGGTGGAAACCACTTCGGTACGACCGCGAATGGGGTCAATGTAGGTGACCGCGGGTAGGCTTCGACGGGTTTGGGGGTGTATGCCTTCAATTCGACTGTATGGGATCTCAAACACCCGCGGCTCACTTGCACGGACAAACCGAGGATCCCGCTCAGCAAGGATGCGGTCTTCCCGGACCTCGATAGCCGCGGGTATCGCCCGCCGCAACCTCCGCAGTCCGAGGGCAGGTGCGCCGACGATCACCGTTGCGAATATGAGTAGGAAGATGCCCATCGCCCCCAGCCAGCCGATCCGGAGCAGTACTCCTGAAGCAAAGACAGCCAGAGAGGCGGTCAGCCAGGCGTAACCTATCTGAACGCGCCTCCGAATCCGAGGGAACTGGAGCTCGACGGGGTTGGGGTAGGTGGCCAAATTCGCTGCTTCACTAACATATTCTCGCAAGAGGAGTTGAATTTTGCGGCGCAACGTGGGTGCCCGGGACGAGCGGGGAGGACCCGCGACTGCGACTGGCAGGGTCGTCGCGTAACTCGGCACCGTGTGGTTCCGAAATCTGCCAGCCTCGGATCCCTAAATCGAACTCTGGGCAGTCGGGTTGGTCCGCGAGCGAATGTTGTAAATGATCAGAAACCCGGCCCGCCGCGTCATGGATTGGTCCATTCGTAAGGTCTGGACGTTGTACCCTAGTCTTCCTGCGGTTGCGAGAATCCGGTCCACCGCTTCGCCGGTAAGTCCCACATCACGAAGGAAGACCCCCAGTTGAATCAAACCGTCCGGCTTTTGCTTGCGCCCGACGGTCAGGAGTTCTCGATAGTCGTAGAACCAAAGGACACGCCACCCGGTGGGCCAAGAGATTCCGGCCGGACGACCGGACCGGAATTGGATCCAGATCCCCGATTCGTCGACCAGGAGACGCGTGGCTGGGGCCTGAGGGAAGAGCTTGAGAGAATCACAATGAGGGTCGCGAATCCCAGGTAGATGGCTGAAAGGATGACTATGGTGACCCAATACTCGGAAGCAGGGACCTGCGAACAGGAGGGGACCTTGCCTCCGCAGATAGTGAATTCGTGGGGTGGCTAGAATAACAGCGGGCCAATCATCAACAACCAGGCGAAAAGTAGGAGGGCCGCGAACGCCCTGCCGAGCCAATTTACCCAGGCTCGGTCACGGGCGCCAAGGCGGGACTGGGCGGAGATATCGAACTCCGTAGAACCCATCGAGGCCCTGACTTGCTTCCCGTGCTAATGGCATTGCCGCCCGAGGGGGCCAGCCAAGGAGTTTCGTTAGGGGGACCCGCGCCGCCTGCGGTGGGCCGAGTTAGATCGGATTGGTCAGCCTCTTGAACGATGGGTCCGTATCGGGCCACGAATGACGCGTTACGACCTGCGGGAGTTCAAGGACGTCCCGTGGGTGCGCCACATGGCCTGGTTCCGCGCCGGATTCGGGGTAACAGTTCTAGCGGTTGGCGCAATCATCTTCTACTACGATATCGAGGCGCTGATCCTAACACGCAACCTGCCCTCAGCGGAGGTCGCACTTTTCGCCGCTTTGGCTCTCGTTTGGCTGCTGTTCGCCTGGTTACTCCTGCGACTGGGTCCGGCCGCTTCATTCTTGGTCGTGGATGACGATGGCTTACGGCTGGAATACGGGCGAGGAGGGCTTGACTTGAGACGCTGGAGCGACCCCAATTTCGTGACCCGAGGTCGAAGGACAGGGGGAGTCGGCGACTCCATCTCCCGAGGCTTGGCGGTGCAGTCCATTTTTGGCCCGCATGGAGGCATTCAGGAGACCTTCGTCCCGAGTGCGGCGCTCGAAGAAATCTTCGGGGAGGCTAGGCGCCGGGGCCTCACGATTAGCGAGCGAGCGAGCCGGCCCGGTTGGACCATTTACTCGATATCGCGTTGAGCGACGACAGAAGAAACGCTAGCGGGAGGGTCCGCGACTCAACCTCGCAAAATGTCGAATCCGACCAGCTCGGACGAGACCGCGACCTGCGCCACGCGCTCGACCGCGTGCGCGTGGCTCACGCCCCGCGGACCGCTGACTGCGCGGAGGAACGCCTCCACGGCCTCGACCGGGCCCTGCACGTCGATGAAGACCGTGCCGTCGGGGCGGTTCGCGACCGTGCCGACCACGCCGTGACGCTGGGCCGCCTCCGCGACCCGCGCGCAGTAGTTCACGCCCTGGACGCGGCCGCGGGCGACGCAGTGCCAGTGCACGATTCCGGGCACACCGCGCCGAGTACCACGACCTTCATGTTTCTTCCCAACCCGGATGTTCCGCGGGGAAGCGGGCCGTGAACACCCGGGCGAGCTGGTACTGATCTCGATCCCGCCACAACACGGCGAGTTTAACGTGGGCTCTGGCGTCTGGTCGGTTGGGGCCTTACCCATGAATCCGAGGATTCGGGCCCTCCAGATCGTAGCCTTTGCAACCGTGGGGGTCGCATTGTTACTCGGTGGCACCTACGCGTATCAACAGTCGTCCACGAATGCTCAGCGCATCAACAACAACTGTCCACCCGGGGACCCGTGCCCTACGGCGGTCCCGAATCCCATGTACCTTTACTTGCAGTATCTGGGCGTGATCCTGGTCGGAGTCGCGAGCCTGATCGGGCTCTACACGGGGGTGTCGACTCTACGCGCAATCTCGCTCCAGCGGAAAGACGCGCCGTGAATACGCGACCCGCGAGTGTGACGTGCCTACGGATTGTCCCCTTCCGGACGAACTCAAGTTGGCGGCTCGATACCATCGGACCATGGCGCCGCGCTACGCACACGTTCACGTGGAGGGAGACTGGGGGATCCGCCTCGGCAAGGGGAACATCACGATCGAGGTCTGGGACAAGAAGGACAGCAAGGTCGGGACCGCTTCGATCGGGTCGTCGGGAGTGCGTGTCCGAGGCAAGACCCGGCGGAAACCGGCCGTGATCATGCGGGACGAGGTGAACGGGTAGCTTACCCCCGTCTTGTATGGCACCGTTTCGGAAATAAATTCGAATTCCTTCTTAAGGTAGGTTTTCTTCCTCGGGAGGATGGCGTCGCCCCCCGCAAGCACTTGTGCGCCCCAAGGTAACTCACTGAAAGTCTTCGCTGTGTCCGACCGGTGTCGCCCACGCCGGATCTTAGGATTCGCGGGAGTCGTTGGTTTGACTGCGCTACTTCTACTCGTGAGCCTATCTCCGGCCTTACCCGCTTCGGGCCCTTCGAATCGTTCCAGTCCAGGGCGATACCCGGAGGTCCCATTCTCGCTGCGGCCCTCGTCGCATTTGTTGCCGGCTCGTGCGATGACGACCTCTCAGAAGCCCTTGCGTGTCACTGACACTTTGGTGCTCTTCAATAACACGCTCGTTCCAGGGAACTTCCCTGCCGGGAACGGGAACTGGCCGTTCACGTCGGTGTATGACAGCGTAACCGGTGAAATCTTCGTGGGAGACAGTGATTCGAACAACATCAGTGTCATCTCGGACGCGACCAACTCGGTCGTGTCCACAATCCCGAGTGGCACGCCCTACGGACTAGCGTACGACACCGGCAAGGGAGAGATCTTCGCGTCAAACAACGGTGCGAACGACGTGAACGTAATCTCGGACCTGACCAACAAGGTTGTTGCAAGCATCCCCATCGGGGGCCCATCGTCGGGCATAGTGTACGACCATGCAATGGGGGAGGTCTTCGTCGCCAATGATGGAGGGAGCAGTATTGTTGTCATCAACGACACAAACGACACCGTCGTGGCATCAATCCCCGTGGGCAGTTGCCAACCCGGTGAATTGGCCTACGACAGCGGTAGCGGCGAGATCTTCGTCACCTGCGGCGCGTTAGACACCGTGCAGGTAATCTCGGATACGAACAACTCCATTGTTACAAAGGTGAACGTTAGTGGCTGGTCATACGATGCGGTATATGACAGTGCGAAGGGAGAGGTATTCGTTTCCGCAAATGCCCTATCCGTGATTTCCAACGCCAACAATTCTATCGTGGCGCAGATACCAATCGGCGCCGCTGGTTTGACCTACGATAGTTCCAAGGGCGAGATCTTCGCGACCGTGGGGTTGGACAAGGTAGTAGCTGTATCAGACGCAGACAATTCGGAGGTTGCTAGCATCACTGTTGGCTCCGATCCCCTCGCCGCGACCTATGATAGTTCGAAGGGTGAGATCTTCGTACCAAACAGTGCCAGCGACAACGTGAGCGTGATCGCGGATCGTTCCAACACCATTGTCGCGACCATTTCCGTCGGCAGCGAACCTTGGGGGTTGGCGTATGACGGCCGGACACAAGAGTTGCTCCTCGCAAACCCATCCGGCGCGGACAGTGTAATCAACGCGACCTCAAACTCCATCATCACTAACGTCGAGACCGGACAGATTCCCCAACAAGTGGCGTATGACAGCGGGAAAGGTGAGATGTTCGTTTCCGATGCGGCCACGGACAATGTCACGGTGATCAGTGATCAGACCGACCAAGTCGTCACTAACATTCCGGTCGCGGGCTCCCCGTTTGGAATCGCCTACGATGGTGGAAGGAGCGAGGTATTCGTGGCCGATCTTCACTCCGCTAGCCTGACCGTGATTTCGGATCTCAATGACTCGGTGATCGCGACCATCCCAGTGGGAGATTTCCCGGAATCTGTCGTTTACGACGACGTAGCCAACGAGATTTTTGTCGCGTACGCTAACTCGAACAATGTTAGCGTGATATCTGATAGTACGAATTCGGTGGTTTCGACAATAGTGATGGCAGGCACCGAGGCCAGCTCGCCCCCCAACTTCTGGGGCGTTGGAATGGCTTGCGATAGCGCTACGGGCGAGGTCGTCGTGCCAACGCCCTGGTCCGGCATGGTTTACGTCATCTCTGACGTGTCAAATTCAGTAGTCGCGTCAATTCAAGTTGGCGACGAAGGTTCCTATTCCTCGGATATAGCTTTCGACAATGCGACCGGAGACATCTTCGTCACAAACAACGTGACTGACAATGTCACCGTGATATCGATGTCGAACTACTCGGTCATCGATCGCATTGGAGTTGGGGGTGGCCCGTGGTACGATGCATTTGACCCTTCGAATGGCGACATCTACGTCTCCAATGAGTATCAGGGGACACTCTCGATCATCTACGGAGGCAAACCGAAGGTACTGAGCACCGTCATTTTTAGAGAGCTGGGACTACCTTCAGGTGCGACCTGGTCCGCAACCGTAAACTCGACCTCACAAGAGTCCTCGACGGAATTGCTGCCCTTTGCGGAGCCGAACGGCACTTACTCGTTCGTTATCGGATCTGTAGCTGATTATAGTCCCGACCCTGCCTCCGGTTCGTTCTTGGTGGCTGGAGCCCCCATACTGATCAATGTCACCTTCTCGAGTGGGTCAATCAGTGCCGTATACCCAGTCTCTCTGATTGAAACAGGACTCCCGACCTCCACATCTTGGGCCGGCCAATTGGGGGGAATGTGGGCGACCTCGACGACCACTACAAACGCCTTTACTGAACCTAACGGGACGTACTCTGTGATAGTTGGACAAATCGGGGGCTACTCGGTGAGCTATGCTAGCTCTATCAAGGTCGAGGGCGGGCCGGTTATCGTCAACGTCACTTTCTCGAGTGCCACCTTCCCGGTGACATTCACGGAATCAGGGTTGGTCACATCAGGGCTATGGTTGGTGAGCGCGACAAATCTGGCGAACCAAGTAGTAGTTTCTTCCCCCTCGACGATGCCTTCAGTTACCCTTCATTTGCCCGATGGCACATATGGTCTATCCGCTTCCGGACCGATCGGCTACCGAGTAGCGATTTCAACTCCTACCGTCACTATAAATGGGTCTAGTCCGCCCGCCGTCACGGCAGTCTTCTCGGCGGCGCCACCTGGAACCGTCGCGTCCAGCTCCATTCTGTGGGTGACTGAAGCCGTCCTCGTGGTTATCGCAGTCGTGGGGGCATTTGGAGCCGGCTGGGGGTATACGAGTTACCGGTACACTCGAGCTAAGACTGAAGCGCTGGGCTGGGTTCAGGAGTTTCACGAGGAAGTTGCGGACATGCACCGGCAGCCCCCACGCTAGGGTTCTATTCATGACCGGGGTAGGTCTCTTCAAGAGGGGGGCCTCTGACCGGTCATTGACTTGCCTATCTGGTTCCGCGTCGGAGGCTCTGTGAATGTCGTACCGGAAGAATGATCCCGAAGGGGGAATAGGACTCGCCGCGCGGGTGATCCTCTACCTTTCACGCCTGAACCGCCTCGGCGTCAACGACGTGGCTGGTCTGGCATACACTCAGCAGGGGATGGTCGCAGCCTTCGAAGTCCGTCAAAGTTCACTAGTCAAGGTCCTCTTCAGTTTGATGGCGGGAAACGTGGTAGTCGTTGAAAGACGCCTCGTCGCTGAGATCAATCGCCGCGTGAAGGTCTACCAGCTGACATCATTCGGAGAATCTGCCGCTCGTGATTTGCGACTGGCCGCATCTAGGACCACCCCCACTGGTGGGCGGAACGACTGGGTCCCCGCGGAGCCTCCTAAGGCGACGCTCCGGTCCGAGGTCACTCGGCAAGAGGCACCCCGCGGTTCGGAGTGACTCATCGATCTCGACCTCGAATTGGGGGCCAGGGCAGTGACCGCTTGCCTTATTTCTCGTTATCTTCCCGCCAAACAGCTTGGCCGGGATCTCGGTTAATGGAATGCCGCCGCATGAATGAATAGGTCGACTCTTGCGGAGTAAGGATTGATTTGTGCGTACATCTATCATTGCCTTCCGTGACCCGGCAACGTCATGCCCGAACCTAGGTGACTCGTGCGAGTTCGTAGGATCGAGGTTCGACTCCTTCCGCCGATATTCTGTTCAAGTATCGTCAGCAGCGTAGTCTACCCATCCGGTTTGGGCGGTCGAAAACGTCCCCCCTACGGTCTGGGTTCCGGATGAGAGAATCGAATAGATAAGCGCGACCTGGTACGACGGCGACGGGTCTGAGTTGAAGACCGATTCTCCCGAGTCGGGGGTGAGCAGGATGGTCCCGGTTGCGCTGTTCGTACTAATGAATGCCAGGTAGGCCGCACGGTGATAAGCCATCACTGAAGCAGATGGCGTGGTAGACGAAGAATAGTCCTGCACACCGGAAGATGACGAGTCTCGGTCGAACCCAACGAGCCCATGAAGGTCGATCAAAATGTAACCAAATGGGCCATGGTCAGCCGCCTCGATCGTAAACGAGTGGCTGGCAATCCCCCCATATGGGACAATCGCATTGTACACCCACAACGACTCGAACGAGGCGCTCCCCCCTTCGGCGGCCACCCCCCAGGTTAACACGGAATCTGTGATGATTGGTGGACTTCCGCTATCGTAATCCTGAGCGATGGCCAGGAGCAAGAGGTCGCCACCTCCGATACCGATGGAAGGGACGGTATACACCCCGGCGGATTCCTTTTGGTAGGAGAGCGCATTCACTGAAGCATTCCCGCTGTTGGGGGCGTCTACCGCATCTGAAATGACCCAACCCGATTCGGCCGTAGAAAAGGTCCCCCCCAAGGTGGCAGAGCCGGCCGCCCCGGTGGCAAAGAGCAATGCGACGGCGTATGTTGGACTCGGGTCGGAATTCATTACTTCCTCCATTGGGTTCGGCGTTAGTGCGATTGTTCCGGTCGCCCCGACAGTGCTTACGAATGCCAAGTACAGCGCCTGGGAATTCGCAGATAATGATACCGAAGGAGTGGTTGAAGAGGAATAGGAGACGTTAGCCGCCACGGACGGCACGTTTGGGTCGAAACCGGAATACCCGGTTAGGTCCACCAGCAAGTAGCCGAAGTGCAGTCCGTCATTCGCGCGAATTGTGAAGGTATGGGCTGAAATGCCGCCTGCCGGTACCATTGCAATGAACACCCAGGTGGCCTGCTTCGTGCTACTTGCCCCATGTTCTCGTTGGCTCCAGGATAGTACAGTATCATTGACGAAGGGGTGCACTCCCCCACTGTAATCTTGTGCGATCGCCAAGTAAAGCAAACTTCCGGCGGTCGCGCTGAACGAGCTTATGGATTGAGTGCCAGTTGGCTCATTGTCGACTGCGCTGATCTCGTTCACGCTGGTGTTACCGGTGACGTTTAGGTCGACTGCGTCAGGAATAACCCACCCGGACTCGGTCATGTTGAACGTTCCACCAACCGTCTGGGTCCCGGATGAATAGGCTCCGTAAATGCACGAGACAGCGTACGACGGAGTGGGGGTGCTGTCAAAAACATCTTGGCCCGCACGAGGGCTGAGCGATGGCGACCCCCCACTAGCCCCTATCGTGCTGATGAACGTCAGATAGGCTGCTGGCGAGTCCGTGGAAATGGAGGTGGCGGGCGTTGTGGAGATGTAACTGGACGCAATCACTGCTGATGATTCCTGAGGATCAAAGCCGGCAGATCCGGGCAGGTCAATGAGAATGAAGCCGAGCATGAAGGTGTCCGCTGCTTCCACGGTAAAGTTGTGCCAAGTAACCCCAGTGCGGGGTGCCACGGCGGTGTACAGCCACAGAGCCCCGCTTCCGCTACGGGCGCCGCTCGATCTCAAACTCCATGTCAACAGGTGATCAGTAATCGTGGGGGCGGCCCCGGCGGAGAAGTCCTGTTGAATCGCAAGGTAGAGCAAACTGCGGCCCGTCGCGTTGATTGGACCCACGGTCTGGGCCCCGGTCCCGGCGTCCTTCGCAAGAGCGATCATGCTGACATCGCACCCGGGAAAGGTGCAAGGGCTTGATGCTTGGATTACGCAGGTACTTTGGTTTCCGACGGTAACAGTGTTGTTCGATGCTAGCGCCGCAGTGTACACGACACCGTACCCGGACTCGCAAATGGTCGTTGCAACCCAACCGCTCGGGACGGCGGGCGCAACGTTCACATCTTCCGGGCCAGAGGGGTTGGCGTCTACGACTAACAGACTTTGATTGAGCCCGGTATCCGTCGCACCGAGCGCCATGTAGGTTCCCGACGTGGCCGCACTGGAGAACGTCACATTATAGATGCGAGAAATATCCATATGCGACAGAACACCCGAATAGTCCAGGAAGTTGGGAGTTTCGGCCAGGGTCAAGTTAGAGTGAGAGTTGTTGAACATGCAAGTTGGACCACCGCAATCAAACCGGAAAAAAGTCATTCGGGGAACTCCACGTGCCAAAGCCTGAGCGATTGCGGCTGAAACGAATACTGCGTTAGTCGGCGAAGCGAGCCATCTGCACGATGGGAGCATGGAGGACGTGTAACCAAGGTTGAACTCGTCAACATCGACCGGCAGCTTGGGTTTGGTCGTAACATTGCGCAAAGCGATTGAAGTGTAATTTCGCTGAATTGAAGTTAGATCGATTTGGCTGAGTGCCTGTGATGCAGTCCCCGGACACGAACCGGTTGGTGTATCGGGGTAGTCATGGAACGCCACCTCGGTGACGTTAGGTTGCAGCTTGGTCGTGTTGTTGAGATACGGGCCGATCTTCGCGGCATTTGAGTCCGATTCCACCCCGATGACGCAGGCGTTATGATTGATACTCCGTAAGGCTTTGGTGTAATTCTGGACCACACGGGCGAACGTCGAACCAGTGGGCTGGGCCAAGTGATACTTGTTCCACTCGGACCAAGGATAACCAAAGTGCCACCAAGTCTGAGGTTCATTTCCAATTTCCCAACAGTTCGGCTGCCAACCGTGGGTGGTAGCATTGAGCCACTTTGCCATCCAAAGTACTGTCGAAACACTATCAATCTCCGCGGGGATGCCCAGATCGCACTGGTCCGACACAAGCCACTGGCAGAGCGTAGCAAATTGGGTTACATTTTCCTGGTGTAGTGTGGAGTTGCAGTCACTGTAGTTGTTATAAAAGCACCCGTGGAGCGTACTGTTGTAGGTCCAGTTTTCTTCGTCAGCTAAGTTCGCCCCGTACCTGAGTGTCTTGATCGGGGTCTGATTCAAGAGTGCAGCCAGGGTGTGGTTTTCAGGATCGTATGTCCCATCCAGATTAACTCCCCAAAAGGTGGACGACTCGTTCGCCACGTTTTGACCTACAGTGATGTTGACTTGCGGAAGAGTCGAGCCGGATGCCAACCTGGCCCCCGATGACGGGTTCGTGGGACTGACGGGAGACAGCGACGGCGCGAGCACGATGGCGAAAACGGCACAACATGCAAAAATGACCACTTCCCGTCGACGTGAGTTGAGAATCGAAAATGTGCCACCAGAGCCCCAGTTTGCCTCGGGGGGCCTCACAGTGCATCCGAAACCTTCTCTAGTACTTAGTTCTCTGTTTTTCGTCCAATCTGAGACTGCGCTTTTTTGCTCAATTGCGACCAACTCGTTACGCTTCCCTCTATCTTTCCAATCTTTCCTTAAGGTTCGAAAGCATCTCCAGCCCGACCAAGACACATAGTCCCCCAATCGAGAGTAGGCCTAACAATCCTGTTCCCTGGAGAGCAAACATTCGTGTGCCCCATATCGAAACATCCCGTCCCTAATCCAGGACCGTGAGTAGAACCACGCCGCCTTCCGCCAATCGTCTGCGAGCGTCTCGGCCCGGCGTGGGGCGGAACCGCGCGCGAAGCGAGGGAGGAGGTCTCGTGCGCTAGGTTGGCGGAACCTCGGTGCAAACCCACGATGGGCAAAACGTGGCGTTGAGCGTCACGGCGTAGTACCCATTCACGGGCTTCGTGAGTTGAAAGATTGCGAAAAGCGTCATCGAAGCGAGTGTGTGGGCGGGAACGTAGGTTTCCTCGCTCCCAACGGTGACCCAAGGGATTGTGCACCCCGCCCCTCCGCATCCGCCCGCCAGCACGGGAAACGGTCCGGTCACGTTCGGAACACCCAGAACGACAGGTTCGCCGGAGGTGTCCACGTCGCTATTGGGATGCGGATTGCCCCTCCCTCTTGCGCACCCACGGGGCAGTATGGGCAGGTGTCGTTGACTGTCGGGCCGAAGTAGTGCGGAAGTCCGCCGAGGTAGGTAATGTTCCGATTGATTGCGCTAATCAGAACAATGGGTGGATTGCCGGCTGAGCCGGACCCGCCGATAGGCAGGCTTCCATGGTTGAGGACGAGAATCGTGGCGAGCACGAGGAGCACTACCGCGAGGATTACGGCCAGAATTGTAGACGGATGCATACCATCCCGCGGAGGCGGATACGAGACATGAGGGCTCGTCTGGGCGGTTTGCGATTCGGATGATCCGGTTCCATCCATATGCACTTCCACCGATTTTGGGGCTTTCGGGGTACTCCGCGAGGTTGGTTATGAACCTCCGCCCTGAGACGTACCTGCTGAGGGACCCGGGCCTCCGCGGGCCAGTTCAGCGACCCCATGCCGAAACTGGGCCTCGGTAATCTCGAAAGCCGCGTAGAACCTCGCGGCTTTCTGCCAGTCGCGCCGGAGGATCTCATCCGCGCCAGGTGTGGCCGAAATCGCGGCCCGCGCCACCTTCACGCGGGCGCGCAGGTCGCGCAGGTTCCGCGCCGCGGCGCGCTCGTCCGCCTCCCGCGAGTCGTCTGGGAGGCCGCTCGTGATCTCCAGGAGGCTGAACCGCCGCGAGTCGACCCCATCCTCGTCGCCCTGCTCCGCGTCCGGGAACGCCACGCGGGCCTCTGCACGCGTGCGGGAGCCGTCGTGAGGCACTCGGGGCCGAACTGGGCCGCGGGGCCACGTGGGGTGCCTCTGGGCCACGATCGGGTTAGCCTGGGCGGCGAACGCCTCGATCGTTGGCACGATCTGGGGTCGAAGGCCCAGCTCACGGACGAGCCGTGAGCCCTGGTCAACCGGGAGCGTCCCATGCCGCGCGTGGGAGACGGGATCCCATCGGAGGCCCATCCCGCGGAGGACGTCGCGCACCTCGTAGGTGCGGGCGCTGCCCGGAACCCGGACATGGGCCAATTCTATGGAAACGGTTGTCGCGGCGTTGCCGAAGGCGCGTTGCGCGCTCATCGCGGTCATCGATGCGGAGCAAGCGCGCAGGCCTCGGGCCGAGCGATGCGAGCGAGGACCGAGGCCGTGCCCCCATCATGCCGCGGGGCGAGGCCGCTCTGCGCCCCGGACCCACGGCCGAGCCCCGCAGGCTTGATGTGGGGCGCGCGCGGTCGAGGACGGACCGCGATGAGCGCGACTCGGAGACCGAAGCGGCCGGATCAAGTGCCAAGAAAGACGGACGCGGCTGAGATCCACGCCGTGATCGACAAGCTTTCGCCTGAACTGAAGAAGGCTGTCACCCGCTTCGTGCAAATCAGGCGGAGCGCAGGATACCAAACGCTTGGACCGAGAGGGAGGAAGATCTGGAAAGAGGTACTCCCAGGATCCGCACTGTTCGGATTCCGGCCCGAGAGGCCAAGCGCCCGGGTGGAGGCGAACGCACTCATCGCAAACTGTATCCGCAACGGGCCCCTAGAGAATCTCCACGCGAGCGGTGAGCCACTCGACCAAGCGGGAATGCGAGAGTTGATGATCTTCTCGAGTCGACAACTCGAGGGGTGTCTTGAGATCCGGAATCTGCTATTGTCCGAGGAGCCGGGCCTTTGGTGGTCATTCATCAACAGCTATCATTCGATGTACTGTAGTCGCTGGTCCGTGGCCTAATCGGGTACTTTTGTCAGCCCGGTAGTCTTGAACTGGCATGGTTTGGCCCCTGACCAACAGCCTGGAGATGGAAGCGCGCGGCCGATGGGGTGACCGAGATCAGCGCGGTGGTCTCGGGAGAGCCCCGGGCCGCGCCTAGGACGCTACTTCACTTGCGATCGGGGGGCCCGCCTCGAAGCCGGTAAATGTTTGGCGAGAATCCGTAGAGAACCGAGCTCCCACGGACGGTCGCTACGCTTACGCCTACAGATCTTGCCAGGTCGAGCACGCCTTCCATCGCCTCCTCCGAGATGGTAAAGCGCCGACCCCAGTTGACGTTCAAGAAGTAAGGTCCTCCCGGCTGGCTCGCAATGGTTGGGTACTCGCTGAAGTCCTCGATCTGCCAGGCGCCCGTGGTCCAGCCCAATCGTACGGCAGTTCCGGTTGCGAAGTCAAGGCGCAGTCCCCCATCCGAAACTGTAACTCGTACCGGCCCCGGTCGAAGTGCGAGGTAGAGCCACAAACAGCCGATGGCCCCGGTAACCCAAACAAGTTCGGCAACCGCGACACCGGTCACCACCCAGGGTCTTGACCCAGGGTTTTTTAACGGGGTTTGAATCGCAAGATTGAGACCGGCTCCAATGATAAGGAACATGATGGTTAAACCAAGCGCGAGGTTACGCCCGAAAGCACGTGACTGAGCGAGTGCATTGCTCTCTCGACTAGTATCGAACTGGCGAGCTTCCAGTCGCGTAGCGGCCATCCCCCTCATTCTTAGAGCGAGGCGACGAATTCTCCAACACTACAAAGATCGGCAGTGCCGGCGAGGGCCAAGTCGAGATAAGACAAGGGTTGCAGTTGCTTGGCGGAAGCTAGCTTTGTGGATGCTATTGAAATCAGGGTACGGTTTCCGCGCTCAGCGTTCATCGAATCCACTGCGGGGGGAGTAATAGAGTACTCCCGGGAGGGATAAGTCTCCGTCACTCGCCGCGAAGGCCGAGCGGGGGTGGGACCGGCGGGCTCACCGCGATCGAGGACACACCGCGAAGAGGCCGGCCGCCCCGTCGGTTTCCTGAGGGCGCGCGCGGCCGATGAGGGTGACCGCAATAAGCGTGGGATCGAGGACTGACCGCGAGGAGCGGGGTCGGTGCGCGAGCGAGCGATACCCTGTCGGAGTCAACCTGAGTCGGGCTGCGTGGAGGAGAGATAGGTCCCTACCGATTCGTTCAACCCGAGTTTCTGGGCTGTACTTGCATTGAGTCGCCACTTGGGACATCGCGGGTAGCTCAATATCGCCCGAGCCTGCTCGATTGTTACGTCGTGGCCCCTACTTGGCATTCCGCTGTCCCGCCGGGTTCTTCGTTTGATCGTCCACATCCCAGCCTGGACCGGAATGTCGCCCGGGCTGAGATCGATCCACAGTCCCCGCTCGGAGTGAAATCGGTAACGAAACCTGACCCCGTCATCGTCAATCTCAACGGCCCGCACATCCGAGAACTCAACTATTAGAAAATCAACCGTCAGGCAGGCTGCTAACAGAGAGACGAGGACTGGCAGAACCCCACCCAAAGTTCGAGGGCTTGCCAAGCTCGTAACTTCGAAAGCCGCGATCGGGAAACCGATGGCAACCCCAGCCTGAATGAACCAGAACCCTCGAGTAAGCCTGTTCGTGCGAATGATGAGAAGGCCGGTTGGCGTCTCGGTCAAACCTAGGCTCGAATGCGGGCCATCCCAAAGCTTCACGCTCCCCACCTAGGGGACGCGCGCGGCCGATGGGGTGACCGCGATCAGCGCGCGGGTCGATGCTAGAGGGCGAGGTTTGAAGACAATCCTACTACGGTACGATATCGCTTAATATCATGTGATTGTACCCTGCGTATGTCTCCACCACCGCGTCGAGCGATACCTATCAACCCCATTGACGCCCTCGTCATCGCTGGTCGCCGGCAGGTTTTACTCCACCTGCCTGAGGACCTCTACCAGCGACTGAAGGCCAAGGCCGAGCGGGAACGGCGAAAGATCTCCGCTCAGGCGGAGCTGTACCTCGAAATCATGCTGGCGCAGCCGCCCCCAAAGGAATTTGAGCTGATCCAAGGTTTCCAGCAAGGGCCGCAAACATGACGGAGGAGCTCGACCGGATTAGGGTGCGGGCCTATGGCCGGCCCCCTGGCCAATCAATCTCCGTTCCAAAGGTCGAGATGCCTACGCTTCCCGCTGAATTCACGGAGACAGTGCTTGGAACGCCGCTATGGATTGCTCACCCCGGCTCGATCGGCCAGTACCGTGCGCCGCCCGCGCTGCATGCCTACGAACTGGACGATCACTGGAAAGTCCACCGGGACCGGTACGAACCCGAGGAGGACCCTCTCGGTCACCTGCTCTTCGATGCGCCTGAGATAGCCATAGCAGGAGCGGCCGCCGTGTTTGCCGGCATCTCTATGTTCTGCTGGCTCGACGAACGCGAACGCGAGAAGGACGAGTCGGATCGGAATCCTTGGCTCCCCGTGCTGGCGGCGCTCGGAGTCGCGGCCATTGTGGGGATTGTTGTCTACTTCCTGGCTGCGCTCCTACGGGTTTCTTTCGGCGTCGGGTAGCCACCAACCTCAACGTAGGCTAGGGAGGAAGTGCCCCGCCTCCCTTTCGGCCCTCCGTGATGGCCCAGTCCTCCACGAGGGCGGCGAGCACGGCCCATCCGTACTCGCCCTCCCTGAGGGCGGTCTTGCGTTCGGCCTTGGCGATCTCGGCGATGGTTTCCAAGATGGGGTTCGTCATGGACGCACCTTCTCAGCTCCCCTATTGCCGTTGAAGTTATGAACAGTGGCTATCTCTGGATAGCAACCATGGATAGCGAAAAATCGAGATATTGGACCATACCGAAGGCTCAGGCGTCTGTCCGTGCGACCTTCTTTTCGAGGGGACTTGCCCCTAATGGAGAGGAGGAAGAGGTCTGGTTGAGATTCTCTGAAATCCAACGGTTCATTGGAATCACCGAGAGCCCCATTGGCGATCGGACCCTCTCTCGCGCGCTTGCAGGGCTTGTGGAGACCGGAGGGTTGCGAAAGAAGACTGAGGGAAAGTTCTCTCTCTACGCACTGGTGATCCAGCTGCCGGAACGGATCAAGGCATTCGTCCAATCCGAAGCGAAGGCCATCGAGGCTGCCGGAACTGTCGGGATGAGAGGGGATAGTTCCGAGGGTTGGGCGGTCTACGGGGTCCCCGAAATCCTCCCGAAGAAGTACCGAGCCCGGTTCAGGAGGGCCGGCCTCGCCCACCAAGCAGCACTAAGGAGGATCCTGGAGGATGCCTGGGACGAGGCCGCTCTTGCGGTTATCCAGCCGGCCCGCGGCCGCGTCCCGCGGAAGGCGCTCCGAGACGGAGAAAAGGCGATCACCTTCCTTGAAGAGATCAATGTCCTCGGCAGCCTGGGGCTCGGGTACGGGACCCGATTCTGGGGAATGACGGAGGGCGCGGTGCCTGGCGCATTGCGCGCGTTCCAGCGAGGGATGGGCCTTACGAATCCCTCCGAGGCCACGCTGCCCGAGACAATCTCCAAGCTCGTCTCACAGATCGCCGGGCGTCCGATCGAAGACGTGAGCCCCCATGTCGATCTCGAGCTCGCGCGCTTCGAGAAGCGACTCAAGAAGGCGGATGCGGCGTTCAAGCCCCTGTGGGAGGTCCTCACCCGCCGGGAGAAGGAGAGGGCTGCGCGCAGATTGCAGGCGGCCCGCATTCTCACAGCATCACTCACCAGCGTGGTCCACGGTTGAGCAACGTGAGGAAACCCTCTACGGTGCTAGCCGGATTCCGGGGTGAGAAAGGCTGTTCGCCCCCTGACTGTCGGGGACTCGTCCCAGTCGATCCGCGTCGCCTCGCGATCCTGGATCCGCGTGAGGTAACCATCCAACGCCCAGAACAGGAACCGTTCGATGCAAAATCTCCGGCCCGTCCGTCGGCCTCAAGCTGACCGCTTTGCATTCTCCGCGGCGAAAATCCCATCCGCCGCCCTGTTCGCGGCACGTCCTAACAGTTGAAGGGAAGCCTCGACATCGTCGAGACTGCATCGCTCTCCGAGGACCAGGAACTCGAGCGGATTCACGCTGAAGGCTCGAAGGGTCTGTCGGTTCCCTGGATGGTCCGGTATCCGGGTCGGAGCCGTCGCCATGTCTCCCCGCATATTGCCCGGTCGAGACCAGGGCACCCGACGCTCCTCGATGTGAATCAGCGCGTTCCTCTGAGGCCGACCGGGGATGACGAAGTCCAGTGGCAGGTTCAGCTTCGCTCGAATCGAGGCTCGCTGAGCGTCCGAGACCCCTTCGAGTCCTCTGGGCCGGGGAGGACCCTTCCCAGTAAGGAGCGAGTCCGCGATACCCGCACAGGTCAGGATGGACTGGATCTCCCGGAATACTGCGGTTCGCTCGGCGAACATCCGATCCCGCCCTCGACGGCTGACCCGTTTCATTTGGAGCTTGGAGGCGTGTTCTTTGAGGATTCGAAGGTGCTGGAGCGCCCATTCGCATTGAAGTTCCATCTCGCTCAAGACACTCAATTCGACCAACGTGTCCGCGTCGAGGTCATCCGCCACGTCTGACTAACGGTTCGACCGACCTTAGCAATGAGCCCCGGGGGTCCGCCGGCTTCTAGCTGGACGCAACCGAGACCACTCTGTTAATGGGGACGCGTTAGGCCCTCTCTCGGCAGAAGAAGAGTCGAACAGTGCTAGCCGTGGGAAAGTCGTCTATTTCCAATCGCGTCGCCTCATGATCCTGGAGGCGCCTCATATGCTCGCAGAGCGCGTTCACTAGGTCCTGCTGCGCCTGCCCGACTGTCGTCGCGTGCACCAGGATTTTTGGGAACCCCTCCACGATCCCGAGGAAGGAGGGCGGGTCAGTTTCGCGCTCCCGCACGTCCAGGATACGCAGGCGGAACTCGAACACGGTCGGATCCGCCTGCCGGGTCAGTCTCCGCACTCCCAATCCGAGCGCGGTCGCCCCCGGGCCACGACGTCCCCGAACGACGCGCCCGCGTCCAGGTCGCGGAGCTTCGCGTGGAGGGCCCTCAGGGCGAGGACCTTCTGCTCGAGGTCCTCGAGAATGACCCGGTTCACGCGGGTCCTCAACTGCGCGGCGGTCTCGCCTTCCTTCGCGTAGTCAGCGAACCCGCTCCGCGCGGACTCGAACTGACCCGCGTTGAAGATGAGCTGGCCGGGGGCCCAGGGGCGACCTGCCTCGGGGCTCGGGCTGGCGTCGGCCTCGGTGTGGGCGGGGTCGTCCCCGAAGGGCGGACTCCGAACCCGCTCCTCGTCCTGGTCGGCCAGGAGGGCGGTCGCCGGGACGAACCCGGGCATGGAAACGAGTTCCTCACGTCGGGTCTGGGCTCGCCTGCCGTAGCTCCCGAAGTCGGGCGATTGCTCACGGAGGTAGGCAGGGTAGGGCCGCGGCGCGCCGAAGTCGACCACGAGGCGGATTACCGGGTCGCGCGGGATCGCCTGCCCGCACCCGCAGGAGCACTTGCGCAGGAAGCGGTTGCCGGTGACGGTTCTCAGGCGGCTGGCGGTCTCGTTCGGCTCTGGCGACTCTTGGTTTGGGTGGTTGATGCTCGGCATCGCACGTCCCTCGCGAAGACAGGGACGTGCGAGGCGTGACTTCGCAGTCGCCTAAGAAACGGTCAAGACCCGCTGGCGAGGTTAGCTGAACCCAGATGGACGCAGGGCCCAACCGCAACCCCGATCTGACCCAGACGCTCCTCCCCGCGTTCATTGCGGTTGGGGCACTCGAAATCGTCCTCGTTACCATTCTCGCGTTTGCGTTGACGAACCCCGCTGGTGCTGGAGGGACTAGTGGAGTTGAGTTGCTGGTCGCAATCACCATCGGCTGGTCCATCTTCGCGTTCGTTCTCATTTGGGGTGGCTACCGATCCTATCGTCGAGCCACACCGGACTGGATCCGTATCGACCCGGATGGTTTGGTGGGAATCTATGGGCGGCACTTCGTCGGCAGAAGGGCCGGGGAGATTCTGACGATTCCCTTCTCCGGGATCTCGGAGTGCCGCGACTCATGGAACGGACCTAAGGGCCAACATAACCCGCCGATCATCCGCGCCGAGAACATCGGGCTGAAGGAGTTCAACCCGAAGTCCGTTGGAGAGCTGATTCACGGACCCCGGACTCCGAAGGGCGAGACTAGGGCGTTCCAAGTGACCAAGGAGAATCTCGACGCGGTTCGCGTCGCGTGGGGAATGTGGCAGTCCCAACGTACCCTCTCCGCGGACAGGAGTTCGAGCCTGTCGGAAGAACCGCCGCCTTCCTGACCGGCCGATCTTGTCAGACCGTTGCAGTACCTTCCCGGGACTCTGGTCACCCATGAACAGGTTGGGCCCGCTCATGTCGGAGTGGATCGCACGCGTTTATCGAGTCGGGAAAGGCTACCGAGTCGTGGTCGAGGGAGTTCTCCGGCTCGACGTTGCCGACCTGGATCGAGTGGAGGAGAAGACGGCAAAGGCGCTCCTCGAGCGGGTCCGAACGTCCTATCCGCCGAGGAGGAAACCGTGGGAGGATCCGACCGCGGAGCGGGTCATGGAGTTCGAGGTCCAGGTCGCGCCGATTTCGACGAAGCGGCCATGACCGAAACTTTCCGATCTGCCTATCTCGAGACCGATGCCTCGGTGGACACGCATAGGGCTGAGAGTGGGCAGGATCGGCCGCTTTACCGTGCGGGCGCCGGAATAATCCTCCGCGACATCACCCTTCGTCCCCTGCTGCACAAGTCCGTGCCTCTGGGCTTAGTCCGCGGCCCGTTCCACGCAGAGTTCTTGGCGCTAGTACGAGGATTGGAGGAGGCGGCTGAGCTGGGTCTTGAGGGAGTATGGGCTACCAGCGACAACCTTCCCCTTGTCAGCCTGGTCCGTGAAGGAGGGGGAAAACTGAAACCCGAGGTCTTGGCCATCCAAGGCGAGTTCGAGAGAGTGCGGAGCCGGTTCCGCTTTGTGACGCTCCGCTGGTCACCCGGGACGCATCGCAGGCTAAAGTTCGGCGGCCCCTCGGCCGACAGCCTGGCCCGGGTGGCCCTTGGACTCGGTAAGCGGAACTGAGGATCGGATCCAGAAGTCCAGGATACCGCCGCTCGAATGAGGGTTCATAAAAGAGCGCCCCGGGGGCACCCCCGGAGCGGAAGGGGTTGGCCGAGCGGTTCGGGCGGTGGAGGAGAGAGGGAACCGCGGGCGTGCTTCGGCGAGGCGAAGGGCGAGGTCGAAAAAGGGCGGGTCGACGACCGGATCGAACGGCTCCGGACCCATTTCGGGTCCGGGAGGGGCCGGGCCATGACGTAGCGGGCGCGGAGGGATTTGAACCCTCGACCGCCGGGTTAGGAACCCGGTGCCCTATCCAGACTAGGCTACGCGCCCCAGTCTGCCATCGGGTGCGGGATATCAGACCTTCGACGGCGTGGTAGCGTCCCGAGGGGTGAGCAGCCGGTCGTACCGGTGGTCCACCCGGGTCTGGAACTGCGCGGCCGGCTCCTGGACGATCTCAATCCCCTCGAGGTACTCCCGGAGGGTCGCGAGGACCGGGCGTCGCGTCAACGACGGGTCGGGCGGTGGGGGTACGGAGGATCCGAGGGCGCCCAAGAGCCACCGCTCTGACCCCACCACGAACAGGAAGGGGAACACCCGGCATTCCCGCGTAAGGTTCGCGAACAACTCGGCCGGCTTCGCGTCCGTGCGAGGTTGCCCTGAGATGAGCACGACCTGGTCGGGACTCTTTCCCTGGTAGGCCGGCAACGGGGCCGGGTCGAGCAGGGTGCGATGATCTACCCAGCCCCGCGCCAGCATCCGACGTTGCGCGAACGGCAGACCGAACGGCCCCACCAGATGCGGGCCTTTTCCTGCTTCGGGACCCGTGAATGGCCGGCGCAAGAGCTCCCCCACGGCCCAGGCGCGATGGGAGGTGAGGCTGGGCGAATCGCCACCACGTTCATCGGTGGGGATCGGGCCGCCGAGTCCATGGGGGTAGGCCAACGTGCCCGTGATGCCCGCCAGATGGCACCAGAGCCCTTCAAAATCGAAGTAGACTGGAACGGACGGCTCCTCCGCAGAAACGGTGACCGTCGTGGGAGGGACTCCGAGCTTCTGGTCCACGACCCGTGCGGTCCATCGGCGCCCTTCGGCAGCCTTTTGGTGGAAGAATATCGCGAGGGCGACCTGGCTGCCAGTACTGAGCACAACGTTGCCCGGGTCTGCCGCCGCCGCCCGGGTGAACTCCTCGAAGCGGTCCGCGAACGGCCGGACGAGCAGGAAGGTGACATTGGGCCGCCCGAGGGGTACCGGATGGGGGATGTAGCGGTCCCTCAGCCAGAGTTCCTCGTAGGCCCGTCTGCGGACCGCGTGGTAGGTCGACCGGGGGACCTGGACCTGGCGCAGCCGCTCCCGCTCGCGGTCCGGCCGGGCGGCCAAGAGGACCGCGACGACTCGAGCCTCGGAGTCGGTCAGGGCCCGCACGGAGATCCTCCCCTCGAGCCGCGACGGTCTAGCACGCGGTCCAAACCACCACCACAGGTTCGGCACACGCCCTTAAGACCCGTTGCCCGCATTTTCGACGACAGGGATCCACCGATGACGAGTTCGAGGTCCGCCTCACGACATGGACTTTTCCCTGTTCTGGCGGCGGCGATGGTCGGGCTCCTGGTCGTCCTGGCCCTGCCCGGCGGCATGGCCGAAAACTCCCCTTCACCCGCCGTGCCGGCGCCCGGGACGTTGTGGGCGTACGGCGCGGTCGAGACAGTGAGCTTGCAGGGAACTTCCCACGGTTGGCAGTACTCGGGTTCGGCGGTCTACGGCTTCTCGGTCATCCTCAACCAGACGAATACCACCACCACGAGCATCGAACTCGCGGTCAATCGGACGATGGGGGTCCTTTTCCAAGTCCATTACTGCTACCCGGATTGCAGTTCTCCCACCTACTTCGGCAATGAGTCGTACCACGTCTATGAGACGGTCGACGCGACCGCCAATCTCAGCACCACTGGGACGGTCTACGAGAACGATTCACCGGTTGCGGCGCTCTCCCTCCTCAATTCCGGGGCGAACCTCCGTGCGAACGTCACGGAGACGGGGAGCTCGTACCTCCGGATCGGCGGGGTCCTGGGCACCCGCTCCCACTACCTCTCGGCCAACGTCGTGGCGTCGTCCACGGTCTACCTCTCCCCCGGCCTGGGCCTGTTCCCCACGACGCTCAACTCGGCACAGTCGTGGAACTCGTCGAGCCAGTTCTCCTCGCGCGCGACGGCGGACTACGCGTACTACGAGGCCGCCAGCGGACCCCGCGGGGCGATCCATTTCGGTCCGTTCAACGGCAACTTCTCGGTCCCAGCGAACGGAACGGTCGGACTGAACGGCAGTTACTCTCCGACTCGGACGGTCAACCTGGGAGGGGTGACCTTCCCAGAGGTCGCCCTGCGCGTGGTCGGTCCCTTCTCCGTACGCGAAGGGTTCATCCTCCTTCCCAGCGCCGCCGACCTGTTCGGTGGAGGCAACCCGCCCTGGTCCGCTCAGCAGAACGGCTCGGCCTCGGCGGCCATGAGCTACCTGGACGCCCGAGCGACCGAAGGGGACCACCTGGGGATCGGAGCCTCCCAGTGGGTCTACGATTCGACCATGGCGAACCCGAGCGGGAGCGCGACGGCGCTCTCCGGGAACTCCCAGCTGGCCGCCGCCTCTACGGGTATCAGCGACTCGGCTCCCAGTACGACGGTCCAAGGGGTCCCGGAGCCCTTGGCGACGGCCCAGTCCCAACAGGGCTGCCTCCTCACCGGCTCGAACTGCCCGTCGGGGGGCTCCTCGGGGACCGCCGGATTCCACGGACTCGCGGGTCTCGTGGCGGTCGGGGTCGTGGTCATCGTCGTCGTGGCGGCGGTCGTCCTCATCGCCGAACGCCGCCGCATGCCACCCCCCGCCTACCCCAACGCCGCCCTCTACCCCCCGGGGAACGTGCGACCGGGCTCTCGGGCACCTTCCGGCCCGAACCCACCTCCCCCCGAGGACGACCCGCTCCGAAACCTCTGGTGAGCCCGCGGGGCCGATCCGGGCGGGGTTCGGGGGAAGGACCTACTTCGGGGGGCGCGGCCGGAGCGCCGGGGTCGCTGCGATCGGGTACCGGAGGATCGCCCCGATCCCGCCGAATCCCTTGACGAGCATCTCCCCCTCCTCGCTCTCGCTCGACACGAGTCGGGCGACCGCGCCCGACGCGCCCGCGCGCCGGAACAATCCCTCGACGAAGTCCTCGCTCGAGACCTCGGTCACGTTCCGCTGGCCGCACGACGGGCAGGGGCCATCGAGGATCGGGTCGATCTCCTCATCCGCGAGAGTGCGCGTGAACTCCTTCGAACAGGCCGTGCACCGGAAGGTCACCCGCTGGCGGCGAAGTCCCTCCGAGATGAGGAGCGTGTCCACTGCGCCCAGGTCGAGGGCCCGGTTGACGTCCACCTCCCCGTAGGCGGCCAGGCCCGTCTCCGCCTTTCGGACCTCGGCGAGCAGGCGCTGGACGAGACGCTTCTCCTCGGTGAGCTCGAGGCCGTGGAGGGTCTGGCTCGCGCGCTCGACCAGCTCCTTGAGGCCGTACTCGTCCGTGTAGCCGACGTCGAACAGCGGCTGGACGATCTTCTGCTGGAGCTCGTAGTGGAGGAGGTTCTCCTTGTAGAAGTACTCCTTCGTCGCGCCCGGTCCGCCGAGCAGGATCCCCTTCAACTGCTCCTTCTTCGGAAGGAAGATCTCGTTGGACATCTCCCCGATCCGGACGAAGAAATCGTGCGCGGCGTGCTCGATCATCCGTTCGAACCGGTGGGCCGACTGGCCGCCCCGGCCGTGCTTGCTCGGGACCTGGGACTGCCGGTTGCGGAGCGCCTCGACCCGCTTCCCCCGCAGGAGGCCGATCGTGACCTCGGCCCGGTCCATGACGATGAGCCCCCAGAGGTCGGGCTCGTGGACCATCGAGAGGAGCGGCTCGAGGAAGAAGTTCGAGTCGCACCGGTAGAGGTAGGTCCGCAGCGGCTCGGGCGGCTCGACGATGAACGTCACCGGTTCCGACTTGTCGGCCCCGACCGCCTTGCTGCCGACGAAGAAGGCGACCCCGTTCGCCGGCGGCTCCTTGTAGGCCCGGACCCGCCCCATGAGGGACTCGATGGCCCACATCACGTTCTTCCGGGTCGTCCGGCTCTTGATGTTGGAGCTCTGCGCGTACTCGTTCCGCAGGTACGACATCACGTCGGAGATCTGCTTTCCCGGGGAGACGTAGAGCGAGACGAGCTCGGTGGCCCGCCCGCGGACCTTTCCGATCTCGTCCAGCTTGCGCTGGAACGAGTAGCGGGCGAGCTGCGGGTCCATCGTCTCGGCGGGGGTGCTCATGCGACCTCCGCGGAGGAGGGGGATGCCCCGATATCTAACGTCTCATCGGGCGCACGGTGGGCCCGGGACGACGTGCGTCGCCCGTCCCCGGGGCGGGAGAGTCACAGCAGGCGGCGGATGTGCTCGTCGATGACCTCTTCGGGGTACGCCCCGACGATCCGGTCGACGAGCTTGCCCTGCTTGTAGAACAGGAGGGTGGGGATGCTCATGATCCCGAGAGCGCCGGCCTTCTCGCCGTTGTCGTCCGAGTTCATCTTGGCGAAGGCGACCTTGCCGTGGTACTTCTCGCTCAGGCGGTCCACGATCGGCGAGACCATCCGGCAGGGACCGCACCACGGGGCCCACACATCGACGACCGCCGCGGAGTTCTCCTGCGCGAACTTGTCAAAATTCGTCCCGCCCACTTCTGAAACAGGCATTGAGCACCCGGTACGGTCTTCACCACCCCGGTCCTATTAAATTATTCACCGACGCGGAGGTAATCGGGCGTGCGCGCCGACGGGAACGCACAGGTCTTTGTAGGGCGGAGCCCATGAAGGTCGTGAGCTCCGGGCGTTTGCCCGGGGCTCGGTCCCGCATGGTCGCAGAGGCAAGTTCGATCGCAGGAGATTCCGTACCGTTCGTCGACCGAAGTCCCCGCCGTGCCTCCCTCGTCTCGCCGGCGGCCCGCAAGGCGATCCTCAACCGGATGCTGATGTTCCGGCAGGCTTCGCTCGACCGGATCTCGCAGCTCACGGGCGCGACCTCCGGTGACCTCCAGCGCTACCGCCGGGAGCTCCGGGCGAGCCGACTCCCCGACACGCTCCTGGAACGTGGCGCCGGAGTCGCGTTCACTCGAGAGCTGCCCCAGGGGGCACTCCTCTACCTTCTCGTGCGGGCGCAGCGCCCTTCGGTCGTCCTCGAGACGGGCGTCGGCCCCGGATACTCGACCGCCTGGATCCTCGCGGCGCTCGAGGACAACCATCGGGGCGAGCTCACCTCGCTCGGGCCCGGTCCTACCGCGGGCCGCTCGATCGGAGTGAACGACGTGGCCCTGGGCCAGTTCGTCCCGCCGACCCTCCGCGCGCGCTGGACGCTCGCCCTCGGCAACACCGAGGACCGGTTGCGGGAGCTGCTCGCCGGGTTCGGCCAGATCGACGTCTTCCTGTACGACAACGGCCCCATCGCGGCACGGGCCCGTTTCGAGCTCCTGGCGGCCTGGGAGCGTCTCTCCCCCCAGGGGGTGCTGCTCGCCCACCACGTCGATTCGAACCCGGCCTGGGCGGCGTTCTGCCGTTCCCAGGGCGTCCCGTCCCAGATCCTGGACTCCGGACCGCCCCCGATGGGCGCCCTCGGGGTCCGGGCGCTCCCGCGAACCTAGCGCTCCAGCTCTTCGACGAGGTGGATGGCCGCCGGGAGGATCAGCTTCTCGACCGCGGTCCGGACGGCCCGTTCGCTCCCGGGCAGGGCGAAGACCGGTTTCCCGTTCAGGACGTAGAGTCCGGCCCGGCTGATGATCGCGAGCGCGCCCACTTCATGGAAGCTCAGGGAACGGTAGATCTCGCCGAACCCGTCCAGTCGGCGCCCTCCCATCGTCTCGAGGGCGTTGACGGTGAGGTCCCGGGAACTGACCCCGGTGCCGCCGACCGTGATGGCCGCCTCGACGGGGATCTCGGCCAGCCACGGTTCGAGCGCGTCGCGCACGTCGGCGACCGAGTTCGCGACCAGGTGGTAGTGGACGACCTTGTGACCGCCCTGGGAAATGAGCTCCCGGGCGAGGTGGCCGGACGGGTCGTCGTCCTCGGTGTGCGTGTCGGAGACCGAGAGGATGGCGAACCCCAGCGACCGGGTCCCTCCCAGGTGGTGTCGGCTCGACGCGCCCGTGCCCGTCCCGTGTTCCGTCATTTCGCTCCCGGCCGCCCCTTCTGCTTGACGGTCACGCGGACCGGCCCGAGCGAGGTGTGCGGATAGAGGCCTCGGCCATCCTTCTCGAGGTACTTGACCATGTCCCACACCGTGAGGAGGGCCACGGTGGCACCGACCAGCGCCTCCATCTCGACCCCGGTCGGGCCGACCGAGGAGGCCTCCGCTTCGACGCGCACGCCGACGGCCGAGACCGATAGCTCGACCCGGCTCGAGGTCAGTTGGACCGAGTGGCAGTGGGGGATCAGTTCGGGCGTCCGCTTCATCGCGAGCAGGCCGGCGAGCTCTCCCGTGCTGAGCGGGTCGCCCTTCTCCACCGTGTGTGCCCGAACGGCTCGGCGGGTGCCGGCGGAGAGGCGGATATGCCCGACCGCGACCGCTCGCCGCGCGACGGCGGGCTTGGCTCCCACGTCCTGTTGGCGCGCCATGGGACTAACGGACCGCCGAAGAGCCCGCGGCGATGTGCGCCAGCACCGCTTCGAGCTGGATCCGGTCCGACGCGCCTTGGGCCAGCCGGAAATCGACCTCGCCGAGGTACTCGATGAGGCGCACCTTCTCCCGGGAGGGCAGTACGGTCTCCGCAATGTCGGGGAGATAGCCGTGGATGGCCCGGAGGATCTCCTCGCCGGCCGCACCGCGATCGGTGAACAGGGCGTAGAGCCGGTCGCGGGCCTCGTGGAAGTTGCCGCCCACCGCGGCCGCGATCATCCCCTCCACTTCGCGCCGCAGGGGGACCGTGGCATGCTCCCGGACGGAGTCGGCGGTGATGTGGGCTACCCCGGTGCTGGCCAGCTGCAGGAGGTTGATCGCCCGGCGCATGTCGCCGGAACTGGCGGTGACGATCGCTTCGAGCGCTTCCGCCGAGGCCTTCTTGCCTTCCGCGGCGACGACCCGCTCGAGCTGCGTTGCGACCGCCGCGTTCGAGTAGGCGCGGAAGCGGAACACCGCGCACCGCGACTGGATCGGGTCGATGATCCGGGACGAGTAGTTGCACGAGAGGATGAACCGGCAGGAGCCGGAGTACCGCTCCATCAATCGGCGCAGGGACGCCTGGGCCTCCGAGGTCAGGTTGTCCGCCTCGTCCAGGAAGAGGAGCTTGAAACCCACCGCCCCGATGGGCGAGGTCCGCGCATACCCCTTGATCGTCGTCCGAACGGTGTCGATCCCGCGCTCGTCCGAACTGTTCAGCTCGAGGAAGCTCTGGCGCCACTCGTCGCCGTACAAATCTCGGGCGAGGCAGAGCGCCGCGGTGGTCTTGCCCGTCCCGGGGGGTCCGGCAAACAGCAGGTGCGGGAGCGATCGCTGGGCGGCATACGACCGCAGGAGAGGGACGATCGCCTCCTGGCCGACCATGTCCGCCAGCGACAGCGGTCGGTACTTCTCGACCCAAACCGCCTCCGAGGCCCGGTCCGCCATGCGCTCCTCGGGCCGGTCTCGCCGCCCACCTAATTAGCGTTCCGGAGGGGGCGGGTCCCCTCGGCCGGAGGGAGCCGCTCGAGCTCGAGCTCATCGCGGCGGTGGCGGACGAGGGCCGCCGCGAGAAGCCTCCCGTACTGCCCCAGCGCCTGTCGATGCCCCCCGTGGTCTTCTCCCTCCACGACGGCCAGCAAGCCACTCAACTCTTGCAGGGAGCTCTCGAACCATCGATGGTCCGACCGGAGGATCGTCACGAGTTCTGCGGCGCGGTCCGGACTGGGAAGCCGCCGTTCCCAACCTTCCACCGACCTCAAGTGTTCCTCGACTCGTCCACAGGTCGTGCGCACTGCCGAGCGTACCTGCTCGAGCGGAATCTCCTCCAGGAGGACCAGTTGGTCGCTCCACTCCCCCACCCACCGGATAAACCCGTCGAACCCGCGCGGTGGGGATGGAATCGTCGCGCCGGGCACTCGCTCGACCATCGGGGTCCGTAGCACCTCCGGCGTCTTAGCCGCGCCTCGCTCCGCCCCCAAGGACCGGAGGTCACTCGAGGTGAGCGTCCCCCGTGCGTCTCGACCTTGGGTAGCCCCGACCTACGTTCTTCCAATGATGGCGTTCCCCCTGCGTCTGCAGCCCGAGCACGTGATCCTCGACCGAATGACGGCCCGCGCCGAACGCGGGGAAGACCGGGCGACCCCACCGCACCGCCCGGGGCCCTGGATCGACCGAATCCGGGGAGTCCACCGGCCGATGGGCTCCGACCGCACCGCGAAATAGGCTCGCGTCCCTCACGGGCCGTGCCCGACGCCCCGGCCGTCACGGAGGGCATGCTCCGGGTCCACGGCTACCGCCTGTTCTGGAAGAGTGTCGGGGCGCCGGGAGTCCGGGGAACCTTGGTCGCGCTCCACGGCGGGCCGGGAGCCACGCACGAGTACCTTCTCTCGCTCAACGACCTGGCGGCCCACGGGTACCGCATCGTCTATTACGACCAGCTGGGAAGCGGCCGTTCCGATCTCGCGACCCATGTTTCCGAGTACTCCGTCGATCGCGATGTCCGGGACCTGGAGGAGCTGCGCACCCAACTCGGGCTGGGCCGGGTCCACCTGTTCGGGTCAAGTTACGGAGGGATGCTCGCGATCGCCTACGCACTCGCGCACCCCGAGGGGCTGAGGACGTTGATCAGCGCGAGCGGTCTCGCCGACGTTCCTCTCACGGTCCGGGAGATGCAGCGGCTCAAGCGGGAGCTCCCTTCGCCGACCCGTGAGATCCTGGAACGTTACGAGGCGCGCGGAGAGTTCCAGAACCCGGAGTATCTCGCGGCCGTGATGGCATTCTACCGCCGTCACGTCTGTCGGCTCGACCCGTGGCCGCCCGAAGTGAGCTACAGCCTGGACCACATCAGCCTCCCGAAGTACGGGACGATGAACGGCCCGAACGAGTTCACGATCATCGGGACGATGAGGGACTGGGACGTGACGTCTCGGCTCGGGGAGATCCGGGTCCCGACCCTCGTCACCACCGGCCGCTACGACGAGGTCACGCCGACCGTCGCGGAGTCTATCCACCGAGGGATCCAGGGGTCCGAATACCGGCTGTTCGAGGAGAGTTCCCACCTTGCGTTCTGGGAGGAACGGACCCGCTACATGAACATCCTTCGCGCCTTCCTCGAACGTAACGGCTGAGCCGGGGCGCCGGGGTTCAGGGAGCAGCGGCCGGGTTCCCGGCCCCAGGAGGCACCGTGACCTGGTCCCGGACGATCAGCTGCTTGCGCAGCCAGAAGAGAAGGTAGCCGAACGCCAGGGTGACGAGCAGGATGCCCGGGACCGAGAACTCGACGATCACATCCCAGGCGAACAGGATCCCAAGCATCCCGGTAGCGATGTAGAATTTGGTCCACTCCGGTCGTGCCGTCCCCGCATACCGCAGGACCAGCGTGAGGGCGATTAGTCCGACCAGTACGGTCAGTGCCGCGGTCGCCACGGCGGGGATCACGGGATGGCTCGAGAAGATCAGCACGGCCGTCCAGACGCCGAACGGAAGGGCGGCAGCGACCGCCACGGTCGCTCCTCGGATCCTGGCGGGACCCTCGCGGAGCCGAAGTAGGTCGCGGGGCGCCCACCACGCGAGGCCGATCAGCACGAGCGCGACGGCCAGGAATAGCGCGAACGCCGCCGGGGACGGCCCGTGCCCGACGACGACCGAGAAGAGGACCACCACGAACAGGTACACGGCGGCGGCGACCCCGACGGCGCCCCGGTCCAGCCAACGCGCCTCCCGCTCCCGTGGGTAAATCAGGCCGACCAGGAGGATGGGGAGCGCGATCGAATAGATCGCGTGGAAGATCGTGAGTCCGAGGGCCCAGAGCCAGTTCACCCCGAAGGCGTGTCCATACGACCCGAGCGCGTTGACCGGGGTACCGTACGGCTCGAAGAACGTGTGGACCGCGAATCCTTCCTCGCCGATCCCGTACGCTGCGCCGAGCAGCAGGACGGAGGCCCAACCCTTGCGGAAGTACACGACGAACTCCCGGATGAGGAGGGCCCCGGTCCCGTAGAGGCCGACGATCCCGAGGAAACTGATCGCGAAGTACGCCGGGGCGACGAACAGCGTGGTGATCGGGGTCGAGCCCGTGAGCAGCTCCGGAATGGAGGGCGCAAGGAGCAGGAGCGCGAGGACCGGCCCGCGGGGTCGGACCAGGATCCGCACGCCCTTCGTTCGAACCGACCGCTACTTGAACCGTTCGGGGAACTGGTCGCCACTGCTCGATTATAACCGATTGCACCTTTCGCGTGACGAGGCCCACATGCGGGACCGGCTCGCACACATCGTGTTCCGCGGGACGATCCGCGAGCGCTCGGTAGAACCGTACATCCGCATCCTCCACGCGCTCCGCACTCGCCGGCGGTTCCGCGGTGTGCTGCTGGACATCTCGAGCGGGGGCGGCGAGTCGATCGCATCGTTCGATTTCTATCTGGCCGTGAAACGCCTCGACCTGGTGACGCCCGTCTACGCGAGCGTCGGCTCCATCGCGGCGTCCGGCGCGTACATGGCCGCGCTCGGCGCCCGTCGCATCTTCGCGTACCCGGAGTCCGAGGTGGGCTCGATCGGCGTCATCTTTCCCCACATCGCCGTCCGCGAACTGTTGAACCGACTCGGGATCTCCGTGGAACTCCTGCACGTCGGCGAACACAAGGACGCGTACCAGGGATACCGCCCGCTCACCGACGTAGAGCGCGCGAAACTGCTCGCCGTCGCCCAGGAGGGGTACGACGAGTTCGTCACGCTGGTCGCCCGAGAGCGGAAGCGTCCGGTCGAGGAGATTCGGGCGCTCGCGACAGGGGAGTTCTGGAGCGGTCGGAAGGCGCTCGAGTACGGCCTCATCGATGCGCTGGGCGACCGGGAGGAGGCGTTGTCGGCGCTCTCGGCGGCCACCGGGGTGCCGGCCCGCAAGACGGTACGCCTCGCGCCTCCACGACCATTCATCGACCGCGTCCTCACGGGGGGCAACAACAGCTCCGGCGGTCTCTCCGGCCGCTTCCACGATGCCCTCGAGGACGCTGTCCTGGACGTTTCCGGCTTCGGTCTACGACGCTGACATCGCCGGGTAGCGACTATATACTCCCCCCGGCGTCGTGCTCCCCGCGATGCCCGACAGCAAGCGATCCGGCTTCTCCAGCGCCGCCGGTCTCATCCAATACTACGACATGGAGGAGACGCGGGCTCTCAAGATCAACCCGTACATCGTCCTCTCCCTGGGGATCGCCGCCGCCGTCCTGGTCGAGATCCTGAACTGGCGTCTCGGTTAGGCGGTCGGGCCGACCCCGGGTCCTTCGGGGGCTTGCCCCGGTAAGTAGCGCCCCTCGGCCGACCGTCCGAGCAGGAACACCTTCGACTCGGGGGATTCGTCCAGCACAAGGTAGCCGGTCCGCCGGGCGAGCCGCCGGGCGAACTCCCCGATCTCCTCGTGGCTCGGTACATGGTCCTTGCCGAGCCGCTGCCGGGACTTGCCCATGTAGACGTACCCCTTCGGCTCCACGAAGTCTGGACGGGCGAGCCCGTCGAGCTCTGCGTACGCATCGACCCACCCCAGGTTCCAGCCCTTCACCAGAGTGTGCCGGACGACGCGGCGGGTCTTCAGGTCCCGAAGGATTCCGAGCGACTCCCGGAGGTGGTCGAAGGCGTGCTCGTCCGCGGGCAGAGTCAGCCGCCGGAACACCTCGGCGTTCGGGGCCGTGACCGAGACGTAGAGCTGCGTCGGAAGGGGGTGGAGGGCCCGGAGCGCGTCGGGGTGAGTGCCGTTGGTGACGAGGAACGTCGTGATGCCCCGTTCGTGGCACAGCTCGAGGAAGCGGTTCATCTTGGGATAGAGGGTCGGCTCCCCGGTGAGGGAGATCGCGATGTGCTTCGGGGTCTGGGACTCCTCCCACCGCTCGATCTCGACCGTGGGGTCTCCCTTGAAGCCGGAGAGGATCCTCCGCTGCGCGTCGACCGACCGGTCCAGGAGCGTCTCCGGGTCGTCGTACTCCGGCATGACCGCGTCGTTCTCCCAGCCCTGGTTGCGCCAGCAGAAGCGACACTGCAGATTGCACGAGTCGATCGCCGGCGACATCTGCAGGCATCGGTGGCTTTCGATCCCGTAGAAGCGGCCCTTGTAGCAGTCCCGGCCGCGCGAGATCGACTCGCGCGTCCAGTAGCAGAGTTTCACCGCGCTGTGACGGCCCACGAGCTGGTAGCCCTGGCCGGCGAGCTCGGTCGTGAGGTCTTGGTCGCCCATCCGGTGCCTCCTCGACCTGGGTTCGACCCATAAGGCTTTCCCGAAAATCCCGAGTGGGCCGCCCTCGGGGAGGGACGGCGATGGAGCGCAACATCCGGTGGCTCGGGTTCGGCGCGGTGATCCGCGCGACCGGCGTGAGCCTCATCCTCCCGTTCGGCGTGCTGTACTTTCGGAACGTCCTCGGCCTCGGCTACGCCGAGATCGGCGTGCTGTCGGCGGTCATGGGGATCCTCCCGCTCTCGGTCGTCTCCTTCGCCGGGGTCGTGGTCGACCGGGTCGGTCGACGGAGGGTCCTGCTGCTGTGCCTCGTCGTCGAAGCGAGTGCGATCCTGCTCGCGGCCTACGCGATGGAGGTCCGGTCCCTGGTCGGACTCATCGCGGCGGTGATCACGGTCTCGACGGCGGGGACGATCGCCGGCCCCGCCATCTCGGCGTACGTCGCCGACTTCGCCCGGGGCTCGGCGCGCACCCAGGGGTTCACGTACATCCGCATCGGATGGAATGTCGGCTTCACGGCCGGGGTGCTCTCCGGCGGGGTCCTGATCGGGTTCCTCGGCTTCGCGTTCGTCGGGTTCGCGGCGGGGTCCGTCCTCGTCGTGAGCACGGCGTTCCTCGCATTCGGCCTCGAGCCGTCCGGGTACGACAGGGACCGTGCCGCCGGGATCCCCCGGGGGGAGGCGGGTACGACGTACGACCTCCGCCACACGATCGGCGTCCTCGGCCGGGACCGGGTCTTCCTCGCACTCTGCGCCTCGGTGGCGATCGCCTCGCTCACGATCGGGCAATGGGGCGTGACCTTCCCGCTCTACGTCAACACGGTCCTCCACCTCCCGTATGCGATCCTCGGGCTCGGGCTCGCGCTCAACGGCGTCCTGGTCGTCGTTGCCCAGGCCCCCACCACGCGGGCGGCGCTCGGCCACCGCCACACCACGGCCCTCTACCTCGGGATCCTCCTCTACGTCGCAGGGTTCCTGTTGCTAGCGCTCGTGTCCGTGCTGCCGGCCCTGCTGCTGGCGATCTTCTTCGCGGCGGTCTTCGTGCTGACGATGGGGGAGAATGTCGAATCGATCCCTGCGACGACCCTGCCCTCGAACCTCGCGCCCCCCACGGAGGTGGGCGCGTACAACGGCGCGTTCTTCGCGATCTCGGGGCTCGGTCAGGTACTCGCCCCGACCCTCGGGGGGATCGTGCTGGCCCTCACCGCGAGCCCGCTCGAAACGTGGGGTCTCCTCTGCGTGCCAGCGATCCCCGCGCTGCTCCTGCTCCGCCTCTATGTGGTGCCCCGGATCGGGTCCGAGCCCAACCGGGCATGAACGCGTCGGGTCGACGGTCGCGCTCTACGTGAATTCCTCGCGCTCGAACAGCCAGAGGCCGGCGAGTGCGGTGAGGACGAAGTAGCCCAGCATGACCCCGATCCCCTCCGGGACGGTCGGGTTGTAGGTGGTCATCGTGGCGTGGCTGAACGGGTTCACCGTGTGGACGATGTGCGCGGGGACCCCGGTGAGCGGGTAGGCGATGATGCCGTCCGCGTACGTCAGCAGGAACCACGGCTCGATGTGCGCGAGGTCGGTCGCCACCGCGCTGATGATCGAGAACCCGAAGAGGAACAGCACCGCGACCACCAGCACCGCGTAGAGACTGGTCTTGAAGAGCGAGCTGAACAGGAAGGTGAACCCGAGCAGGGCGAGCAGGTAGAGGACCGCGAGAGCGAAGGACGCGAGCAAGGGCGCGAGGTCGGTGAACGCGCCGAACCCGAGGTAGAAGGCGGCGTTGCCCACGATGATCGCGAGGAAGACGAGCAGGGAGACGAGGGACGCCGCGAGGGCGGCGAGGTACTTCCCGGTGTAGACGGTCGTCCGGCGCACGGGCAGTCCCATGAGGAAATACCCGGTCTTGTTCTGGAACTCGCCGGCGATGGCGTCCCCTCCAAAGATGATCCCGGCGAACAGGATCACGAACGCGGCGCCGCCCGCCCACAGGCCGCCGTAGAGGTCGCTCGAGTTGTCGATGAGCGTCGTGGGCCGATAGTACCCAACGACCGCCGTGAGGATGATCCCCGCGGCGGCGACGATGGCCATCATCAGTACGAACCGACGGGAGCGGAGATAGTCCCGGAACTGATATCGGGAGAGGATGAGCGCCTGGGCCCATGTGGTTGGGACCCGGCCGATCACGGGATGATAGCCCGGAACGGCCGCCGCGTCCGGCGCCGCGCTCATGAATCCCCCGTCGAGATCTCCCGAAGGTAGACCTCCTCGAGCGCGCTCCGGGACTCCCGGAAGCTGACGAGTCCGAGTCGGAGCCCGACCAGCTGCTCCAGGACCTTCGACCGGACCTCGACCCCCCCCGCGATCTTGAGGGTGAGGCGAGTCCCGTCGAGCCGGGTCCACCCCGCGACTCCCGGCAGCGTCGCGACCTGCTTCAGCACGTCGGCCTCGCTGATGGGGAACATGAACGCGACGTCCACCGACGGGGTTCCCCCGTCGAACTTCGCGGTCACGTTGGAGAGCGTGTCGAAGAAGAGCAGCTTGCCGTGGTCGAGGAGCGCGACCTCGTCACAGACGTCGACGACCTCGCTCAGGATGTGGCTGCTCATGAAGATCAGACGGTTGCCCTTCTTCAGGCCCCGGATGATATCGCGCACCTCGGCCATTCCCCGCGGGTCGAGGCCGGTGCTCGGCTCGTCCAGTAGGACGACCTCCGGGTCGGAGAGGAGGGACGACGCGATATTGACCCGCTGCTTCATCCCTTTGGAGAACCGACCGACCTTCTTGTCGGCCCAGTCGCTCATCTTGACCTCCTCGAGAACCTCCCTGGTCCGGGCCCGAACGTCTCCCGCGGACATTCCGCGGAGGGCACCGTTCATCTCCAGCGCCTCGCGCGGGGAGAGGGACGGGTAGATCTCCGGAGTCTCGATGAGCGTCCCGCACGAGGCCAGCGCGCGCTTGCGGTCCTTCTGGACCGAAAGGCCGTTGATGAACGCCTCGCCTTCGGACGGGAAGATGAGGTCGGTGAACATCTTGAGGGTGGTCGTCTTCCCTGCGCCGTTCGGCCCGAGGAACCCGACGCACTTCGCCCCCTCGACCTTGATGTTGAGGTGGTCGAGCGCGACGAACGACCCGAATCGACGGGTCAACTCACGGGCTTCCAGACTCTGTACCATCGGGACCACCTGCGGTTGAGGGCGCAGTGTGCCGCGGTAGATGAAAAGGAGTGCTGAATGAATGCGAAGCCTTCTCACGCGCCGCCAAGGGTCGGGCTGGACGGCGCCATCGTTCGGGAGATGGGGATCCGATCGCCCAGGGGCATCCACCGCAGCGAGAGGGAGTTCAGGACGACCGATGTCGAGGACAATGCCATCGCCAGCGCGCCCGTGATGGGCAGGACGAGGAACACTCCCAGCCCCGCCCAGGGTACCAGCGCACCCATGGCGACGGGCAGGAGCACCGCGTTGTAGCCGATCGCCCACGCGAGGTTCCCTCGAACCTTCCGGACCGTTCGGCGCCCGACGCGCAGGGCGAGCGGGACCCCCCGCAGATCCGAACGGAGCAGGAGAACCCCGCTGGTCTCCTGTGCGACGGCGGTGCCGGCTCCCACCGCAATCCCAAGTTCGGCCGCCGCGAGCGCGGGGCCGTCGTTGATCCCGTCTCCGACGAAGGCTACGTGGCGGCCGGTGGCTTCGAATTGGCGGAGGAGGGCCAACTTGCCGGCGGGCGATGTTTCGGCGTAGACCTTCGAAATTCCCGCCATCTGGGCCACGTGTCGGGCGGCCGCCGCGCGGTCCCCCGTCACGATGGCTGTGTCGATCCCGTCCGCCGAAAGCGAGCGCACGGCCTTCGCCGCTTCCGGTCGGATCTCATCGGAGAACGCCAGGATCCCGACCGGGCGGCCGGCTCGGTACACGACGGACCAGGACCTTCCCTGCGCCTCGAGATCGGCCATCGTGGCCCCCCACCGCCCGCCGTCGGGCGCCGGCGGAGTCGCCGTTCGGGCGAACCCAACGCGGATCTCCATTCCGGCCACACGCCCAGCGACCCCCTCACCGGGGAGGGATCGAGTGTCGGTCGCGGCGGGGAGGTCGAGCTGCCGTTGACGGGCCGACGCCACGACGGCTCGGGCGAGGGGGTGCTCCGAGCCCTGCTCGACCGCCCCGGCCCACCGAACGATGTCGTCCGGAGCGTCCCCCGCGAGAGGAAGCACGTCCGTGAGGACAGGAGCCCCCCGGGTCAACGTGCCGGTCTTGTCGAAGAGGACCAGGTCGACGCGGCTCGCCCGTTCCAACGAGTCCTTTCCCTTGAAAAGGACCCCCGCTTCCGCCGCCCGGCCGGTACCGACCACGATGGCCGCGGGGGTCGCGATCGCGAACGCGCACGGACACGCCGTGATCACCACCGACACGAAAACGAGCATCGCGATGGATGGGCCGACGCCCAGGAGCCACCAGAGGATCGTGGCCGCGACCGCGAGCCCGAGCACGAGGGGCACGAAGGCGGCTGCGATGCGGTTGGCCAGGTCCTGCAACGGCACCCGGCTCGTCTCGGATTCCGCCACGAGCTGGCCGATCTGCCCGAGTAGGGTGTCGGGCCCGACGCGCGTGGTCAGGACCTCCAGGACCCCTTCCCCGTTGATCGAACCGGCGATGACGGTATCGCCGGGTCCTTTCTCCACGGGCATCGACTCCCCCGTGAGGAGCGACTCGTTGACGGTCGAGCGACCGTCGACCACCCGACCGTCGACCGGCATGCGCTCCCCCGGCCGGACTCGGACCCGGTCCCCTTCGCCGAGCTCGGAGAGCGCCACCTCGGACTCGGACCCGACCCGGACCCGATGGGCTGTGGCCGGCAGAACCTCCTGGAGGCGGCGGAGGGTACCTCGGGCCCGCTCGCGGGTCAGGTGCTCGAGGTAGTTTCCCGTCAGGATCAGCGTGACGATCAATGCCGAAGCGTCGAAGTAGTACGAGGTCGGGAGGTGGCCGGGCAACATCAGGACGATGACGCTGTAGCCGTAGGCGGTCAGGGTACCCACCGCGACGAGGACGTCCATGTTCCAGGTCCGTCCCCGCAGGGCGTCCCGCGTCCCCGCGAAGAATTGCGCACCGGAATAGAACTCGACCACTGTCGCCAGGAGAAGGAGGACCCAGAGTCCGCCGGGCGGGTGGACGGCGTAGGTCAGGATGAGGATGACGACCGACAGAGGCCACGCCACCGCGAGCTTGGTGCGAAGCCGGCGGAGCTCCTGCCCGGGCTCCGCGAACTGTCGCAGGCAGGCCGTGGCGCAGAAGAAGTAGGTCCGGTTCTCACGGACCAGTTGCAGCGCGTCGGGGCCCTCCTCGACGAACATCCCGCAGACGGGGTCCGTCGCCATGACTGGCCGGGTCCCCGGAACGGACCGCGATGCGGACTACCGCGGGTCCGGCGCGTGGGTCCGCTCGTAGGTCCGACGGCAGGTCTCCGCGCAGAAGTACACTACCTGGCCGCCGTAGGTCCCCTTCGCCACCGCGGTGGTCGATTCCACCGTCATGCCGCAGACCGGGTCCTTCGCTTTCATCGGTGCCGCGAGCCGCCCGGGGGATTTAGGGGTTCGGCCGCGGGCGGCCGCCCGAAACTTCTTTCTGGCCACGGCACGTCGCACGAGCGATGGTCGATGACATGTCCCCGTCGGAGGTCGCGAGCCGGCTCGCCGCGGAACCCGGAAAGCTGCTCCTCCTCGACGTTCGCGAACCGTGGGAACGCGAGCTGGCCGTGATCCAGCCGTCCGTACACATCCCGATGAACGAGATCGCGGACCGGGCGGCAGAACTTCCCAAGGACCGGGAGATCGTGGTCTACTGCCACTCGGGCACCCGCTCGGCGATGGTCGCAGGCTACCTCGAGCATCATGGCTATACGTCGGTGGCCAACCTCAGCGGCGGGATCGAGGCGTGGTCGAGCGACGTCGACCCGAAGGTCCCGCGCTACCGCTGAGGAGCGAACGGGCCTCGGGTCGAACGCGCCCGGTCAGCGGCGTCCGGCGGCCGTTCGGCGGTCCCCCGAGTGCTCGAGTCCCTCGACGAACCCCCGCATCTTCCAGTAGGTGTCGAGGAACTCCTGCCCGCGGGCGGTGATGTCGAACACCGGGCGGCCGTCGATCTCCTCGCTTTGAAGGAGACCGAGCGAAAGGAGCCGGTCCATGAGCAACCGGAGCCGGTCGACCGGCATCCCGGCTCCGTACGAGACTCGCGTGATCCGCGCCGACCCGTGGTAGCGCTTGACGACCTCGAGGACCGTCGCGTAGAGGTCGGTCGCTTCACGACGGCGGGCTCCGGGGTCGCCCGAGCTCCGTTCGGGGATCATCCGGTCCCGACCTCACAGGGGGAACGGCGGGAGCGTGTCCACCTTCTGGGGCGCGGTACGGAAATGGACATCGGGCGATACGTGGAGCGTGCCCGAGTAGACGACCTCCTCGACCGACGACCCCTCCTTGATCTGGACGTCCCGGGCGACGATCCGACGGACCTCGCACTTGCGGTCCAGCTCGACCACCTCCCCAAAGATGTCCTCGGCGCGGGCCCCCCGGTCCAGCTCGACCCGGCCCCCGACGAGCGGCCCGGTGGCCCGGGAGCGGTGGCTCAGTTGGATGCGCGCGGCCTTGAGGCCGCTGGTCGTGGAGATGATCCCTCCGATCTCGACCGTTCCGCTCGCGAGGGCCTTCTCCGCGAGCAGCTTCCCTCCGACCTCGATCTGGTCCGCCTTGAGCACGTCGCGGACCGAGATCATGCCGCCGACCTCGAGGGAGCCCGTGAGCTCCAGGCTCGCTTCGACGGAGAACTTGCCGCCGATCTCAACCTCGGCGCCGCGGGCCGAACCGCCCACCGACCCCATTCCACCGATCTCGAGCCGGGTGAAGGTGAGGTCCTTGCGGGCCGTGAGCACCCCACCGACCTCGATCTCCCCGCCCTGGGCGCTGTCCTGGAATTCGGCAAACCCCCCCACTTGGAATGCACCGAAACTGATCGGACCCTTGGAGGTGAATCCGCCCCCGACCTCGATCTTGTGGCGAACAACCCCGTTGCGGATCGTCACCCGGCCCCCGACCTCGAGGTCGTCCAGCGAGACCTCCTGCAGGTCGACCGAACCGCCGGCCTCCACGGAGTGGGCCTCGATCTTGCCCTGGAGCACGAACTTACCGCCGACCGATACATCGTGCGCGGTCAGCGTGGAGGCCCCTTCGAGACGTCCTCCGACCTCGATCGACTCGACGGTCGCGGGTCCGTTCAGCGTGAGCCGGCGGTCGACGTCGACGTCTCGGGCGGAAAGCTTCCCTCCGATCTCCAACTCTCCTTCGTCGGTGGTCAGGGAGTCGGCGACGGTGAGGTCCCCGCTCAGGTGGACATGGCCGTCCTCGGAACGGAACTCCCGGCATTCGAGGCTTCCCACCACGTCCACATCCCCTCGGAATTGGGCCGTGCCCGCGACCCGAATGCTACCGTCCGCTTCGATCGTCGAGCGACCTTGCACTTCGAGGTTCCCGTCGACGACCCCGAGGCGGAGGCGAGAGCCCTTGGGAACGTGCGTGTCGGTCATCGAGAGGTATAGGCGCGGGGAGGACTATACCCTTAGGTCACTCCGGGTGAGCATCGGGAGAGACCGGGCCACGGAGAGCGCCTTATGCCTCGGCCGACTCGACCGACCGTGACCGACTCGCTCGAGGAGGTGCGCCGGGAGGTCGTGGCCTGCACCCGCTGTCCGCGGCTGGTCCGGTACCGCACCGCGGTCGCCCGCGAGCGGAAACGAGAGTTCCGGGACGAGGAATACTGGGGACGGGGCGTCCCCGGGTTCGGAGACCCGGCCGCTCGGCTTGTCGTCGTCGGGCTCGCCCCCGCCGCCCACGGCTCGAACCGGACCGGTCGGGTGTTCACCGGCGACCGATCCGCCGCGTTCCTCGTGCGCGCCTTCCACGCAGTCGGCTACGCGAACCAGCCGACCTCGGTCCGACGCGGCGACGGGCTTCGCTATCACGACCTCTACCTCACCGCGGCCGTGCGCTGCGCTCCACCGGGGAATCGTCCCGCTCCCGCGGAACAGGCGTCGTGCGCGCCGTATCTTGAGCGGGAGTTCCAACTATTGCCGAACACCCGGGCGGTACTGGCCCTCGGTGGGTTCGCATGGGAAGCGGTCCGCGAACTGGCGCCGCGGGCGTTCGGGGGGGCCACCCCCTCGGTCCCGTTCGCCCACGGGGCGTGCGCACCGCTGGGCGAAGGGCGACCGCTCCTGTGGGCGTCGTGCCACCCGAGCCCCCAGAACACCAACACGGGAAAGTTGACGTTTCCGATGCTCACCGATCTCCTCCATCGAATCCGCGACTCGTACGCGTCCGACGCTCCGCGCTCCAGCACGCGCTCCCGGGGGAACGCCTCGTGACCGACTTCGAGGTACTCGAGCGGGACGGGCTGGGTCGGATCGGCCGGCTCGCGACACCGCACGGCCCGATCGAGACCCCCGCGTTGCTGCCCGTCGTCCATCCGGATCCGGCCCGGCAGCCCGTGCCTCCCGAGGAGTTCCGCCGCCGACTTGGGTTGGGAGCGCTCATCACGTCGTCCTACATCACCTGGCGAACGCCTCCCCTGCGAGAGGTCGCGGAGCGTCAGGGAATCCACGGCCTGGTTGGATTCACCGGGCCCGTCATGACCGACTCCGGCGCCTTCCAGCAGCACGCCTACGGCTCGGTCGAGGTCGGCCCGGAGGAGATCCTCCGTTTTCAGCAGTCGATCGGCTCCGACATCGCCACCATCCTCGACGTCTTCACGGAGCCGGAAACCCCGTACGACGAGGCGAAGGCCGCTCTGGAGACCACCCTGGAGCGGGCACGGGCCGGCCGGGCCGCTCGCTCGGGCCTGCTGGCCGTCCCCGTGCAGGGCGGGCCGCATGCCGACCTCCGGGCCGCCTCCGCCCGGGAAGCGAGCCAGCTCGGGGACGTCCTCGCCGTCGGCGGGGTGGTCCCGCTCCTGGAGCAGTACCGCTTCATCGAACTCGTCCGTCAGTTGGTCGCCGCGAGGCCCGAGCTCACCCCGGCGGCCCCGGTGCATCTGTTCGGGGCCGGTCACCCCATGACGTTCGCGTTCGCCGCACTCTTCGGGGTCGACCTGATCGATTCGTCGGCCTACCAGAAGTTCGCCCGGCGAGGACGTCTGCTCCTGCCCGAGGGGACCGTCGCGCTCGACGAGGTGACCGAGGCGACCTGCCACTGTTTCCTGTGCGCGGAGCTCCCGCTGCCCCGGGTCGCACGGCTCCCGGCGGAGGAACGCGAGCGCCGACTCGCCTTTCACAACCTGCTGACCTCGGCCGAGGAAATGGGGCGCGTCCGGCAGGCGATCCGCGACGGGACGCTGTGGGAACTGGCGGAGCGCCGCGCCGTCGCCCATCCCTCCCTCCGCGCCGGACTCGAGGAGGCCCGTCGCCACCCGGAGGTGTTCCTGCCGACCGAACCGGAGAGCCGACGGGCGTTCCGTGAGGTCGACCGGTCGAGCCGCGACCGACCCTCGATCGTTCGGTTCCGACAGCGCCTGGACGCGTATCGGGAGCGTCACCCGCCGGCACGCCGGGTCGGCCGGCTCGCGCTCCGGCCCGAGTACCTACGACACCTTCCGCTCGAGGACCGGAACGGACAGCCCCTCCGATGGGAAACCGCGACCCCCCTCGGCGCGGTGCCGGTCGAGTTGACGGACCAGTACCCGGTCGGGCCGTATCTCGGCGTAGACGAGTTCGCGGACCCGCCGCGTCATCATCCGCCCCGCGCGCTGCGGGAGGAGGTCCGCGCGGAGCTCGGCGATTCGGTCGACCTCGACCGTGACTGGTCCGAGCCGTGGACCCAGTACCAGATCCGCGCTCTGCTGGAATGGCAGTTTGGCCCGGACGTGTCGACGGCGCTGGCCCCGGGCCTCCGGGGGGAGCGTTCCCGGCGTACGGGTCGGCTACGGGCCATCACCCTCGGGACGACTCCGTGGTTCGTCGTCGGCACGGACGGGGTGCCCCATCCGACCTATCGGGGGGCCGAACGGTTGCACGAGCTCCTTCCCCCCGGCGTCCGCCGGGTGGTCGTACACGCGGACGCGGTTCCGTTCGTGCGCGCCGGCCGAACCTTGTTCAGCCGATTCGTAGTCGACGTCGACCCGCGCCTGGTCCCCGGGACCACCGCGCTCCTGGTCGACCCCTCGAACGACCTCCTCGCGATCGGGCGGCTCCTGCTCGCACCGCACGAGATGGGCCGACTCTCCCGCGGCGTCGCCGTTCGCGTCACGGCCCACCGCGCCCGACCCGACCCCGATGCCGTTCCCGCCGACGAGGACGAACCCGTGGACGAGGAACCGCCCGTGCCGGGTGAACGTTAAGGGCCGCCCAAGTACTTCCGAGTCGAGTTCGTTCGATGACGAAGACCTTCCTCCTGCTGCAACTGGACTCCGAGGGCTCCCCCTACTCCGAGATCGCCGACTGCCTCGAGAATCTCGGCTTCCAAGAGGAGACCGAGGGGTACGACTTCGTCTACGATTGGGCCCGGGAGATCAGTGTCCGGGAGTCCCTCGAGTTCGCGGACCGGGTCCAGCTCGCGCTCAAGGGGAAGAAGGTCTGCTTCCGGGTCGAGTCGACCGAGGACTGAGCGGGGCCGCCGCTCCCCCTTTGTATCCGCCCGACGGTGGTCGGCGCGATGGTCATCCTCGGGATCGAATCGACCGCCCACACCGCCTCGGTCGGCCTCGTCTCCGACCGGGCCGAGGTCCTGGGGATCGCCTCCGACATGTACCGCCCGACCCAGGGCGGGATCCACCCGCGCGAGGCGGCCAACCATCATGTCGAGCTGTTCCCCGCCCTCGTCGAACGGGCGATGGCGGCCGCGCACTTGGAACCCCAGGACGTGGAGGCGATCGCCTTCTCCCAGGGGCCGGGTCTCGGGCCCTGCCTCCGCGCCGGGGCGACCGTGGCCCGGATGCTCTCGCTCGCGTGGGACCGGCCGCTGGTCCCGGTGAACCACTGCGTCGCGCACGTCGAGATCGCCCGCGTCCTGAGCGGCCTCGACGACCCGCTCCTGCTCTACGCCAGCGGCGGGAACACGCAGGTGATCGCGTACGCGCGCGGTCGGTATCGGGTCCTCGGCGAGACCCTCGACATCGGCATCGGGAACTTCCTCGACAAGCTCTGGATCGAGCTCGGCGGGACGTTCCCCGGCGGGCCGGCTCTCGAAGCCGAGGCCAAGAAGGGGTCCGAGCTCCTTCCGCTCCCGTACTCGGTCCACGGGATGGACGTCGCGTTCTCCGGCATCCTGACCGCCGCCCTCGCCCTCCGCGCGCGGGGCGTGCCGCTGCCGGACCTCGCCTACTCCGTCGAAGTGACGACCTACGCGATGCTCACGGAGATCACGGAGCGTGCGCTCGCCCACCGGCGCCGCGACACGGTCGTCCTCGGCGGGGGGGTGGCCTGCAACGAGCGCCTCCGTACGATGGTCCGGACGATGGTCGAGGCCCGCGGCGGGACGATGTTCGCGCCTCCGCGTTCCCTCTGCGTCGACAACGGGGCGATGATCGCCTGGACCGGGTATCTCGCGTACCGGGCGGGGGTCACGATCCCGGTCGAGGCGTCCGGCATCGAACCCCGTCAGCGCACCGACCTCGTCGGGACCCCCTGGCGGACCGGGTAGGGTCGGCCGTCGACCGCGTTAAGAGCCGCACGGGGGTTTGACGGTCGTGGAGGAGATCGACGTCCTCGTCGTCGGGGCCGGCCCGGCCGGGTCGACCGTCGCCCACCGCCTGGCCGCCCGCGGCCATCGGGTCGTTGTCCTGGAGGAACATCCTCGGGTCGGCTATCCGGTACAGTGTGCCGGCCTGGTCTCCCAGCGGGCGCTCGACCTCGCCGGCACCAACTCCGTGGTCCGGACCGCCGTGCGGGGGGCGACCGTCTTCGGCCCCTCGTTGGGTTCCGTTCACTTTAAGGCTCCCGAACCGCGGGCGTTCGTCATCGACCGGGGGGGACTGGACGTTGCGTTGGCCGACCGGGCCGCCCACGCCGGGGCCGAATACCGGACCTCCACCCGATTCATCGACCGGATCCGAACCGAAGCCGGCCGCACGGTCGTCCGTGTGAAAGGGCCGGAGGAGGTCCCCGCCGAGGTATCCGCGCGCCTCGTGATCGGCGCGGACGGAGTTTCCAGCGCGGTCGCCCGCGCATTCCGCCTCCGCCGACCCGTCGAGATCCTGCCCGCGTTCGAGGCGGAGATACCGAGCAGCCCCGGCGATCCCGACACGGTCGAGGTCTACCTCGGCCGGACGATCTCTCCGGGGCTGTTCGGATGGTGGATCCCCGACGGGGTGGGCGGTGCCCGGGTGGGGGTTGCCGTGGACGCGGACGGCACGTCGGCACGCACGTACTACGACCATCTCCTGGCCTACCTTCAACGTCGGTTCGGCGGCAAGCTGCCCGACCCGACGGCGCTCCTGGTCTCCGGTATCCCGATCGGGACGGTGCCCCGGACCCACGGCGACGGGGTCCTCCTGGTGGGGGACGCGGCGGCCCAGGTGAAGCCGCTCTCGGGCGGAGGGATCTTCACGGGGATGCGATGCGCCGAGATCGCCGCCACGGTCGCCGATGCGGCGCTGCGTTCGGGCAACCTATCGGCCGCGCGGCTGTCGGAGTACGACCGCACCTGGCGGGCGGAGTTCGGGGAGGAGTTCCACCGCGCGCTCTACCTTCGCCGCGTCTTCCAGCGGCTCGACGACGCGGACCTCGACCGGCTCATCGCGGCGCTGCAGGGCTCGGAGCTCGCGGCCACGATCGTCGCCTTCGGGGACATCGACTTCCCCACGCACGTCGCGCGCCAACTCCTGCGTCAGTCCCCGTCCCTCGTCCGCCTGCTTCCCAAGGCGCTCGGCGCCTGGGTGTCGTCCGGGGCCTTCCGGACCCCGGAGCTCGACTTCGGCGGGCGGAAGTAGAGCCAGGCCGCGAGACCGACCAGTACGAGCCCCGCCCCCAGGACCGCGTAGATCGCGGTCGAGAGGTTGGAGGAACTGACCAGGATCGAGGTCTCGGGCAGGATGCCGGAGACTCCGAGGGCGCTCACGTTGAGGTCGACGCTGCCGTTCGGGCCGGCCGTGGCGGCCGCCCATTCCGGGGTGGTGAACCAGCCGCGGGACTCGAGAAGGTAGTCCGCGCCGTCCGCGACGAACCGCAGCGCCACTCGAACCGCGAACGTGCCGCTGGGTGTCGCGCCCGACGACTGGACCGCGACCGAAGCGGCGACGGTCCCGTTGGGCGCGATCGTCCCAAAGCTGAGGTTCACGGAAGCGCCGGACGTGGTGGCCGTCACCAGGATCGGGGGAGCGGAGACACCCACGGCGGACGTCGCGTTCCCCGGGAACGCGTTGAAGGCGTAGACCTGGAGGGTGAGGACCGGGGAGCTCATCGACTCGCCCACGAGCGGGTCTCCGACCGTGAACGAGATCGATCCCCCACTGCCGGGCGAGAGCTCGGCCCCCGTCAGGTTCGACACGAACCAGCGGTCGAGGGCGAGTGGGACAGGAGGGTATTGGGCCGCACTCGCCGTGGGAAGGCCGGCGAACGCGAGCCCTAGGGTCGCGGCGACCACGAGGAGGACCACTGCGGGGCTGGCTCGAACTCGGCCCCGGCTACGCACCGGGTTCCTCCTCGAACCGCCCACTCTCGGCGAGGAGCACCAAACGACGGATCCGCTCGGCGGCCTGCCGCTGGCCGCGTCGCCCGCTCGCCCCCAAGAGGGAGGCGGCCCCACGGGGCCTCGCCGACGTGCGCGAGACCTTGTACAGCGCGCGGGCGAGGGCCTTGGGGCGATGGGTGAGCCCGACCGCGTCGAGGTCCGCCCGGAACTCCTCCCGCTCGGTCAACCGGTCCGCAAGGAAAGCCAGGATCGGGTCCCATCGCATGGTCCGTGCCAACGTCCGGAAGAACGTGAGATACCGGCCGTCCAACGCGCGGATGTGGCTGACCTCGTGCGCAACCACCGCTTCGCGCTCGTCGGGGGTCAGGAGCTCCAACAGGCCCGAAGACACGAGGATGAAATCGTGACGTTCGATCCTTCCGGCGGGAGATCCCTCGAGAAGTGTGAAGGTGAAGGCGTCCGGTCGCTCCGAGGCGAACGTCAGAAGGCTCGTCGGGTTGGGCGGAGCGGGGAGGTGGGTAGGCCAAGTCAGGGGACACGGACGAAGGATCGCGAGGAACCCTCGCCCGACGACCTGGCTGAGGAGGAAGGCCACGACGAACACCCCGAAGGCCCCGACCGCGCCGGCCAGCCAAAGGGGAGCGTACCGAACCTGGAAGACGAGGAGCGGGGAGTGGGCGAGGTCCACGACACCGCTCCAACCCCCATTCGTCAGGACCCAGAGGAGGGCGGTGGTGGCCAGAAGAGCCCAGATCGCCAGGAATACGGCTGCGAGCCGAAAAACGACGGCGGACGCCGACCGCCCGAAGGCGAGCAGGAGTCCGACGCCGAGGATGACCCAAGCGAGGACGGGGAGGTAGAGCAGTGCGACGAGGGTGGTCCCCATACGGAACCCGGGCGCCTACTCGAGCTCGAGCCGTCGGCGGAGTTCGCGCTCCTCCGACGGGTTCAGCTTCGCAATCTCCTCGTTCAGGTGGACCACGCCCGCGGGACCAAACATCGCCACGACGCCGCGGAGGAGGTTGATGAGGTATTTCTGCTCAACGTCGGCCGTTCTGTACACATACCGCTCTCCGCCGCGGCAGGTCTCCCGGCGGCGGCGGACGAGGCCCTTGTCGTACAGCCTCGAGAGGATGGTCGCCACGGTGGTATAGGCCACCCGGGTTCCCTGACGGTCGAGAGCCGTCCGGACGTCCCGGGCGGGGGCCTCATCGAGCTCCCGCAGGGCCCCCAGGACCTCCGTCTCGAGCGCCCCCAGCATTCGATGGCTCCGCAACGAATGAAACGGTTACCCTCCTTAAGGGGTCTGCACGACGCGAACGAACGAGTATGAACGAGACGGACTATCGGCCCCTCCCCCCACCGCCCGTCGCTGGCCGACGAGTTGGGAGTACGCTCGGGTCAGGTCTGCGCTCACGGTTTATGGCATTCGACGGTGAATCGTCGGCTCCGACACCCTTAGGCTTCTTCAGGGCTCGGGCTTGCCGACCATGGCGAGCCGCATGGGGGGACGAAGTACGGGGCGGCGGAGCGCCCCGGTGCGGACCGCGGTCCTCGTGCTGCTGATCGCACCTTTACTGCTCTCGGCGATACCGCTCACCACATCCCCTCCGACCGGTACCGCGGGAAGCCGGCCCCTGCCGGTCATTACCGTCGCCCGGACGCAACCCCCTCCGTTCCCCAACGAGACGGTGGTCGTTCAGAACCAGACGATCGGGGACCTCACCGACTTCTGGGGGGTCGGTGTGCGACCCGAAGTGAGTCTTGACAATGCCACCGTCGAGACGGAATCCACCCCGGTCAACTGGTACGTCTGGCCGGCGGGAAGTATCGCAGATTCGTTCAACATGACTAGCGGCACCCTTTGGACGCAGGGGTACCCGACTCCGGTAACGACGAACGAATCGGATTTCGTCGACTGGTGCCGGTCCGTCAATTGCAGTGCCATCCTCACCTTACCGGGCGAGATCGACAGCCCCTCCACCGCCGCCTACGATGTGGCGTATACGGAGCATCAGCTGGGGTTCTATCCTGCGTATTGGGAGGTCGGCAACGAGCCGGTCGGCTGGCAGCACTTCGGGTTGAACTGGAGCACCTGGAACGCGACGAACCACAACACCGTGAACGCGACCGGGTACGCCCAGGAGGTCCACGCATACATCGCCGCGATGAAGGCGGTCGACCCGAAGGTTCCAGTGATCGGCCTACCCGGCGTTGGTGGGGGCGGCCGAGCGGACGGTCCATGGATCAACGCGACGGTCGCGCTGAACGGACCCAACCTCTCCGCTGTCGCCATCCACGATTATCCCGCCGAAGGCATCCAGTCGGGAGCGTCCGAATCGGCGTTCCTCGCGACGCTCACTTCGCCGGCGGGGAATATGACCGGGCGCATCCTCACGGACGAGCAGGAGGTCGCCGCTGCATGCCCCAACTGCACTCGGCCCATCCGGTTCCTCGTGGACGAGTTCGGCTCGGGGACCACGGTCCTTGGAGGCTGGCAGCAGTACATGCGGACGTACCCCGAGATTCCCTACGTGACGGCCGAATTGCTGATGATGAGCGAAGCGAACGTCACGAACGCCGACCTGTTCGCGCTCCGGGCGTCGTACAACGGCTCGCTCTTCACCGCGGCAGGGGCCCCCCTCCCGCTCGATTCGCTCTACACGAACATCCTCCCCCACTACGACACCTACCCGCTCGCCACCTCCGTCCAGGCGCTTCCCGGAGCCCCGAAGGTCTTCGCGGGCGTGTCGGAGTCGCCCGACTCCAATTCTCTCACACTCCTGGCGGTGAACTACAACACGACCTCGTCCGTCCAACTGAACGTTTCCGGGGCGGTCTTTCCTCGCGAAGGGACCTACTCGATCTGGCGGGAAAACAACTCGACGACCTCGCTGAACGGGACCCACTCATATTCCACCGGATTCGAAACCAGTCCGAGCTGGGTGATTCCTCCGCTGGGTGTCATCCTCGTCTCGGTATGCAGGTCCAACGCGTCACTCGGCTCGGGAGGCCTCTACCCCCTGACCTTCTGCGCCTCGGGGCTCCCCCCCGGGACACCGTGGTCCGTCACCGTGGGGACGAATGCGCCAGTCCAGTCCTCTTCCGATACGATTACCGTACTGGTGGCAAACGGGACCTATTCCTATCTGCTGGGGAACATCACCGGCTGGTTCCCGCCCGCGGTTTCGGGTTCGGTGATTGTGGCCGGCGGACCCTCTTCGATCGGCGTTCCCTGGAGCCCGTTCAAGTTCCCTGTGACATTCCTCGAGAACGGGCTGCTGAGCGGTACCTCGTGGTCGGTGACCCTGAACGGGGTCGAGTCCAACTCCACTACCAATCAGACCACCGAGTACGAACCCAACGGGACGTTCTGCTACCGGATCGGTCCCGAACCCGGATGGACCACACCGATTTTCCACTCGTGCGTGACCGTCGCCGGAACCCCGGTCGTTGTCCTCGTGAACTGGACGCGAATGAACTACACCCTGACGTTCACCCAATCCGGCCTGCCTCCCGGCACCAATTGGTCGGTCGATCTGGCCGGTAATGTTTCCTCCTCGACCGGGACGACGCTCGGGTTCCAAGTTCACAATGGGACCTACAACTACTCGGTCGGTAGACTGACCGGTTTCACCTCCAACGTGTTCACCGGCTCGGTCCTTGTTCAGGGGACCTCCACGGCTGTGCCCTTGAGCTGGGGGGGGAACGGAAGCGTCTTTCCGGTCGATTTCAACGAGACGGGACTCCCTACGGGCACGAGTTGGAACGTAACGCTCAACGGGACGACCCAATCGGGAAGCGCGTCCCAATTCACATTCTTCGAGACCAACGGGACGTACTCCTATACTCTCGCGGGGGCCGCCGGGTGGGCTCCGCCGGCCTACTCGGGTACAACCGCCATCGCAGGTTCGACCGCGTTCGTGAATCTGAAGTACGCCCGGGTCACGTACGTCGTCACCTTCGCGGAGACCGGACTACCCTACCCGCGACCGCTCGGCAACTGGTCGGTCGACGTGAACGGCACCAATCTGAGCTCGGTCTCCCCCGATCAGAACATCTCCGAGCCCAACGGCACCTACCCCTACCGGGTGGGCCCGGAGCCGGGGTACACTACGACCTGGCGGGGCATTGTGACCGTGATTGGCGGCCCCCAAGTAGTCGCGATCAACTTCACGGCCTACTGGTCCACAGTCACCTTCAACGAGACGGGATTGCCGAGCGGGGGGAATTGGACGCTCGCGGTTTCCGGGAGGATTCCGGAGAAGTGCTTCGTGGGCGGTGTGCCCTGCGAGGAAATTCTGAAGAACGGGAGCTACCAATACAACGCAACCACCCCCGTGCCAGGACTGGGTCTCGTCCCGCCCAGTGGGCAATTCAACGTGACGGGGCTACCCCTGCAGATCCCGCTCCATTTCGACTGGGTCTACGCGGTGAACTTCACGGAGTCGGGACTTCCTTCCTCAACCACATGGACTGTGGACCTCGGGGGGACCCGAATGAACTCGAGCGGCTCATCGATCGAGTTCCTTGAACCTAACGGAACCTACTCCTACTCCTTCGCCCCGATTCCGGGGTACCTCCCTTCGCCCGGCCACGGCCAGGTCACTGTCGGCGGTGGTCCGGTGTCGGTCTCCATCCACTACACCGTGGCGAACTGGACCGTCACATTCGCCGAATCCGGATTGCCCAGCGGAATGGGGTGGTCCGTGACGCTGGGCTCGGTCACGAACTCCTCGCACTTGAGCGATATCTCCTTCCCGGTCCCGAACGGGAGCTACGCCTACAACGTATCTCGACTGCTCGGCTGGAGCGCTGCGCCGGTGAACGGCTCCGTGAACGTAAGCGGAGCCAATCTCACCGTCGGGATCACCTGGACCCAGATCCTGACGTTCTACACTGTGACGTTCACGGAAAGCGGCCTTCCGTCGGCGACCTTATGGCAGGTCACGTTGAACGGGACGCTGGGCAACTCCACCGGCTCGTCGATCTCCTTCCCCGAGCCGAACGGAACGTACTCGTACTCCATCTCGGTCGTACCCGGCTACTCGGCTGCCCCGTCCACGGGGTCGGTACCAGTGACTGGTGCGGGTGTGTCGGTCCCGATTCTGTTCGCCCAGGTCAACTACACGGTGACGTTCACCGAAACCGGACTCCCGAACGGGGCCGCTTGGACCGTCTCCGTCCACGGGCAGACCCCGTTGACCAGCCAGGTCTTCGGACCGTTCGGTACCGCCCAATCTATCGCCCTGCCGAACGGCACGTACTCCTACTCGGTCTCGACGAACGACTCGAGCTACGCGCCCCTCAACTATAGTTCCAGCGTTATCGTGAACGGTACTGCGGTCTCGGTGAGCCTGCCCTTTACGCCCGTCACCTACGTAGTCACGTTCACGGAGTCGGGGCTCCCGCCCGGAAAGTATTGGGCGGTCACATTCGCGGGTTCATCGCAGAACCTCACGACGACAGGGTCTAGCGTCTCGCTCCCTTACTCCGCGATGAACGGAACCTACCGATACTCCATTCAGGATGTTTCCGGTTGGCATGAGAGTACCATCCCCTATTCCGGAACGGTGACGGTGAATGGGGCGAATCTCACCGTCACCGTGGCGTTTAACCCTGTGAAGTACGAGATTACCTTCACGGAAACAGGCTTGCCCGCGGGTCAACTCTGGAACGTCACGCTGAACGGGACGTCACGCCAGAACACGACGAGCGGGCGAACGGACACCCTCTCCTTCGATGAGCCCAATGGGACCTTCGCCCGTATCGCGGGAATCTCCGGCTGGCACGAGGCATCCCTCCCGTACTCGGGATCGATCACGGTGGCGGCAGGGACCGATTCCATCAACGGAAGCGCGGTGGCCGTCGCCGAGAGCGTCACGTTTACCGAGGTCACGTACACCGTGACGTTCTCGGAGACGGGGCTGCCGTCGGGAGAGGACTGGACGGTCACCCTGAACGGCTCCAGCAACAGCACCGTGACCAACGGTGGGACCGACTGGCTCAATTGGACCCGAGAGGTCAACGGTACCCTGTCATACTCGATCGAGAACATCCCCGGCTGGTTCCAAGCCTCACTCCACTACCATGGGCAAATCACCGTCGATGGCCTAGACAATTCGGTCGACGGCTCGGGTGTTGGGTACTCGATCACCCTCGTGTTCCGGACCGTGACGTACACCGTAACGTTCTCCGAGTCGGGCCTTCCGGCGGGCCAACTCTGGAATGTCTCGGTGAACGGTTCGGACAAAACTCTGACGACTAACGGTGGTACGGACTCGCTCGAATGGAACGGACTCGTGAACGGCACCTACCCGTATGTCATCCACGGCGTTAGCGGGTGGCACCAGGGCACCCTGGCCTACGTCGGTGCGTTCCTGGTGACCGGGAATGCGACTTCGGTCGACGGTTCGGGAATCGGGTACTCGGTGTTGGTCACGTTCCTACCCGTCACCTACGCCGTGACATTCTGGGAAACCGGCCTACCCGCTGGTCAAACGTGGCAGATCACGATGAACGGCATCACCAACAGCTACACGACGGACGGAAGACTCGACAACCTGCCGTTCGTCGGTTTGGCGAATGGGACCTACCCGTACACGATCTCGGACATCGCGGGCTGGCACCAAACCACACTACCCTACCACGGGTTCGTCACGGTCGCCGGGGCGAACGTGGTCGAGCCCACGCTAGTCTACTACCAGGTCATCTACCTCATCTCGTTCACAGAAACAGGATTGCCGAGCGGCTCCGACTGGAACCTGACGATCGGTGGGGTGACCCACTCGTCAAACGGGACCTCGGGCCTGACGTTCATTTTGCCCAACGGTACTTACACCTTCACGGTCACCAGCGTGCCTCGCTATCTGCCCGTCTCGCCGGTTGGCTCGTTCTCCGTGAACGGGGCTCCGCGCCTCGTGACGGTCGCGTTCGCGGAGGAATCCGTCCTGACGTTCGAGGAGACGGGTCTCCCCGGTGGGACGAACTGGTCTGTGACCGTAGGGAATTTCACGAAGAGTTCCGAAACGAATGAGATCGCCTTCTTGCTGCCGAACGGGACCGTCGATTGGCTGATCGACCCTGTGGCAGGTTACGCCAGCGCCCCAAGCACTGGCACGGCCGATGTCGGCACCTCGGCGTCCCCGATCATGGTGGCCTTCACCTCTCCACCCCCGACCTACGCACTGACGTTCCGAGAGACGGGCCTCCCGACCGGGACCAACTGGTCGGTGACGATCGGGACCCAGACCCTTTACTCCGGGGGAGCGGCTACGGTGACCTTCCTGGAACCCAGCGGGCAGATCAACTACACGATCGGGAACGCGTCGGGCTACGTCCCGACCTCGCCGAGCGGGTCGATCAGCATCTCGGGCGCGCCGAGTCAGGTGGTCGTTACCTTCGTGGCGGTCGTCCGAGCACCCCACGGGTCCTCGTCGTCCCAGCTCTCGGTCCTCGACTGGGGGATCATCGGGGTCGGGGCGGGGGTCATCCTGGTCGCCCTCCTGCTGGCACTCGTTCGGCGGAAGGGCCCTCCCCCGGTGAAGGGAGACGACATTGTCGTTCCCGCCATTGCTCCGCTGTCCCGCAGCGAGTCCCCCGCGTGGGACGAGTCCTAAGTTACCTAACGTAGCAGACGCCGCGGTAGCGATCGGGCTCCGAGTTCTACTGCCTGTGGAGCTGGGTTGACTCCGAGGGCGCCTTCGCGGGAAGAGTCGGCTCGTCCGATGCTCCCTCCCGGCCCCAACTTTCCAGCAAGGTTATTGCGGCCGGGTTTCCTCGGCGGCCCGTGACCTCCGAGCGACGGCCGGCGGAGAGCGTGCTGGACCTGATCGGGAACACCCCGGTCGTTCCCCTCCGACGGGTGACCCAATCCCTGCCGTACCGGGTCCTGGCCAAGCTCGAATACCTCAATCCGGGAGGCTCGGTGAAGGACCGGATCGGTCAGATCATGATCGACGAGGCCGAGCAGAAGGGCTGGCTGAAGCCGGGCGGGACCATTGTCGAGGCGACGAGCGGGAACACCGGTGTGGGTCTCGCGATGGTGGCCGCCGTACGCGGCTACCGCATGGTCTTCGTCCTCCCCGACAAGATGAGCACGGAGAAGATCCGGCTCCTTCGGGCGTACGGGGCCCGCGTCGTCGTGACCCCGAGCGGACTCGCGCCGGACCACCCGATGAGCCACTATTCGGTCGCCCGCCGATTGACCCAGGAGATCCCGGGGGCGTACTATCCCAACCAGTACGAGAACCAGGGGAACCCCGAGGCGCACTACCGGACCACCGGACCCGAGATCGACCGCGACGGCGGACCCGAGCTCACCGCTGTTATCGCCACGGTAGGTACCGGTGGGACGTTGAGCGGGATCGGGCGATACTTCAAGGAGCACCGTCCGGCCGTCCGCATGGTCGCGGTCGACCCCGAGGGGTCGCTCCTCGGCCCCTACTTCCGGACGAAGCAGCTCGCAAAAGCGACCCCCTACCTGGTGGAGGGTATTGGGGAGGACATGATCCCGAAGTCGATCCACTTCCAGTACATGGACGAGTTCGTCACGGTGAACGACCGCGAATCGTTCCAGATGGCCCGGCGGCTCGCCCAGGAGGAGGGGATGTTCGTCGGGGGCTCGTCCGGCTCTGCCGTCGCGGGAGCGATCCGATGGCTCGCCAAACGTCCGGTCCCCGAGGGCTCGACGGTCGTCGTTCTCCTCCCCGACTCCGGCGACCGGTACCTCTCGAAGTTCTACTCGGACGATTGGCTGCGGGACAAGGGGTTCCTCGACGCCGGAGCCACGGCCCGCGTCCTCCTTTCCCGGAAGGAACCGACTCCCGGGATCGTGGCGGCGGACCCGACCACGGTCGTCGGGGACGCGCTCCAGCTGCTCCGCCACCACGGCATCACCCAGATGCCCGTGCTGGCTGGCCACGCGAACGTCGGATCGATCCAGGAAGAGGACATCCTCCGCCGGAGCCTCGCGGACGACACCGTCCTGCTCCGCACCGTCCAGTCCGTCCTCCAGCCCGCGTTCGTCGAGATCTCGGCGGATGCGACGGTTTCCGAAGTGCTTCACGCGCTCCGCGAGGAGCGGGCGCTTCTCGTGCGCGACCCCGCCACCGGGGCGGCCGTCGGCGTCCTCACCCGTCACGACCTGATCGGTTTCCTGTCCGAACAGGGGGGTCGCCATGCGGTTTAACACGCGGGTCATTCACGAGGGTCCGACCATCGACGCGGCGACCGGCGCGGTGAGCCCGCCCATCTACCTTTCGAGTACCTTCCGCCAGAAGGCCCCGAATCGGAATCAGGGGTACGTCTACAGCCGCTCCGGGAACCCGACCCGGGCCAACCTGGAAGCGACCCTGGGGGCGCTCGAATCCGGCCGCGGAGCGCTCGCGTTCGGCTCGGGACTCGGCGCCCTGACCACGCTCCTGTCCTCGCTCAAGTCCGGTAGCCGCATCGTCTCGGTCGACGACCTGTACGGCGGCAC
>JBEKJG010000006.1:0-116053 GCA_050011355.1 Thermoplasmata archaeon | reverse complement strand
GGCCCGCAGGGCCGATTCCAAGACCGGGTCGTTCAGGCCGAAGCGGTCGACGAAGTACCGGTCGACGGCGTCCCAGACGGCCCGGTCGCTCACGGTGGGGTCCGAACGGGGCGTTTCCGCCCCCCGCGTGGGGGTCATCGGTGCGGGGTCCGGAACCCCGAGCCCAGATAGCGCGAGCGCCGACGGACGCTCGGGCCGGCCGCGTCTAGTTATCCGTGACCGGCATGGGCGCGCGACCAATGCCCATCGAAGCGGTCTCGGTGATCGAGGACCTCGCGGTCGTCCTCGTGGTCGCCCTGGTCGTCGCGCTCATCTTCTACCGACTCGGCCAACCCCTGCTCGTCGGCTACGTGATCGCAGGGGTGATCATCGGGCCGTACACCCCGCCCTTCGGCCTGCTCCACTACCCGGACGTCATCGAGGCGTTCGCGCAGATCGGCATCGCCTTCCTCCTCTTCGCGGTCGGGCTGGAGTACCCGCTGGCTCGGCTGCGCGAGGTGGGCCGCCGGTCCGTCGTCATCGCCTCCGCCGAGGCGCTCTCCACGTTCGCCGCCGGCGTAGGGCTGGGTCTCGCGTTCGGGTTCTCGGTCTTCGACACGTTGTTCCTCGCCCTGGCGATCTCGGTCACCAGCACCGTCATCCTCTCCCAGGCGCTCGAGGACCTGGGACTCCTCGAGCGCGCCGAGACCCGGCTCATCCTGGGGATCACCGTCGTCGAGGACGTGATCACCGTCTCGGCCCTGAGCGTGCTCCAGTCGACGGCCGTTTCCGGCCACCTCGAGTTCTCGGAGGTCGCGCTCGCCTTGGGCGTCGTGGCCGTCTTCATCGGCGGGACGCTCGGGCTCGGCTCCCGGGTCGTCCCCTGGATGGTCGACCGGCTCGCCGGCCTGCGGCGGCCCGAGCTGCTGCTGCTGGGAGTGCTCGGGCTCGCGCTGGGGCTCGCCGGGATCTCCTCCGTCCTCGGGATCTCGGTCGCGAGCGGAGCGTTCTTCGCCGGCGTCCTGGTCGCGGACTCGAAGAGCCACGACGAGGCGAAGCGCCTGATCGCCCCGTTCAAGCAGGTCTTCGGGGCGATCTTCTTCGTCTCGATGGGGGCGCTGATGAACTTCGAGCTCCTGCCGAGGTACGCCCTCGAGATCGCCGCGTTCCTGGGGACCGCGATCTCGGCGAAGTTCCTTGCCACGTACCTGTCGGCCCGCCAGCAGCGCGTCGCCGTGGCGGAGGCCCGCCTGACCGCGATCAACCTCTCGGCCTCCGGTGGCGAGCTCTCGCTCGTGGTCGCCAAGGGTGGGGCCGATGTCGGCGTGACGAGCTCGTTCGTCCTCCCCTTCGTCGGCGCGCTCACGATCGTCACGACCTTCCTCTCGCCCTACCTGGTCCGTTGGGCGTGGCGGGCCGCCGCTCCGGGCGGCAGCCCTCCCCCGAATTCGACGCCGGCCGGTCCCTAAGCCCGACCGCGGGGGAGTCGCCGGGGGCGCGGCGAGACGGACGCGCCGGCGACCGACTTGCGAGCGCGCCAGATGACCTCCATCGGCCAGTGGCGGGCCCACTCGGAATCTCTCTTGGAAAGGTAGGTGGTCCGCGCGCCTCGCGCCGGACGGAGCTCGATGAGGTCCTCGACCGTGAGGTCGTTCTCCCGGAACAACCGGATCCATTCTCCATAGGTGAGGTTGAAATTGACCTCGTCCGGATAGTCAAGCCGATGGAGGCCGTAGTAGTCGTAGAGTAGGCGTCGCGAGAGGCGGTCGGTCTTCCGGTCCTGGCAGAGCGATCGGAACGGACTGGAGTTCGAGAAGGCGAACAGACCGCCCGAACGCAGGAGCCGGGCGACTTCCGGAACGGTCCGGTACGGGTCGGTGAACGTGACCGCTCCCCAATCGCAGAACACGATGTCAAAGCGTCCCGACGGGAGCGGGACCGATTCCGCGCTCGCGCGGACCAGCGGGAAGTCGACCCCGGCCCGCTCCATCTGCCCTCGGGCCTGGTCCAGCCGGGCCGGGGAGAAGTCAAGCCCAACCATGCGCGCCCCGTGCTGCGCGAGTTCGACCGACCAGCGCGCGGCACCGCACCCGAGCTCGAGGATGTCCTTCCCTCGGACCTCCCCGAGGACGCGCAGTTCGCGTTCCGGTCGGTGCCACATGCCCCAACCCATGGCGGAGCCCCGCGAGAGGGTGCGCTCGTTCCGCCGTTCGTAGTCGGCGGCCACTTTCTCCCAGAGGGCGCGGTTGGTCCGCTCGTGGGCGCGGACCGGGGCCCGGCGAGGGGAGGGTCGGCGGCCGTCGGTGCGGGGGGTCGGCACGCGCGGGCGACCGGAGGTCGATACCTAACCTCGTCGGTCGAGCCTCCGGGGGAAGATCACCCCGACGAGCCGGCCGGGGAGATCGCCCGCGCCAGGGCGAAGTACGACTCGGCCGGGAGTGCTTCCGGACGCAGGGTTGGCCACTGTGCGGGCCATCCCGCCGCAGCGGCCGCACGTTCGGCGGTCGCTTCCGGCCGCACGACGCGGGGCATGAGGTTCCGCAGTTGCTTCCGGCGGGAGGAGAACAGGAGTCGGACCATCTCCTCGAACGCGGGCACCGAGGGCACGGGGAGCGGGCCCGCGCGGGCGACATGGACCCCGATACGGCTCGTCACTTCCGGGACGGGCGTGAACGCGGAGGGTGCGACGGTCCGGAACAGCTCGACCGTCCCGTAGAGCTGCGCGATGATCGAGAGGCGCCCGTACTCCTTCGAACCGGGACCCGCGCCCATCCGGCGCGCGACCTCGTCCTGCACCAGGAAGACGACCCGCGGGACGCGGTGCTCGAACAATCGGAGCAAGAGGGGGGTCGCGACCGAGTAGGGGAGGTTCCCGACCGCCGCCTCGACCGGCGGCAGCGGGACCTCCAGCGCGTCCCCCTCCACGACCGAGATGCGGTCGGCGAAGGTGCGCCGGAGGAACCGGGCCAGCCGGGCGTCCCGCTCGATCACCGTGAGCGGAACGAGCTTGCGGCGGAGGAGCGCGGCGGTGAGCTGGCCGAATCCCCCGCCGATCTCCAGCACCGGCCGGCCCGTCGGAACGCCGACCAGCGCCGCCTCCGCATCGGCGACGAACGGGTCGGTGAGGAACGACTGCCCCATCCCGCGCGAGGGGCGGATCTCGAGGCGTGCGAGCGCCGCGCGGACCTCGGAGGCCGTCGTCGGGACGGCGGGCGGCGCGTCCGGGGGCGGATCAGGGGGCGACAAAGAGCCGGTACTTGTCCTCGACACCGCTCAGTTCCTGCTCGATACGGCCGACGATCAAGAGCTCGGGGTTCTTCAGGTGGAGGCGGGTCTCCATCTCCTCGAAGCTCGCGAACGGCGCCCGTTTGCGCTCGTCCACGATCTGCTGCATCGTCTTCTTGCCGATCCCCGGCAGCAGCTCCAGGAGGTGGAACCGCCGGGACACCGCGGGGGCCTCGTTGAAGAAGCGGAGGTAGCGGGACGGGTTCGCCCGGACGATCCGCTCGAGCGCGGAGGTCAGCTCCGACCGGGCGGAGACCGTCAGCTCGTCGTACGCGAGGCGACGGCGGACGTGGTCGATCGGCGGCGGGACCCCCTCGAGCGGCACGAGCGGGATGCGCTGGCCGGGAGCGAGCTGGGCGCCCAGGCGCGGCACAAGCTCGAACAGTTTGAGCTCGTCCTCGCCGACCGCGAGGGCGAGGGGCTCACGATGGAAACCGCGCTCGGTCTGCCGACCGTTCGGCAGGTAATCGAGGACGTGCGCGTAGCTCTCCACCGTCTCCCATCCCGCTCATCGGTGGTGTGCAATGATCTCGAGCAGCTGGGTGACCTGCGCCTCTTCCAGCGCGACCCGCTCCTTCGAGAACAGGAGCCGGATCTCTTCCGGATACTGGGGCAGGGTGTCGGCGAGCTTCACCGCGACGACGGCATCCACATACGGCAGCGCCCGGAGCTCCGCGATGAGCTTCTCCGTCTGCTCGGAGGAGAGGCGCACGAACAGCTCGGCGTGCTGGAGCGCGAGGGCGGCCTCCCGCGGGAGGGTACGGTGCGCGGCCTCTTCGGCGAGGAGGTCCTTCACGCGCGCGAGGGGGACCGGATCAGGCATGGGTCCCCTCGGGTTTGGGGACGGGCCAGAGGTGCACGGGGGTGGCGACGAGCTGTTTCGGCTTGCCGCCGTCCAGGAACTCGATGCGGTAGGCGCGACCCGACTTCGCGACCACGGTGCAGGTGCGGCCCTGGTAGCGGGGGTGGGGCTGGCCGTGCGGGTCGGACGGCTCGATGCGGATCGTCACGCGGTCCCCGATCTCGAACGAGCGGAGGAACCAGTTGACGGGCGGCATGCCCTTCTCGCGGACCTCCTTCGTGAACGTCCCGCGGCTGCGGGAACGGAACCCCTTCGAACTCTTCACCATGGATCTAACCTACCGTATCGTGAACGTCCAGCACATCGAGGAATCCGACCTTCAGGGGGACTCCGACCAGGCCCGCGAGGTTGGGTTCGGTACGACCGCCATCTCCTTCCACCCACTCCTTGACGTACGTACCCGCTTCGGTCCGGATCTCGAGCGTGAAGCCGGCGTCCGCCGCCTCGACGACGCGCGCAGCGACGATCCGACGCGCGCGGACGCGGTCGGAGCGGCGATGGGCGACGCGGGTGGGGGTGCGCTGGGCGATCGCTCGGCCGGTCGCGACGTCCAGCGCCTCATTAACTTTTGCCACCGGCACCGACCCCACGACCCCGACCCGGTAGCTCTTTTCCGGGGCGGCTTCCTTGACGTGGACCACGTCCGTCGCCTCGGCGGGGCGCAGTTCGTCCACCTCGACCCGTCCCTCGGAGGAGCGGGCGATCTCGGGGGCCAGCGTGGCCAGGTCGACGGTCCGGCGGTGGGGTTGCATGAGCTCGAGCACGAACGGACGGCCCCGTCCGAGCATCCGGGCGTCGATATCCTCCCGGCCCATCCCGTGGAAGCGGGTCTCCGAGGCGCCCGCTGCGGTGAGGAGGGGGGCGCCGACGAGCTCCTCCACGCTGGTCGGGTAGGTCTTTCCCGTCCCGCGGCAGGTGTCGCACCCCCGGCCGCGGCATCGGCGACAGGGCCAGTGGGTCTGGGGGATGGTGCGGTCGAGCTTCCGGTAGCGGCCGCGCACATACAGAGGGAGGATGGTGGGCTCGACGCGGCCGACCGCCAGGTCGGCGAGGAAGACGATGTCGGGCCGGTCCGGTCCCCCCGACGCCCCCGTGCGCGCCTCGAGCGCCTTGCCCCACTCCCGGTTGAACGCGGACCGGGCGCTCTCGCCCCACTCCGAGCCGACCTGCATCCAGAGGTTCTCCTCCCGGGCCAGGAGCTCCGGCTCCCAGCGGGACCCGCAGGTGAACCGGTGCCACTCATACCCCTCGACCGAGCGGAGGCCCCGCTCGACCCAGAGGTCGAGCTTCGCGAAGATGTCGGCGCACCCCGTGCAGGGGCCGGTGCGCGGGGGAGGGGAAGCGCCGAGGTGGGTGAGCAGGCGCTCCGCCCGCTCCGGGTTAGTGAGACCGTGGCCGAGCCGCCCGAAGAGGCGCCCGAAACATTCCGGGCACAGGCCGCGGTCGAGCGCCCGCCGCGCCGCGTCCTGCACGGCCGAGGTCGGTTCGAAGGCGACGGGCTCGGTCATGGCCGGGCCGACCCCGGTCCGTCACTAAACCGTTCCGCCCCGTTGCCTCTCGCGCGCACACCTTATCCAAGGCGATGGCGGTGACCGAGCGGTCGGGATGGCATCGATCACCGAAGCCGAACTCACCCGCGCGATCGAACGCACGCTGGTCGTGCACGGAAAGATGACCGCCGAGCAGGCCCGTCCCACCGCCCGGATGGTGCTGGGGTACTTCGGTGCCGAGGGCACGGTGCTCGACAACAAGCTCTCGAGCGAGGACCGGGACCGGTTCTACCAGCTCGAGGAGGAGGGGCTCCTCACGAGCGAGGAGGAGGACGCGACCGTCTCCCGGGGAAAGACCTGGCGGATCCACTACTGGCTCCTCAAGAAGACCCGCATCCGCGACGTCGGCCAGGCCGGGGACGCGCCCGCGACCGACGAGGCGGAGTCGGTCTACCGATCGATCGGAGAATCCGAGTGGCAGCGCGAGGGTGCGCCGCCCCGGAGGAAGCTCTAGGACGACGGGGGCGGCGGGGCCCGAGCCTTTCCCCCGCGCGGCCGGTACCGGGACGAGCCGAGCTGGATCGCGGGGAAGTCCGCGGTCGCGATGACCGATCGCACGTGCTCGATCGCCCCGAACGCGAAGAACACCGCGGCGAACAGGGCGAGGTAGGACGCTGTGACGACGGCGACGCCCGAGACCCCGAGCAGGACCAGGACCACCGAGAGGGACGCGAGGGCGTTGAACCCGGCGTGCATCGCGACGGCGAGCAGGTAGTACGACCCCGTGCCGGGGCCGGGCTGATTGAACCGGCTGCGGGCGAACCCGTAGCCGAACATCCCGGTCGAGCTGCCGTGGAGGAGGACGCTCGAGAGGCTCCGGACCAGGATCAGCGCGATCCCGACCGCGAGCCCGCCCACGAGGTACGCGCCGAGCCCGTAGAGGAACGTCTCGAAGAACCCGAACCCGAGACCGACCGACGCCCCGAAGACGGGGCCGTCCGCGATGCTCCGGAACCGGTCCCGGTAGGAGTAGACCCCCGATGCCTTCAGGGCCTCCTCGACGAACGGGGCGATGACGAGGACGAGGAAGATGCCGCCCAGGGTCGAGTTGCCGTTCAGGAACGTGAATTCCGGCGCCGGGTACTGCATGCTCGCGGCCGTCCCGGCGGCGACCAGGACGACCTCGACGAGGGCGGCCGCGACCGTCGCGAACAGCGCCCCGTAGAGGAACGCCCCGATGAGCGGGCCCCAGCTCTCGCGCTGGAACCGGGCGGAGCGCCGGACCCAGGCGAGGTAGACCAGGGCGGGGAGCAGCGAGACGATGACGAGGAGGAGGAGGTCGATGCCGCCGTCCACGCTCGTCACGGGCGCGCCCCGGCGGGAGGATACCGGTAGAACCCCTCACCGGTCTTCCGCCCGAGCTTGCGGGCCGAGACCATCGTTCGGAGGAGCGGGCAGGCCCGGTACCGGGCGTCCCGGAAACCGTCCCACAGGATGTCGAGGATGGCGAGGGTGGTGTCGATGCCGACGAGGTCCACCAGCTCGAACGGCCCCATCGGGTGGTGGAACCCGAGCTTGTAGGATGTATCGATGTCCTCCTTCGTGGCAACGCCTTCGTACAACATCCACGTCGCTTCGTTGACGAGGACGGCCATCCCCCGGCTCGTGACGAACCCCGGGGTATCGCGGGAGGTGACGACCGTCTTCCCGAGGGTGACGGCGAAGGCCCGGGCGCGGTCGACCACCTCCGGAGGGGTCGTATGTCCGGGGATCACCTCGACGAGCGGCATCTGAAGGACCGGGTTGAAGAAGTGGATCCCGACGAGCCGGGAAGGGTCCTTCATCGGCTCGGCGATCGCCGTGATCGGGAGGGAGGAGGTGTTCGACGCGAGCAGGGTGTCCGGTCCCGCGTAGGCCTCGACCTCGACGAAGACCTTCCGTTTCAGCTCGAGATTCTCGGGGGCCGCCTCGACGATGACCTGCGCGGACTCGGCCCTCCGCAGCCCGATCCCGACCTCGAGGAGGTTCAGCGCCGCCTCGCGGTCCCCGGCGCCGACGGTCCCCTTGCGGACCGCGTGGTCGAGCGCGCGGATCGCGTTGTCGCGGCCCCGCCGGGCGAACTCCTCGTTCACGTCGACCAGCGTCACCGGGTAGCCGGCCAGGGCGGCCTGCGCGGCCACCCCGCTGCCCATGATGCCGGCGCCGACGACCAGGACCCGTTTGCGAACCGAAGCGCGAGGGTCGCTGCCTTCGCCGGGCGTCGGATCCATCAGGGCACCTCGCCCGGGACCATCGGCAGGCGCACGCTCGCGAGGTAGGTGCACGAGCGGCACAGCTCGGAGCTGGCCGCCTCCCCGCAGACGCGGCAATGCCCGGGCGCCCCGACGGCCGCCACCGTGGCGATCCGGTCGAGGAGCTGCTCCCGGGTGCGGAGGAGCGATTGCCGGGTGCCGGGTTGGGCCTCCTCGAGCTGCCACACCACCTCCCGGAAGACGTTCCGCGCCGCACGACCGGCGTGCGGACACTCCCCGTGGTCGAACGGGAGCCCCGTCAACTGGGCATACAGGAACACTTCGCGCTCGGGGATCTGGGCGAGGGGCGCGATGCGGGGGACGAGTCCGGGTTGACGGACCCGATGGGGCGCCATCCGACCGATCCGGTCCAGGTCGCCCCGCACGAGGTTCATGAGGACCGTCTGGGCGAGGTCGTCGAGGTTGAACCCGAGCACGAGGACCTGGGCGTCGGCGTCCCGAGCAGCCTGGTTGAGGAGGCGGCGGCGCCAGACCCCGCAGAACGAGCACGGGACCGTGTCGGGAAGCTCGGCGGCGGCCCGGTCGGTCGTCGTGCCGAGCTCGGTCGCGGCTTCCACGACCCGGTGCTCGATCCCGAGCTGCTCGGTCAGCCGCCGGGCGGCGACGATCGTTCCGGAGCGGTACCCCGCGATCCCCTCGTCGACCGTCAGCGCGACGAGTCGGACCGTCGGACGTCGGCCAAAGTACCGATGCGCCGCGGCGAGCGCGACGGCCGAATCCTTGCCGCCCGAGAGCGCGACCGCGACGGTCCCTGAGGAGAATCGGGGAACCTGGCGGTGGAACTCGGCCCGGATCCGGTCGTCGACCGAGGCGAGAAAATGGCGCCGGCACACGTGCGCGCCGCGGTACGGCTGGTCGACGACCGCGGGCTCCGCGCAGGTCGAGCAGTGCACGTCGGGCAGAACCTCGAGGTTCTATTTAGCGAGGGGAGCGGCCGAGCGTTCCTGTGCGTCCATACGATTATTAGGCGAATCCCAGCCAGCGAGCTTCAATGGCCTCTGCCCCCATCGCGCGTGGACCGACGGCGCCGCGGCGGGGACGGCCCGACAACGCGCCGGCGGACGCCGCCCCCCCGTTCCGGGTCGACGAGCTGGTCGGGCGCTTCCAGCGGATGCTCCAATCGAAGGAGCGGAGCCCGTGCACCGTGAAGCAGTACGGGCACATCGCGAAGACGTTCCTCGGGTACACGCAGAAGCCGCTCGAGGACGTCACGCTCCGGGACCTGGAAACCTTCCGGGAGTATCTCGTCCTCCAGCGCCACTACTCGAAGAACTCCCTCTACACGACCGTCCGGGGGCTCACCTGCCTGTTCCGCAGCTTCGGATACTCGATCGCCGATCAGCTCGAGCCACCGCGCCGGCCCGAGCGGCTCCCCCGCTACCTCACGGAGGAGGAGATGCACCGGCTCTTCGCCGCGGTGAAGGATTCTCCGCGCGACAGCGCGATGGTGCACGTCCTCGGCTTCGCCGGACTGCGGGTCGGCGAGCTCTGCCACCTCCAGCTCGAGGACATCGAGTTCGAGCGGAACGTCCTGCACGTCCGCTCGGGCAAGGGGGACAAGGACCGCGAGGTCGTGCTCGAGGACCGGACGCGAACCGCGATCGACCGGTATCTCACCGAGCGCACCCTCGTCGGCGAGGGGAGCAGCCGTCTCTTCCCGGTCGGGCCGGTCACCGTCGAGCGGATCGTCCGCAAGGCCGCCCAGACCGCCGGCATCCCGCACCGCGTCACTCCGCACATGCTCCGCCACACGCTCGCGACCGCGCTGCTCTCGCGGGGATGCGACATCCGCTACATCCAGAAACTGCTCGGGCATGCCTCGGTCGCGACCACGCAGATCTACACGCACGTGGACATCACGGCCCTGAAGGATGCCTACGCGCGCGCGAAGCCGGAGTATTAACCCCCCCGCGGGATTCCGCGGCCGTGGCCGTGGACCGGGCCGACACCATCGTCCTTGGGGCCGGTATCGCCGGCTGCGCGCTGGCGTACCACCTCGCGGGCCGGAAGGTCGGCCCTGTCGTGCTCTACGACCCGCAGACCCCCTCGGCAGGAGCGACCGGCCGGGCCGCCGGCGTCGTGACGGAACAGCTCTGGAACGAGTGGGACGTCGAGGTCGCCCGCGCGTCCAAGAACGAGTACGCGGAGCTCGCGGCCCGTTGGGACCCCGCCGCGTTCACCGCGAACGGGTTCGCCCGGTTCACCGCCCACCGCGACGCGGCGAAGGTCCTCGAGGAAACTGTCGAGCGCCTCCACGGCTGGCACGTCGACGTGCGGACGGTCGGGGCGGATGAACTCGTACGAGCCGTTCCGTCGGCCCGACTGGACGACCTCCAGGGTGCCATCTTGAGCCCGAAGGACGCGGTCGTGACCCCGAGTTCGATCACCGAGATCTACGCCGAGGGCGCACGGAACCGGGGCGTCGACCTGGACTTCGGGTCCCCGTTCGTCGGACTTTCCCGGGAGGGCGATGCCTGGCGCCTCGAGCGCGCCGGCCGGGTGGTGCGGGCCCCCCGGGCGGTGGTCGCCGCCGGCGCCTGGACGAAGAAGATCCTCGCGTCCGTGCACCACCCGCTCCCGCTGGCGCCGTACCGGACCCAGGCGGCCGTCCTTCGGCCCTCTTCGGGAGGCCCGGCCTCCTTCCCGTCGGTCCACGACATCGACCTGGACGTCTACGTCCGCCCTGAGGACCAGGGGCGGATCCTCGCGGGCGACGGCACCGAGCTGGTCGAGGTCGACCCCGACAAGAGCTCGGGGGGCGGGGACGAGCAGTTCCTCACCCACATCGCCGAGACGTTCGAGTCGCGGTTCCCGGGCTGGGCGGACGCCGAGCTCGTCCGTGCCTGGGCCGGCGTCTGCACCTCGACCCCCGACCGGCGCCCGCTGGTCGGGCCGGTCGCCGGGGCACCCGGACTGTACGTGGTGACGGGGTTCAACGGATTTGGCGTGATGCGGGCGGGCGGGGTGGCGGAGCGAATGGCCGACCTGCTCGCCGTCGGCGAGGGTTCGGAACCGGAACGGGAGGCGCTCCAGCCCGTGCTTCCCGAGCGGTTTCCGCCCGGGACGCCGGCGGTCGTGCCGCGCCCGGGGTTCACGCTCGAGCCCGGGGACCACCCCCGGTTCTGAGCGCCGGTACCGGCCCCGGCTCAGTCGCCGGACCGCAGGCGTTCGAGCTTCTCCAAGAACTCGACGCCCTCGCCCGTTTTCATCCGCTGGCCGTCCTCGCGGACGAGCGGGAGGCCGGCCGCCTCGCACGCGGCCTCGGGGGTCTTGCCGTCCAGGAGGGCGCGGAAGGCGACGCGTTCGCGGCGGCCGAGCGTGAGACCCTCGCGCTGGAACTCGTCGAACGCCTCGAAGGCGACCGGCGCGACGACCCGGGCGAGCTGGTCGACGGCCTTCGCGAAGAGCCGGATCTCCTCCTGCGCGTGCGGGTCGAGCCGGAGGGAGAGGAAGTGGAACAGGTTGTGCAGGTTCGTCTTCCAGTACCACTGGGTGTAGTAGGCGACGGGCAGCACGAGCCGGGCCGTCTCCCGCGCCACCCCCGCCTCGAGCGCCCGGGTGTACGTCACGTAGGCCTCCGTCGAGATCCGCTCGAGGTCGCCGCGGAACCGCTCGACGACCTCGGGCGGCAGTGCGTCGCCCCGTCCCTGGCGGTTCCGCTCCGACTGGTGGCGGACCTCCTCCGCCGGCGGGACCTCGTACTCGTCGGGGACGACCGAGTACCGGGCGCTGTACTCGTTCACCGACGCGGAGCGATGGCGGATCCACTGGCGCGCGACGAAGATCGGGAGACGGACGAGGAACTTGTACTCGACCATCTCGAACGGCGTGGTGTGCCGGTGGCGCATGAGGTAGCGGATGAGGCCCCGGTCGTCGCGGACCGTCTTGGTCCCCTGGCCGTACGACACCCGCGCCGCCTGGACGATCGCCGCGTCGTTGCCCATGTAGTCGACGAGGGCGACGAACCCGTGCGAGAGGACCGGGACCCGGACCCCGATCGCGCGGTCGGCCTCGGGGACCGAGGGACGCCGCATCGGGGCTTCGGGTTCGGCCACGGCGCCCGGACCCGGTTCGAGGATTAAAGGAGCGGGGCGCGCCCGGACCGTCGGGGCCGATCAGGCCCGCGCTCGGAGCCGGGCGGTGACCGCGGCGGTCGAGATGAGATGGCGCGGAAGGCCGAGCTCGTCGGGGGTGGCCCCGAAGGCGAGTCCCACCACCTGCGGCAGATGGAGGACGGGCATGTCCAGCGGCTTCCCCACCGCTTGCTCCGCCTTGTTCTGGTAGGCGTCGAGCGAGATGTGGCAGAGCGGGCAGGGGGTCGCCATCGCCTCGGCCCCGTGCGCCTTCGCGTCCAGGATCTGGTTCCCGGCGATCTTGCTCGCGGTCGACGGCTTCACGAACTGGATCGGGAAGCCGCAGCACATGACGCGGCCCCGGTAGTAGACGGGGGAGGCGCCCAGGACGGAGAGGAGGTCCTCGAACGCGTGCGGTTCCTCGGGGCTCTCCCAACCCATCTCGTCGGCCGGCCGCAGGAGGTGGCACCCGTAGAAGGCCCCGACCTTGAGGCCGTCCAGCGGGCGCGTGACCTTCGCGCGGATCGCGTCGAGGCCGATGTCCTCGGTGAGGACCTGGAGGAGATGCTTGACCTTGGTCGTGCCCTTGTACTCGATCCCGAGCGGCCGAAGGGCGCCGTCGACCCGAGCCTTGACCTTCGCATCCCCGAGGCGGACGTTCGCCAGCGTCAGCATCCCCTGGCAGGTCGAACAGATCGTCAGGATGTCGAGGCCCGCCTTCTCGGCGATCGAGAGGTTGCGTGCGTTGAGCGCGACGTTGAGCACCTCGTTCGCCTCGTCCATGAAGCCGGAACCGCAGCAGGAGAAGCTGGGGAAGCCGACCAGCTCGATGCCGAGGGCTTTGGCGACCCACCGGGTCGCCATGTCGAGCTCCTTGCCCGACTCCTGGGCGACGCAGCCCGGGTAGTACGCGAGCTTCACGGGAGGTCCTCCGGGGTCTTGTGGTCGTCCAGCGCCTCGTAGATCTTCTCGACCTGCTCCTGGCCTTCGATGACGTGCGGGGCCCGGAGGATCTCCGGTTTCTTCCGCCAGATCTTGAGCCCCTGGGGGAGCTGCCCGACCGTTCCCACCACGCCCATCGTCTGGCGGGCGAGCTTCATCTCATTCAGCAGGCCGCGGTCGCGGATGTTGTCCTTGAACCCGACGGCATGCTTGCTGCCGTGCTCGGTCGCTCCCTGGGCGGCGATCGCCATCTCCTTCAGGTCCCGGATGCGCTCGCTGGGACGGACGTCCTTGGGGCAGGCCTCTGTACAGAGGTGGCAGCGGAGGCAGAGCCACAGCCCCTCGGTCTGGATCCGCACGAGCCGGTCCTGGTGGCCCTGGTCGCGCGGGTCGACCACGAACCGGTAGAGCTTGGCGAGCGCCATCGGGCCCGGGAACTCCGGGTCGGCCTCGACGGCCGGACACGCCGAGTAGCAGGCGGCGCACGCGATGCAGCGCGGGGTCTCCTTGAACCGGTCGACCTCGGCCGGGGTCATCGGGTTCTCCCGGCCCTCGGGCATCGGGTGCCGCGGGTCGAGGATCAAATGGGGCTGGATCTTCCCGTAGTTCCGCCAGAACGACTCCTGGTCGACGACGAGGTCGCGGAGTACCGGTTGGTTGCGCATCGGCTCGATGACGATGCGGCCGTCGCGGGCGAGCTCGGGCCCGATCGCCGCCTCGCACGCGAGGCGGCTCTTCGAGTTGATCTGCATCGCGCACGACCCGCAGATCGCGCTGCGGCACGAGTACCGGACGCTGAGGGAGGGGTCGACCTCGGCCCGGATCTTGAGGAGCGCCGTCAGGACGGGGGTGTGGGGCGGGAGGTCGAGAACGTACCGGTCGTAGCGCGGTGCCGAGTCGACTCCGGGCTCGAAGCGGTAGATGTCGAACGTCGCCTTCACGGTTCCCTCCGACATCAGTACACCCTCTCCTTCGGTTCCCACCGCGTGTACGCCACCGGGCTGTAGGACAGCTGCGGGCCGTCCGCTCCGCGGACGGCGAGCGTGTGCTTCATCCAGCGGGCATCGTCGCGCGCGGGGTAGTCGCGGCGGGCATGCGCCCCCCGGCTCTCGGTCCGAGCATACGCCCCCACCACGATGACCTCCGCGAGATGGAGCATGTGCCCGACCTCGAGGGCGTCGGTGAGGTTGACGTTGTAGACCTTGGAGCGGTCGACGACGCGGATCTGGGCGAGCCGCTTCTTGAGCTCGCGGATCCGCCGGACTCCCTCGAGGAGATCCGCCTCGTTGCGGTAGATCCCCACGTACTGGTCCATCACGCGCTGCATCTCGGTGCGCAGTGCGGACGGGTCCTCCCCGTCCGTACGGTTCGACCAGGCCCGGATCGGGGCGGTCGCGACGTCGAGGTCCCCTTCGGCGAGGACGGGCGCGGGGGCGGAGGCGGCGTACGCGGCCGCGGCGATCCCGGCCTCCTTTCCGAAGACGAGGGTCTCGAGCAGCGAGTTCCCGCCGAGCCGGTTGGCGCCGTGGATCGACACGCACGCCGCCTCTCCGGCGGCGAACAGCCCCGGAAGGCTCGTCGCGCCGTGGATATCCGTGCCGATCCCGCCCATCATGTAGTGCTGGGCGGGGAAGACCGGGATCGGCTGGGTCACCGGGTCGATCCCGGCAAAGTTGCGGGCAAAATCACAGATCTCCTGGAGTCGGCTCTCGACCTTCTCCTTGCCGAGATGCATCAGTTCGAGGTGTACGTAGCCGCCGGGGAATCCCCGTCCCTCGAGGACCTCGGTGACGATCGCGCGGGAGACGACATCGCGCGAGGCGAGGTCGAACACGTGCGGGGCGTACTTCCCCATGAAACGCTCCCCGAGGGCGTTCTTGAGGATCCCGCCCTCCCCGCGGGCCCCCTCGGTGATGAGGATCCCCGACTCCACGAGGGCGGTCGGGTGGAACTGGACGAACTCCATGTCCTTCAGTGCCGCGCCGACCGCGTAGGCTGCCGCCACCCCATCGCCGGTGCAGCTGTGGGCGTTCGTCGTGCGCCCGTAGACCCGCCCGAAGGGACCGGTCGCCATCACGACGGCCTTCGCTCCGATCTGGGCAAAGTCGCCCTTGCGCCGGTCGAACGCGACGATCCCCTGGACCCTTCCGTCCCGGACGATCAGGCTCGTGAGGTCCCACTCGTCGTACAGCGCGAAGCGCTCCGTCCCGAGCCGCTCCCAGAGCGCCTGGAGGAGGGCGAGACCGGTACGGTCCGCCGCATAGATCGTGCGGGGGAACCCTGCGCCGCCGAACGGTCGCCGGGCGAGCGAGCCGTCGGCCCCTCGGTTGAAGATGGTGCCGAAGTGCTCCATCTGGACGACCGTCGGGCCGGCCTCCCGACAGAAGAACTCGATCGCGTCCTGGTCACCGAGGTAGTCGGAACCCTTGACCGTGTCGTAGATGTGCGTGTCGACGGAGTCCTCCTTGCCGACGGCCGCGTTGATGCCGCCCTGCGCCGCCCCCGAATGCGAGCGGAGTGGATGGATCTTCGAGAACAGGGCGACATCCCGGCCGGCCTCGACCGCGGCGAGCGCCGCCCGCTGACCGGCCAGTCCCGCGCCGACCACGACGACCTCGTGTTTCAACATCCGTCGCCCCGAGCCGGACCGTGTTTAAATGTGTAGGGACCCCTGCTCGCTTCGGCGGAAGTTCGCGGCCGGCGGAGCGGACGACGGGCCACCGAGCGGTGGAGGCTCCGGCCACGAGGTCGCCCCGGGTTCCTCGGTGTCGCTCGCGTAATCGCCGCGTGAGCCCTTATATAGCGCGCCCGGGTCGCCGCTCCGTTCTCTGTCGTCTGCAGGGGTCTACGATGCAAGGGCAAATCAGCGCGATGGACGAGAGCCGCCTGCTCAAGGGTACGACCACGATCGGCATTTCGGCGAAGGACGGGGTCGTCCTGGCGACCGAGCGCCGCGCGACCGCGGGCACGATGATCTCGAACAAGCAGACCCAGAAGCTGTTCAAGATCGACCAGAACATCGGGATCACCATCGCGGGCCTGGTCGGCGACGCCCAGGTGCTCACCCGGTACCTCAAGGCCGAGGTCTCGCTCTACCGCCTCCGCCGGAACGCGCTCCTCACCGCCGAGGGCGCCGCGACGCTGCTCTCGAACATCCTCTCGGGCAACCGGTACTACCCCTACTACGCCTGGCTGATCGTCGGCGGCGTGGATGCGAAGGGCAGCCACGTCTTCTCGGTCGACCCGGCGGGCGGTTGCATCGAGGACCGGTTCGTGTCCGTCGGCTCGGGCTCGACCTTCACCTACGGACTTCTCGAGGAGAACTACACCCGCGAGATCTCCACCAGCGACGCGGTCGACCTCGCCCTCCGCGGACTCACCGCGGCGATGAAGCGCGACAGTGCGAGCGGCGACGGATACCTCGTGAACGTCATCACGCCCAAGGAATACCACGAATTCTCGGATGACGAAATCAATAAACGCCTGAAGGCGCTTAAGATTCCGTTGCCTCCGGTCCTGCCCTAGTCTTCCGCGACCGTCCGCCGAACCCTTTCCGGGCAACCATTTCCCGAAAGAATGAGTTTCGATTCGCTAGTCAATGAGACCCGGGAGACCTTGAAACAGGTCTTACCGGACAACATCGAGGTCACCGACATCGAGCTGGAAGGCCCGCACATCGTCCTCTACACGAAGCAGCTGGACGCCTTCCTCTCGGGCGGGGACCTCCTCCGGCAGGTCGCCCAGCGCCTCCGCCGCCGGGTCCTCGTCCGCAGCGACCCCTCCACGCTGATCGACCCCAAGGAGGCCGAGAAACAGATTCGGGAGCTGATCCCGCCCGAGGCGGAGATCAACCAGCTCTTCTTCGAGCCCGAGACCGGCGAGGTCACGATCGAGGCCGCGAATCCCGGCGCCGCGATCGGACGGGGCGGCGCGGTGCTGAACGATTTGAAGCGCCGGATCGGTTGGATCCCGACCGTTGTCCGGACGCCCCCGATCCCGTCGAAGACGGTCGAAGAGGTCCGCATCCACCTGCGCAACTCGTTCGACGACCGGCGCTCGTTCCTGAAGAAGGTCGGGATCCGGATCGCCCGCGACCCCCTTCCCGAGAAGCTGTGGGCCCGGAACACGGCCCTCGGCGGCTACCGGGAGGTCGGCCGCAGCGCGCACCTCCTCACGACCCAGAACTCGAAGATCCTGATCGACTGCGGGATCGACCCCGGCTCCGACCGTACCCCCTACTTCAACGCGCCCGAGCTCCTGCCGCTCGATTCGCTGGACGCGGTCGTCGTAACGCACGCCCACCTCGACCATTGCGGCCTCGTACCGGTCCTCCTGAAGTACGGGTACAAGGGCCCGATCTACTGCACTGCGCCGACCCGCGATCTGATGACGCTGATGCTCCTCGACGCGATCAAGGTCGTCAATCAGGAGGCCCGGAAGGGGCTGTACGACTCGTCCCACGTGCGCGACCTCGTCACGCGGACCGTCCCGCTCCGGTGGGGCGAGACGACCGACATCGCCCCCGATGTCCGGCTCACGATGCACAACGCCGGCCACATCCTCGGCTCGTCCATCTGCCACTTCCACCTCGGCGAGGGGGACCACAACCTCGCGTATTCCGGGGACATCAAGTTCGAGCGGAGCTGGCTGTTCAACCCGGCCACGAACCGGTTCCCGCGCCTCGAGACGCTCGTACTCGAATCGACGTACGGTGGCTACCGCGACATCCAGCCCAGCCGGCAGCAGGCGACCGACGACTTCAGCGCGCTCACGACCCGGGTCGTCGGGCGGGGCGGGAAGCTCATCGTACCGGTCTTCGCCGTCGGCCGGTCCCAGGAGGTCATGCTCGTCCTGGAGGAGCGGATGCGCGAGGGGAAGATCCCCAAGGTCCCCGTCTACCTCGACGGGATGATCTTCGAGGCGACGGCGATCCACACGGCCTACCCCGAGTTCCTCAACAGCCAGCTCCGCACGCAGATCTTCCAGCAGGGCGACAACCCGTTCCTCTCCGACATCTTCCACCGCGTCGATTCGCAGACGATGCGGATGGGGATCCTCGACTCGAAGGATCCGTGCATCATCCTCGCCACCTCCGGCATGATGAGCGGGGGCCCCGTCATGGAGTACTTCCGTGCCTGGGCCCCGGAGGAGAAGAACGGCCTCCTGTTCGTCGGCTACCAGGCGGAAGGTACGTTCGGGCGGCGGCTGCAGCGGGGCCTTTCGGAGGCGACCTTCCTCGACGGACCGCGCCAGATCGGCGTGCCCGTCCGGCTCACGATCGCCACCATCGAGGGGTTCTCGGGGCACTCCGACCGGGTCCAGCTGATGAACTACGTCGCGTCCCTCGACCCTCGGCCGCAGCGGATCATCCTCAACCACGGGGAGGAGTCGAAGGCGGTCGACCTCGCGGGCAGCCTGCACAAGCGGTTCAATCTCGACTCCCGCGCCCCGTTCAATCTCGAGGCGATCCGCCTGATCTAGTCCGACCCCTCGTCGAGGGCCCGCGCCCCCGAGCGACGCTCGCTATACCCCCTACGAAACCGGTTATTCGCTCTGCGTTGGACGAAACACTAAATAGGGAGGCCCGGGTCGAACACCGAGGAGATTCTTTGGGTGCAGCCGTGCCGTCTCCCGCACGCCGGTTCCTGGTCCTCGGCCTGGACGGAGGGACGTTCGAGCTCCTCGACCCCCTGATGGAGTCGGGCGACCTCCCGTTCCTCCGGTCGATGGCCAAGAGCGGCGTCAAGGCGCCGCTCACGTCGGTCTACCCGGCGAAGACGATCCCGGCGTGGTACTCGTTCGCCACGGGGATGGACCCCGGCGAGCTCGGGATCTTCGGCTTCACCGAGCCCGACGGCGCGGGCCCGGGCCACTCCAGGCTCGTGCAGTCGTTCCGGCCGGCCGAGGCCGTCTGGGACCGCCTCTCCCGGACCGGTCGGCGGGTCGGTGTCGTCAACTTCCCCCTGTGGGCGGGCTACCCGGTCCACGGCTTCATCCTGCCGGGCATGTTCTCCCGTTCCTCCCCGACCTTCCCCGGGAACCTCCGCGCCGAGGTCGAGGGGGAGATCGGCGGCGAGTACCCCGCGGAGCTCCCCGTCTTCAAGGAAGGCGAGCGGGACGCCTGGGTCGCCACGGCGACCCGCTCGGTCGTTCAGCGGGGACGGGCGGCGGCGGGCCTCGCCGCCCGGCACCGCCCGGATTTCCTGTTCGCGCTGTTCCGGGAGACGGACCGGCTGCAGCACCAGCTGTGGACCGAGCTCGCGCAGCCGGCGGAAGCGATCCCCGAGGACCTCCGGGTCTTCTGGCGCGCCGTCGACACCGCATGCTCGGACATCGACCGGGCCTTCCGCTCCGCGGGCGGCCGCGCCGTCACGCTCGTCATCTCCGACCATGGCCACGGACAGATCCACTCCGACTTCCTGACCAACCGGTGGCTCCAGGAGGAGGGGTACCTCCGGTTCCGGAGCGCCCCGGCCCCGCTCGGGCGCCGCCTGTTCAGCTCGCTGTTCCTCAAGGCCCAGCGCGTGCCCGGCGTGGCCGCGCTCTCCCGCCGCGTCGCGAGCGTCCTCCATGAGGGGATCGGGGCGCGCCTCGCCGACGTCGTCGTCGGGGACGCTTCCTTCGAGAAGGCCACGGCGCACATCGACTGGCGGAAGTCGGTCGCATTCTCCTACCCCGTCCCCGAGGGGATCTACCTCAACCCGTTCAACCCCGAGCTCGCCTCGCCGACCCGCCGGGCAGAAGTGCTGGAGGAGATCCGGGGCCGGCTCGAACGCTACACCGAGGCCCGGATCGAGGTCCTCGGACCCGAGGACATCTATCGGGGCCGGAACCTCCGGCACGCCCCGGACCTGCTCATCCGGGTCGACGACATGCGGACGGAACCGCGGATGGACTTCGCCTACCCGCGCGCGCTCATCCGCGACCGCCCCGACTACTTCTGCGGCTCGGGCACGCACCGGATGGACGGGATCCTGATCGGCGCGGGCGACGACATCCGGGCCGGCGCGAACCCGGGCGAGATCCGCCTCATCGACGTGGTGCCGACCATCCTGGAAGCGATGGGTGTCGTCACCCCGCCGGCGTGGAACGGCCGTTCCTTCGGGAACAAACTCGGCCTCGGCTCCTAGGCCGCCACTGCGGCACAACTCTTTTGCGCCCTCCGGGGCGAATCCGAGGCGTGCCGGGACGTACCATCGACCTCGTCGCCGTCGGTCCGTGCCCGCGGGACCCGTACGACCCCGCCGCCTCCGCCTGGGCGCTCGCGGCCGGGTTCGCCGCCGGCGGGGACACGGTGCGCGTGCTCCATCCGGCCGGTCCGGCCGGGACCGCGCCGCCCGAGGGGGTCGCGGCGACGATCGTGGACGTACCCCTGCGGCGGCCCGGTGCGGTCGTCGAAGGCGCGGCCCTGACCCTGGCGGCCGGTCGACGGATCCGCCCCGACGCCGACCTGGTGGTCCGCGACCCGTTCGGTCTGGGCCGGCTCGGCCTGGAAGGGCGGAGGCGCGGCGCCCCGACGGTCGTCGGCGTGGTCCACCGACTGGAGCTCATGACCTACGACACCGAGAGCTCCCGACGCACCTCCACCTCCCTCTTCGACCGGGTCGACACCTGGCGCGACCGCCGGACGGTGCGCCGCCTCGAACGGGTCGCGCTCGACGAGGCGCAGCACCTGGTCTACGATTCGCCCGAGCTCCCGGACGCGCTCGCCCGGGAGTACGGGATCTCCGCCGGCCGCCTGCGACCGGTCCCGCCCTCGGTCCTTGCGGGTGGGGCGCGGCCCTCCCGGGATGCGGCGCGCAAATCCCTCCACCTGCCGCTCGACGTGCCGGTCGTGGTCGCCCCGCTCTCGAGCGAGGACCCGCTCGTCTCCGGCGCGGACCGCGTGCGGGAGGCGTTCCGCCGGATGCGCTCGCTGTTCGCCGGCGCACGCCTCGTCGTCGTCGGCGGGACCGCACCCACGGAGCCCGGCGTTTCCTCGGTGCCCGACCGGGACCGCGAGACCTTCGAGCGCGCGTTCGCCGCGGGGGACGTCGCGCTGGTCGCCCCGTCGGCGGCCGGGTTCGACCCCGGCGTCATCCTCTCGCTCCGCGCCCAATGTCCCGTCATCGTCGGTCCGGGGGTGCGCTTCCCGCTCGACCCCGGCCGCGCCGTGCGCACGGTCGGGTCGGACGACCCCGCCGACCTCGCCGCCGCCCTGGCCGAGCTGCTCGCCGACACGCGGGAGCGGCGCGACCTCTCGGTGGCCGGGGAGCGGTACGCGGACCGGTTCGACCCCGAGCGCGTGGCCGGGATGGTCTCCGACGGCATGGACCGCTCGGCGTCCTAGGGGTCGCCATCGCGCGGCTCGTCCAGCCGCCACTCCCGGAACCCTCGTCCCCCGGAGGCGCGGCGTACCGTGCGCGGCACCCCCGACCACGAAAGTCCCTCGGGGACGTCGCCCCGGTCCAGCGCGTCCAGCACCCGGCGGAACTGCGCCCGCAGCGGAGCGTACGGGTCCTCGGCTCCCGGCGCGACCCACGGGCGGGCGGCGCGGACGACCTCGACCCCTCCGCCCTCGCACCACCAGACCCCCACCGGCTCCGCGCGCGTCCCCCGGCTCCGCTCCGCGAGCGCGAGCGCCGACCGGCGCGAAGCGATCACGACCGCGACCCAGTCGCCCCACGCCCGGCGGACGAGCGCCTGCGTGAGGACGGCCCGCGAGTCCGCGACCTTCGCCTCGACCAGACCGACCTCGTCGCCCCGACGGGCGACCAGGTCGAAGTAGTTCGTTCCGTCCGGGTCGATGCGGGTCCGGTACCCTTGGGCCTCGAGATGCCGGGCCGTCGCCTCGACGACCGCCCGTTCGGACGGCCGCGGCCGGGGTGGAGCTCTCACGTGCCCGAGCGGAGGAACCATCGGTCGATCCGGCTGCGCGGGACCCGCACCTGGATCGGACGGCCGTGAGGGCAGGAGTAGGAGGCCTCGGGGAGGGCATGGAGCGCCTCGAGGACGCGGGCGAACTCCTCCCGTTCGACGACGTCTCCGGCACGGATCGCCGCGTGGCAGGCGATGGAGGCGGCGGTGCGCTCCTCGAGGCCGTCCGGGAGCGTGGGCCGCCCTCCCTCGGCGAGCTCGGTGAGCAGCTCGCCCAACGCCTCGGGCCGAGCGGTGCGGCCGCGGTAGGCGGGGACGGAGCGCACGCGGTGCGTGCCGGGTCCGAACTCGTCCACGTCGAAGCCCGCGGCGCGGACCGCCGCCCCGTGCTCCTCCAGCGCCGACCGCTGCCCGCCGGAGAGCGTGAGGAGGACCGGTGCCATGAGGGTCTGTCGCGCGAGGGTCCCGTTCCGGCGGAGGGCCTCGTACACCACCCGCTCGCTCGCCGCGTGTTGGTCGATGAGCACGATCCCGTCCTCCGACTCCGCGACCCAATAGATCGCACCCACGCATCCGATCAGCTCGAGCTCGGGATGGGCACCGCGCGCGGGCACGCTCCGAGCGGCGGGAGCGTCCGCGGCGGGGACGAGCGAGCGCTGGCGTGGGGAGGCGGGACGACCCGGGGTGAGGGGAGGCGACGTCGGACCGCTCCGTACGGGCGGGCGGCCCCGTACCGGCGCGGCGGGGCGCGGGCTCTCCGCGAGCTCGGCCACCGCCGGCGAGGAGAGGAGCGCCTCCCGGACGAGCGCCCGGATCCGTTCGGCGAGCTCGCGCTCCCGGACGAAGCGGACCTCCCGCTTCGTGGGATGCACGTTCACATCGACGCGGTCGCTCGCAAACTCGAGCGACAGTACACCTACCGGGAAACGGGAGCGGGGCACGTAGTCTCCGAAGGCGGCGCGCACCGCCTGCGCGAGCGGCCGGGAGAGGATCGTCCGTCCGTTGACCGAGAAGTGGAGCCCGCGCGAGGTCGAGGTCGCCGTGGCCGGGCGGCCCAACGTCCCCCGGAGATGCCCGCCGGGGATCTCCCCTGCGACCTCGAACGATTCCCGGAGCAGCGAAGGGCCGAGCACGCGCGCCGCGGCGTCCCGCAGGCTCGCGGCGGCCGGATAGACCGCGAGCTCCCGGTCCGCACCGCGTACCCGGTAGGTGGCGTCCGGGCGCGCGAGGTACAGCCGCTCGACGGTCGAGACGACCTCGACCTGTTCCGCCGCCGGGCTCCGAAGGAACTTCCGTCGAGCCGGCGTGTTGTAGAAGAGGTCACGCACTTCGACGGTGGTACCCACGGCTCGGCCCGCGGGGGCGAGGCGACCGACCACCCCTCCCTCGACCGTGAGGAGGGCCGCCTCCTCGCGGTCGGGGGTGCGAGAGACGATCCGCAAACGGCTCACGGTGCCGATCGCGGCCAGGGCTTCTCCCCGGAAACCGAGGGACTCGATCCGGTCGACCGGACCCGCGGGGTCGAGCTTGCTGGTCGCATGCCGTTCGACGGCGAGCGGGAGCTCGTCCTCGGGGATCCCCTGGCCGTCATCGGAAACCTCGATGCGCGCGAGACCGCCGTCCTCGACCGTGACGGAGACGGTGGACGCTCCCGCGTCGAGCGCGTTCTCGACCAGCTCCTTCACGACCGAGGCCGGGCGCTCGACCACCTCGCCGGCGGCGATCCGCTCGACCGTGGCGGGGTCGAGCCGTCGGATGGGTCGGCGCGCCGGCCGGGGGATTCGACTCATGAACGGTCCTTCCGGGGCGTCGTGCTCCGCCGAGCACGGTCTTGGAGTTCCCGCAAGCGTTGCCGCGCCGCTTCGGGCGAGAGGGCGTCGAGGTCGAGGGCCGCAAGCTCCGCTAGGACGGGGTCGGGAGTCCGGTCCGGTTCGGCGAGGAGGACCGCCTGGGTGTACCGGGGCGTCGAGCGTCCCGACCGGCGGTCCGGGGCCGCTGTGACGAGGCCGTCGGTCTCGAGTTGGCGAAGCAGACGCTCCGCCTCGACGAGCACATCCTCGGGGACGCCCGCCAGTCGAGCCACGTGGATCCCGTAGCTGCGGTCGGTGCTCCCGGGGACCAGCCGATGGAGAAAGACGATCCCCTCCGGTCCCTCGCGCACGGCGAGGTGGGCGTTGCGTGCCTCGCCCAGGGATCCGACGAGCTCGGTGAGCTGGTGGTAGTGGGTCGCGAGAAGGCAACGGGCACGGGTCCGGTCGTGAAGATGACGCACCGTGGCCCACGCGATCGCGAGCCCGTCGAAGGTGCTCGTGCCGCGGCCGACCTCGTCCAGGAGGACGAGCGAGCGGTCGTCGGCGGCGTGGAGGATCTCCGCGACCTCGCTCATCTCCACCATGAAGCTCGACTTGCCGCGTCCGATCTCGTCGGTGAAGCCCATGCGGGTGAACAGGCGGGTGACCAGCCCGATGCGGGCGAACCGGGCCGGGACGTACGACCCCGCCTGGGCGAGTACCACGATCAGCCCGACCTGCCGCATGTAGGTCGACTTCCCCGACATGTTCGGGCCGGTGAGGACGATCAGCCGGCCGTGCTCGGGGTCGAGCTCGGTGTCGTTCGGGACGAACCCGGAACTGTCGAGCCGTTCCAGGACGGGGTGACGCCCGTCCCGAATGACGAGCGCCGCGGATTCGTCGACGGTAGGCCGGATGTAGCCCCGGGTCTGGGCGAGGTGGGCGAACGTCGCGAGGACGTCGAGCTCTCCCAGCGCCCGAGCGACCCGGTGCACCGCCGGTACGTGGTCGTCGACCGCGGCGAGCAGTCGCTCCCACTCGACCCCCTCGGCGTCCCGGGCCTTCTCGCGGGCCTCGAGGATCCGGTGCTCGATCTCTTCCAGCCGATCGCTCGTGAACCGTTCCGCCTGGGCGACGGTCTGCCGTCGGCGGAAATGCGGCGGGACCCGGGCCAGATGGGGGCGGGTGACCTCGATGTAGTAGCCGAAGACCTGGTTGTAGGCGATGCGGAGGGTCTTGATCCCGGTCGCCTCCTGCTCGGTCCGCTCGAGCTGCCCGAGCTCGGCGAGCGCTCCCTGCTCCGCCCCGCGCCAGCGGTCGACCTCGGGCGCGTGGCCGGCCCGGAACAGACCGCCGTCCTCCTCCTTGGCCGGCAACGCCTCGGCCAGCGTGACCTGGAGCAGCTGGAGGAGCTCGGGAGGGGGACGGAGCGCATCGCGGACGCGGTCGAGACGCGCGCTGCCCGCCCCCTCGGCGAGGAGCGGCCAGAGTCGCTCGGCCGCCTCGAGGCCTTCGCGCAGGACCCCGAGCTCGGGGGGGCGCACGCGTCGGCCGGCTACCCGCGACGCGATCCGCGCCAGGTCGGCGACGGTGTGCAGCTTCGCGCGGAGCTCGTCCAGGAACGCGCCCCGACCGAGGAGCGCCGCCACGGCGTCCTGACGCTCCCGGACGGTGGCGAGATCGGCGAGCGGGTTGGACAGCCAGAACGCAAGGGTCCTCCGGCCGGGGGCGGTCACCGTGAGGTCCCAGGTCTCGAGCAGGGTCGGACCGGACGGGTCGTCCGGGTTCATCGGTCGACGGATCTCGAGGTGTCGGAGCGTCTTCGCGTCCAACGCAAGCCGTCGGGTGCCGGCCGCGCCGGGGACTAGTTCCAGGTGCGGCAGGAGACGGGGCTGGGTCACCCGAAGGTAGGCGGCCAGCTGAAGGTCGGCTTTCGTGAGCGCGTCCTCGCCACGGAACCCGACCCGGACCCGCTCCGGAAGCTCGTCGGGGAGCATCGGGGCGGGCGCGACGTCGAGTCGGGCGGCGGGGTACTCCCGCGCGAGCAACCGGGCCAGCGTGGGTGGAGCGTCCGGACCGACCGACCACAGGATCTCCCTCGGCTGGAACGGCGCGAGCGCGGAGGCGAGTCCCTCGGGTCCCGGTCCGTCGCCCCGACCGTGGTACCACTCTCCGGTCGTGATGTCGACCGCAGCGAACTCGCCGGGCGCGGCTTCCCCCTCGCGCGCGACCGCGAGGAAGCTGTGGTCCGGCCCGCCCAGGATGCGGTCCTCCACGACCGTGCCGGGCGTGACGACCCGCGTGACCTCCCGTCGGACCAGGCCCTTGGCGAACCGCGCGTCCTCGACCTGGTCGCACAGGGCGACCTTGAACCCCTTGCGGACCAGTCGACCGAGGTAGGTGTCGATCGCGTGGTGCGGAACACCCGCCATCGGGATTCGCACGCCCTGGGCGTCCGCCGAGCGGGCGGTCAGTACCACGTCGACGGCCCGAGAGAGGACGCCGGCATCCTCCCCGAACGTCTCGTAGAAGTCGCCGACCCGGAAGAGGACGAGGTGGCCCGGATACCGCGCTCGGACGCCCTCGTACTGCTCCATGAGCGGCGTGCTGGCGGCAGTATCGGGCATGTCCGGTCGGCGAGCGGGACCGCGCTTATAATCGGGACCGGGGGTGGCCGCAACGCGGGGCGGGCCGGGCCCCCGCGGTGGGCGAATGACCGAATCGAGCCCGATGTACCGGGACCTCGCCACCTACTACGACCGGATCTACTCGTGGAAGGACTACCGTGGCGAGACGGCCCGGGTCGTCGCTCTCGCCCGCCGGTATGGGCGGACGCGCGGGCGCCGGTGGTTGGACGTCGCGTGCGGGACCGGCCGGCACCTCGAGTTCCTCCGATCGCGCTACGACGCGACCGGGATCGACCTGAGTCGGGCGATGCTGCGGGCCGCGCGACGGCGCGTGCCCGGTGTCCGACTGGTCGTCGGGGACATGCGGACGTTCGACCTCGGGGAGCGGTTCGACGTCGTGAGCTGTCTGTTCAGCGCGATCGGATACCTCCGGACCGACGGCGATTTGAGCCGGACCTTCCGAAACTTTGCGCGCCATCTCCTCCCCGGCGGGGTGGTCGTGATCTCCCCGTGGCTCACTCCCGGCGAGTTCCGCCCCGGTCACATCAGCCTCACCGTCTACGAGGACGCCACGACCAAGATCGTGCGGGCCGGGTTCTCGGTGCGTCGGGGGAGCACTTCCACCATCGTCTTCGACCACCTCATCGGGGAGGCCGGGCGCGGCGTTCGGCGGGTGCACGAGGTCGAGGCGTTGCGTCTGGTTCCGTCGGCGCGCCTCCGTCGCCTACTGTCGGAGGCCGGACTGCGGACCACCTGGCTGCCGCGGGCCCCGGGCCGGAACGGGGACCGGGGCTGGCTCATCGGGGTCGCGCCCGGCGGACGCTGAGGGGGAGATTTGAACTCCCGTGGCGCGAACGCCACCAGCTTTCAAGGCTGGCGCCTTGCCGGGCTAGGCTACCTCAGCGCGAACAGCGAGCGGGTCCGGCGGGAATAAACCCTCGCCCGGGGCCCACGGGCGTCGGGGAGTGCAGGTGCCGGGAGATCCGCGGCGGATCGGGACGGTCCGCCGATTCGAACCCGGGTGGTCAGCTTGGAGGGCTGACATCCTAGCCACTAGATTACACCTGCACGGACGCCCGCGGACGGTCGCGCGGACCGACTTCCGTGACTAATGCTTTGCCGTCGTCCCGTGGCCGGAGGGCGTGGTCAGGTCGACGAGCGCCACGCGCTCGAGCACCAGTCCCTCCCAGGCGGAGGGCGGCACCGTGGCCCGCTCGACCTCGGTCACGCCGAGCCGCTCGAGCATCGCCGCATCGACGGGCCGGGGGTAGGCGGTGGGGTCGGGCGTGAGACCGAACCGCACGAGGAGCTCCGCCGGGTCGAGCGGGCGCTCGGCGACGACCACGAACTGCCGGGTCGCGTCCGAGACCCCGACACGGGCGAGCGCGCGCGGGAGCTGGTCCTCCCCCGCGACGTAGAGGGCGAATTCGGCGCCCCGCTCGCGAAGGCGGGACTCCCCGCGGCCCCGGGACCGGCCGAGGTGGGCCCAGGCCGAGAGGAGATGCCGTTCTCCCGCGACCGCCGCCGCGTCGAAGAGCGCGACCAGCGCCTCGGAATCCCGACCGAGTTCCCGGAGCTTCCGGACGAGTTCGGCGGTGGGTGGAGCGCCCTCGGCGGGGCGGCGGGCCCCCGTGGCCCGCAGCGAGCGTTCCTCGGGGCCGGGGAGGGGCGGCAGGGCGGCCTCACTCCCGCAGGAAGGCGAGGAACTCTTCGCGGGTCCGCGGCTGGAGCGTGTAGTTCTCCTGCTTTTCCCGCCCGATCGTCGAGGTGGGCGTGACGCCGTAGTCATGACCCGGTAGGACGACCAGCGCGTCGTCCAACCGGATCACCCGGTGGAGCAGGGAATCGTACATTTCGGAGGGGTCGCCGCCCGGCAGGTCCGTGCGCCCGCACTCCCCGACGAACAGCGTGTCGCCCGTGGCGACGTTGCCCTCGAAGATGTAGAGGACGCTGTCCTTGGTGTGGCCCGGCGTGTGGACGACCTCGAACGAGAGCGGCCCGACCCGGAAGCGATCGCCGTCGTCCACCGACACGTCCTGGCCGATCGGAGCGACGCGGTGGGCGAGGACCTTGGCCCCGGTCCGGGACTTCACGTCCCCGTTCCCGGCGGTGTGGTCGGCGTGGCTGTGCGTGTTGAGGATGTACCGGACCTTGACGTGCTTGGCGTCGATCGCGCGCAGGACCGGGTCGATGCCGTAGGACGGGTCGATGACCACGCCCTCCCCTCCCTCCGCGTCGGCCACGAGGTAGGTGAAGTTCAGCGCCGGCCCGATGCGATACTGGTCGAGGAGCACGGCGTCTCGAGCGGAGGACCGTATTTTACGATGGAGGCGCGCCCGAGTGGAGTGCGGCCGGGGCGACGTTCCGGCGGCCGGTGACCGCGTCCAGGACGACCCGTCCCTGCGGGCCCTCCGCGTACCAGTGGGGAAGATAGATGAGCTGCAACGGGCCGACCCGCACGTCGTCGGGGCCGGGGGGCACCCGGCGAGTCTCGATCACGAGCGCCCCGTCGTGCTGCTCCGTGTGGTCCACATGGATCGTGTGGTGCCGGCGGATCGCCTCCAGCGCGAGGCCCGCCGCCTCCGAGACCGAGACCTCCGGGGGGACGAACTGGTGTGGGAGGTCGAGCTCGGCGACCAGTTCCCGGTCGCCCTCCTCCCAGACCTCCGCCCGCCCGGAGACCCCGTGCACAGCGACCGTGCGGTCGAGGATCTTGACCGGTTCTCCGTACGCCGAGGCCGGTCGGACCCGGTACGGTGCAACGTAGAACGGGACCAGGCGGAGAGTGAACCGCGGACCTTCCGCGCCGACCAGGAGCTCCGCCTCGGCCTGCCCGATGCGGGGCCGAACGATCCGGTTCCCTTCGGGGAGGATGGAGAACGGGGTCTCGAGGGTCGGTCCCCCGGGCGTCTGGTCGGGGTCCGGCGGGGCGGACGGGAGGAGGAGCTCGCCCAGCGCGGGTCCGAGGGTGGAAGGGTCGAGGATCTCGATGCCGCGGTCCGCCGCGTGGGTCCGGGCTACGGGTCCCGGGTCGTCGTCGTAGACGATCGTTCGATGGACCGAGTCGGGGGGAAACAGTCCCTCGAGCTCACCGGGCGAGCGGGTAGCCGCCACCAGGACGACGGCCCGGCGGTCCCGTACGCGCACCGCCAACGAGGCCTCGCCACGGACCTGGATCCGGTAGCCGGCCGCCGTCAGCAGTCGGAGGAGCACCGGCACCGGCGGAGGAGCGGCGGGCACGACCGGTTCGACGCGCCCCCCTCCATATGTCGCTTCCGTTCGTAAGGCCGCGGCGCGACGGGCCGACCCCTTCTGCCGAGGAAGGAGTGCGGGCGGAGGCGCACCTATTTAGGCGGGGGACGGGTGAATCGCGCCGTCGATGGGCGAGGCCGTCACCCTCCGCGTCGCCGAAGCGTTCCAGCAGGACATCGGCCTCGGCTCGGCCCGGCTTGACGTCCAGACCCGCCAGCGACTGAAGGTCGGTCTCGGGGACGTGGTCGAGATCCGGGGCCGTAAGGCGACCCCGGCCGTGGTCAGCCGCGCGCAGCCCGACGACGAGGGCAAGGGGCTGGTCCGTATCGAGGCCGTCGTCCGTCGCAACGCCGGCGTCAGCATCGGGGACCGCATCTCGGTCCAGCGGATTGATTGCCCCAACGCCGACTCGGTGACGATCGCGCCGATCTACGCGGGGTCCGCGCGGATGGACCTCGGGCCCGGCCTCGAGAGCTTCGTTGCCAAGGCGCTCGCCCGCCGCCCGTTCGTGCGCGGCGACGTGTTCGTCATCCCGGGAGTGTTCCTCATGGGCGGCTCGCTGCCGTTCATGGTCGTCGCCACCCAGCCCAAGGGGTTCGTCCAGGTGGCCCCGGCGACCCTGATCACGATCAAGGAGGAGACGGTCAGCGAGACCGAGGTCGCGGCCCCGCGGATCTCCTACGAGGACATCGGCGGCCTGAAGGAGAAACTGGGCCGCGTCCGCGAGATGATCGAGCTGCCGCTCAAACATCCCGAGCTGTTCGACCGGCTCGCGATCACGCCCCCCAAGGGCGTGCTGCTCTACGGACCCCCCGGAACGGGAAAGACCCTGATCGCCAAGGCCGTCGCCAACGAGGCGGGGGCCCACTTCATCGGGATCCAGGGTCCCGAGATCATCTCGAAGTACTACGGGGAGAGCGAGAAGGAGCTCCGGGAGAAGTTCGAGGAGGCCGAGAAGAACGCGCCGAGCGTGATCTTCATCGACGAGCTCGATTCGATCGCCCCGCGGCGCGACGAGGTCGTCGGCGAGGTCGAGCGGCGCGTCGTGGCGCAGCTCCTGACCCTTATGGACGGGCTCTCCGGCCGGGGGAACGTCATCGTCATCGCCGCGACCAACCGCGAGGAGGCGATCGACCCCGCGCTTCGCCGCCCCGGCAGGTTCGACCGCGAGATCGAGATCGGCGTCCCGACCCAGGAAGGCCGCCTCGAGATCCTCCAGATCCACACTCGCGGGATGCCGATCGAAGGCACCGAGAAGGACCGCGAGCGCCTCCTGAAGGACCTGGCCGCCCAGAGCCACGGGTTCGTCGGGGCGGACCTCTCCTCGCTCGGACGCGAGGCGGCGATGCGGGCCCTCCGGCGCTACCTGCCCGAGATCGACTTCGATCAGCCGATCCCCCTCTCGCTGCTCGAGCGGATGAAGGTGACCGAGCAGGACTTCCGGGAGGCGCTGAAGCAGATCGAGCCGTCGAGCCTGCGGGACGTGACGATCGAGATCCCATCGACCCGGTGGGAGGAGGTCGGCGGACTCGACAAGGTCCGGAAGGTGCTCGAAGAGTCCGTCGAGCTGCCGTTCAAGAACCCCCAGGCGTACCGCCACATCGGGATCGAGCCTCCCCGGGGGATCCTCCTCTACGGGCCGCCCGGAGTGGGAAAGACGCTCCTCGCGAAGGCCGCCGCCACCGAGAGCCAGGCGAACTTCATCTCGGTGAAGGGCCCCGAGGTGATGAGCAAATGGGTCGGCGAGAGCGAGAAAGCGATACGGATGATCTTCAAGAAGGCCCGCCAGGCCTCCCCGTCCATCGTCTTCATCGACGAGATCGACTCGATCGCCCCGCGACGCGGACTCCAGAATTCGAGCGGCGTGACCGAACGGATCGTCAACCAGCTCCTCACCTCGATCGACGGCCTCGAGTCGCTCGAGCGGGTGCTGGTGATCGCCGCGACCAACCGTCCCGACATCCTGGACGAGGCGCTGCTCCGGACGGGTCGGTTCGACCGCCTCCTCTACGTCGGGCCCCCGACCGTCCCCGGACGGCTGGAGATCCTGAAGGTCCACACCAAGCGGATGCCCCTCGCGGAGGACGTCGACCTGAACGCCCTCGCGGTCCGGACGGAAGGGTACGTCGGAAGCGACCTTGCGGCGCTCTGCCGGGAGGCGGGGCTCTCGGCCCTGCGGGAGAACGTCAAGGCGTCCAAGGTCACTCGCGCCCATTTCGAGTCCGCGCTCCACGCCGTGCACGCCTCCTGCGATGCCGACACCCTGCGGTCGTACGAGGAGTACGAGAAGCGGCTGCAGCGGGACCGGAGCGCCCAACGCTCCGAGCCGGTCCAGGGAATCTACCGGTAATACGGCCCGTGCCGACCCGCCCTCGGGCCGCCGGCTTCCGAACGCGTCAAGCAAGCTATATGTAGCAGGGCCAAGTTCGCCGCGCCGCCTCCCCCTACGGAGGCGAAAAACGGGAGACGTGAAGCAGTTGGTCCGGTTTGGGTCCCATGCCGCCTTGTGGGTCCTCGCGATCGTGGTCCTGGCGAGCCTGCTGGGCGCGTTCGTGGGGGTCGCGGCCGCCTCGTCGCCGACGTACACGCTGACTGGGATCGCGCAGACGCCCAGCGGGGCCCCGGTGCCCCTCGGTGTGCAGGTCGACCTGGTGTCCAAGGCGACGGGTGCGATCTGCACCACGACCGTCACCGGCACTGGCACGCTCTCCGGCGGCCAGTTCAAGTTCAACAGCTCCGGTTCCAACGCCTGCTCGGCCCTGCAGCCCGGCTACTGGGGCGTATACGTCCCCGACCAGACGAACCTGACGCTCCGGGCATGCGCTCCGTTCAGCTGCGCGGTCCTCCCCCAGAACACGACCCCCACGTACTACTACCAGAGCGCGAGCCAGCTCACCACCCAGAGCTACTCGATCGTCATCCCGAACGTGGCGATCCTTCCCTACAACGCGACCCTGAAGGGGAACGTGACCTCCTCCGGCAACCCGGAGCAGGGCGCCACGGTCTCCCTGCTCGCCGCGAACTACAACGGCGTCACGCTCGTCAACAACACCACGAACGTGAACGGGAGCTATTCGATCAAGGCGCCGTTCGGAACGTGGGTGCTCCAGACGACGTTCAACGGGTACCCCACCACGTACAACTTCACGCAGGTCACGATCGCCTCGCGCAACCCGGGCGCCGTGAACCCGAAGCTCAACAGCTTCGTCGTGGACGGGCGGGTCAAGATCGCGTCGTCCGGCAACCCCGTGCCCAACGCCGGCAACGTGACCCTCGTCGACCCCACGAACCACTACATCTACTCCGCCGGGACCGCGGGAGGGTACTACTCCATCGGCACCTACCCCGCCGGCTTCTCGAGCGGGACCCAGACGTTTGACGTGATCCTGGCCGAGTCCGGGTACACCACCACCTGGTACTACCTCGCGGCGTCCGGATCGGTCCGGCACGACGTGTACGTCAGCCCGGTCGCGCCGAGCCAGCTCGGGGTCTACAGCACAACGATCAACCTGACCGCCGTGAACACCCTCGCGGGCACCGGCAACGTCTCGGTCATCTCGACGGCGAACCTCGGCAACAACTCGGTCATCGCCGGGTTGCCGAACGCGTCCGTCAGCCAGATCTGGGCCCAGCTCGGCCTCGACTGGGGCGGTTCGATCAACTATTCGTCCGCCAACAACGCGGCCGTGGGAGCCTGGCTCGCGTCGAGCGGGCCGACCTTCCCCGCGACCCAGGCCGGCTTCGCGATCAACGGGACCACCCTGCTCAACCCGACGGTCACGCCGGCGATCGCCAACTACACCTCCACCTGCTCGGGGACCTGCGGACCTTCGACCGGCGGCGGGATCTCGTACGGGTGGCACTCCGTGTATGCGGTCAACGGCACGCTCCCGAAGAACGCGAGCTCCTACTCCGTCTCGTTCGGCTTCGCCCACCCGGCCACCGCGGCGGACGTCTACAACTACAGCTTCGTTCTCCCCAGCGGGTACGTCCTCGCAGCGGGCACCTCGGCCCCGGCGCGCAGCACGCTGACCCCGAACGGGCCCGACCACACCTGGACGAGCTTCACCCTCTCGTCGCTCCCCTCGAACACCGCGTCCGGCAGCGCGACTTTCCAGATCGTGAAGTCGGCGAACCTGGAGGCGAACGTCTCGGCCTCGGTCAAGAACTTCGCGTTCTCCTCGTCCAACGTCCTGAACTCCACGCACGGGAACTACACCGTCATCGTCGGGGTCGGCCAGAACGTGACGTTCAGCACGCTGAACTCCACGTACCCCGCAGGGACCAACGGGACCAAGTTCGTCTGGAACTTCGGGGACGGCAGCTCCCCCGTAACGAAGACCACGCCGACCTCCAACCACACCTACACGACGGTGAGCGGAAGCACGCCCTACATCGGGACCGTGAACATCACGAGCTCGGGTGGCCAGGTCAACAGCACCATCTTCCGCGTCTGGGTCGCCGGTTCGGGCGGGGTCACCGCCAAGATCACGGGCAACTGGACCCGGTCGTTCACGACGCCGGCGCCGTACGCCCTCATCAACTGGTCGACCGCGATCAATGTCAACGCGACCGGTAGCACCGCGACGATCTCCCCGACCGCCCCGGTCCCCAACGTGATCTCGGTCGCCTCGTGGACGATCACCGCGAAGGGGTACAAGCAGACGAAGAACTTCACCGCCAGTCAGGGCGCCGTGCCGGTCCCCGGCAACTGGACCCCGTCGTTCCTCGGCGCGGGCAACTACTACACCAAGACCGCGATGGTCGGAGGCAGCCCCGTCACCCTCACCGGTTGGGAGTACAACGTCAGCCTCACCGTCTGGTCCGGGACGGGCCAGTCCGCCACCACGACGTTCAACGTCCTCGTGAACGACACGGAGAAGCCGACCCCGGCCTTCGTGCTGCAGAACGCGGCGGGCAAGCCGATCTCGGGCAGCGGTCTCCAGGTCGGCCTGAACGACTCGGTCAAGGTCGTCCTCAACGGCGCGAACGCGAGCGACCCGCACAACGGTTCGATCGTCAAGTACTACTGGCTGGTCACGAACCCGTCCAACTCGACCGTCCACATCGGGGCCAACTACACCGCCGTCAAGCCGAACGGTTCGCTCCCGTCGACCTGGCTGAACCCCCAGTTGAAGCCGTACGTGGTCAACCTCACGGTCTGGGACCTCAACGGGAACCGGGCGTTCACCAACCAGACATTGACGGTCTCCCCGAACACCACCTACCGCCCCATCATGGCGGCGAACAACCTGACGGCCCCCACGACCTACACGGTCGGGACCTCCGAGACGATCTGGGTCAACGTCACGGTCGGCGGTGGTAGCCTGGCGGTCGCGAAGAACGTGACCGTCCGGTTCTACACCCTGTCGCCGACCGGTACCGGCAGCCAGAACACCGTCGGCGGGTCGCCCGGTTCCGTGGTGTTCTACTCCTACTCGGGCGGCGTCGTCAACTCGACCCCGCTCGCGACCGGAGTGCTCCCGACGCTGGACTACAACAAGACCGTACGGGCCGAGATCCAGTGGTCGCCGGGCACGACCGGCAACTTCGTGCTCTACGCCAACATCTCGGCGCAGAACGAGTACGCGGGGGACTACATCAACGGGCCGCAGACGGTCACGCAGTCGATCACCGTGAACCCCAACCCGACCACGACGCTGCTGACCGACCTCGCGATCGCGGCGGTGGTCATCATCGTCATCGCGGCGATCGTCTACCTGCTGTTCCGCCGCTCGAAGAGCAAGAGCGCGCCGTCCAAGACCTCCGGCAGCCGGTCCGCCAAGGACCAGAAGGCGAAGGACAAGGACGAGGACGACGAAGACGAGGACGACGACAAGTAGGCTCGTCCGTTCCCTTCCGGGAGAACTTTTTCCTTTCCCTCTTTTACTATGCCGATCTCCGCGTGAGTGGCGCCGCGGAACATCCGCGGCGGGACCGTTCGGTCTGCTGGGAACTCGCCGGTCGCGGCGGTTCGGGGTCGACCTACCCGTAGGGGCCGACCTCGTCCAGGAGGTCGACGTGGGTGAGGAGCATGCGGCGGCAGCAGTAGCGTTGGAGTCCGAGACTGGTCAGGACCTCGCCCGCGTTCTCCCCGCGGGCGGTGCGCTCCCGGTACTCGTCCCAGTGCTGGCCGATGACGGCCCCGCAGGTGAAGCAGCGGACCGGCACCATCATCGTCATGGTTCGAGGACCTCCCTAACGGTACGACTTCTGTCGGCGCTGGGTGGCGCCGCGGCCGCCCGGGCGCTTCGGCAGCTTCCGGCGGGGGTCGTTGACGATCAGCGAGCGGTCGTAGTGTCGGAACATGTCGCGCAGGCTGTCGTCCTTGAGCCAGAGCAGGAGGCCCCGCGCCACCGCGGTGCGGGCGGCGGACGCCTGGCCGACGATGCCGCCTCCGCGGACCTGGACGGCGATGTCGATGTTCTTGGAGCGGTCCCCGACCATGAGGAGGGGCTCCTGGATCTTCTGGCGCACGATCTCGGGTTCGACCAGCTCGAGCGGGCGGTCGTTGACCCGGACCTTGCCGATCCCCTTGCGCACGGTGGCGCGGGCGACCGCGGCCTTTCTCTTGCCGGTCGCGAGGACGATCTGGGGGGCCTTCATACCTTGGCCCCCAGGAGTCGGGTGACCTCGGCGAGCGTGAGCGGCGGGCGCAGGGCGGGCCGCGGAGTGGCGGCGGGGAGCGTCTCCCCCTTCTGGCCCTGGAACGGCTCGGGGACGCCGATGTGGACCTCGAGGCGGTCCATCGCCTCCTTGCCGCGCGTCTTGAGGTGGGGGACCATCCCGCGGACGGTCCGCCGGAAGATGCGGTCCGGATACCGGGGGAAGTGGGGACCGCTGCGGACGGAGCCGCGGGCGCGGGCCGCCGTGTAGAACTCGATGACCTGCGTGCGGGAGCCGGTGACGACCGCCTTCTCGGCGTTGACGACCACGATCGACTCGCCGTTCATGAGGCGCTTCGCAATGACGCTGGCCGCCCGTCCCAGGATGAGCCCGGACGCGTCCACGAGCGTCGCCTTGGAGTCGGACGCGGGTTCAGGCAATCAGACGCACCCCCGACCCGTTCGGCTTCGCGTGGAGAAGATCGTCCAGGGTGAGCGCGGTCCCGCCCGCAGCGTGGATCTTGGTCCGCGCTTCGGCCGAGTAGGCGAACGCCGCGACGGTCAGCTTCTTCGAGAGCTCTCCGTCCGCGAGGACCTTGCCGGGAACCACCAGGGTCTCGTCCGATTGGGCGATCCGCTCGAGCTGGCCCACGTTGACCCCCGGGTTCAGGTGCCGGGCCCTCTCGAGGCGGTCCGCGACCGAGGCCCAGAGGGGGGCGTCGTGCGAGCGGGCCGCGAGCCGGAGCTCGCGCACGACCCGGAGCAATTCCGGATTTCCCTTGACGTGAGGACGAGGCATAAGCGGGTCGCCTCCGACCCGGGTGCCCGATATAAGCATTGGCCTGTGGCCGGTTTTTCGGGCGCCGGGCGAGGGCCGGCGCGTCGCCGTCGCGGGGTGCTCCGGTCGCCGGCGCTCTCTCGTGCCCCTCCCCGTGAACGATTAAATACTGCCCTCCGCCATCCTCGCCCGAGGCCTTCCTCCATGCGCAGGTTCCTGACCGAGCTCCGCGGCAAAACGGTGATGACGAACGATGGCCAGATCCTCGGCCTCATCGACAACTTCGTCGTCGACACGCTGACCGGCGGGATCGCCCACGTCCTCGTCACGCCCAGCGAGGACGTCGAGCAGCGCCTCTTCCAGAGCGACACATCGGGACGGCTCGTGCTCCCTTTCAAGAGCATGCGCGCGGTCAAGGACGTTGTCGTGATGGACATTGGGAAGTGACCCCGCCTCCGGGCTGATCTCCGTCGTCATAACCACCCGCAACGAGGAGCTGCATCTCGGGCAGCTGCTCGAGAGCCTCCGGGTCCAGGAACCCCCGTTCGAGATCGTCCTGGTCGATTCGGAGAGCCGCGACCGTACGGTCGAGATCGCCCACCGCTTTTCCGCGGTCCACCCGGACCTCCTGACCATCATCGAACGGCCGGGGTCGCGCGGGATCGGCCGGAACATCGGGGTCCGGGCGGCCCGGGGAGAGTTCATCGCGTTCATCGACGGCGACTGCTTCGCGGAACCGCAGTGGCTCCACCGGCTGCGGGGCGACCTCCGGTCCTCCGCGGTCGTCGCGGGCCGGACGGTCACGGTGGGCAAGCCGAGGTACGGGCAGCTCGAGCGCGTCGAGCTGTTCCAGAAGGGGAGCGACGTCACGTACCCCTCGTGCAACCTCGCGTACTCGCGCAAGCTGTTCCTCCGGCTCGGTGGGTTCGACGCCCGCTTCGTGACCGCCGAGGACATCGACCTGAACCTGCGGGCGGTCGAGGCCGGCGTCTCGATCCAGTACGACGCCGAGGCGATCGTCTACCATCACATCCGGACCCGGTTCCTGCGGTTCCTGATCCAGGCGTTCTGGAATGGGTACGGTCGCAAGCAGCTGACCGAGAAGCACGGCAACCTGTGGGGGAACTACCGGCTCCGCAGCCTGCTCTCGGGCCAACGGACGGTGATCGCCTGGGCGCGGCTCTGCGGGGCCCTGGCGGGCTACTTCTTCCGGGTCGCCACGGGCGCCGGCCATCGCGTCGACGGGCGCATGCTCGACAACACCGGTCTCACCGGGTGAGCGGGCCCTGCCCGCGCGACGCGCGGCCTAGTTCGCCTTGAGGAGCTCGGCGACCTTGCCGACCTCCTCGAGGACCTTGTTCACGTCGGCGGTCTTGTCGACGACCGCGACCAGGAGGGCCTTCTTGCCGCTCCCGACGATGATCGTCTTGGAATCGTTCCCCTCGATGATGATCCGCTCGGGCGGCGCACGGTTGAGCTCCGTGTTGGCCGTGGCGGCGGCGCCGAGGATGGTGGCGCACATGATGGCGAACGTCTCGGTGTAGACGCCGGCCGGCACGTCCGCGAAGAGGACCAGCCCATCCCGCGAGACGAGGGCGGTGGCGGTGCCCCCGATGCGGGTCTTGAGGTCCTTGATCACGGTGCCGACGTTCCCGGTTGCCATCATCTAAACGACCTGCCCCCTAAAGTTCCTCGATTCGGAAACGGCACTCGGGGTGACCGGTCGATGCACACATCTCCTCCGTGCATTTAACGCGCCCCCCCTTAAAACGTTCGTAGAACTCGCGAAGCATGCCGCGGAGCCGGTGGCAGGTTGGGATATCGCTCGGGGAGACCTCGATCGACCCCTTCACGATGACCTCGCGCTCGGAGAACGTGACCTCCTCGACCCACCCGTGCTCCTTCAGCTGGTGGGCCGCGCGCTCGAAGTAGTGCGCCCGGTCCTTGAGCGCCTCCTCGGCCATCGGGGCGGCGATGACGGAACCTTCCTTGAAGAACAGGCCGTGGCAGGCGTGGGACATCACGCCTTCGTAGAGCTCCTTGATCTGGCGAAGCTCTTCCTGGTCGATCTTTACCTGGCGCATCCGGGGCGGGGACCACCGAGGGGAGTATTTACCTTGTCGCGGACGGCGGTCGGGCCGGACCGGGGGCGGGCTCAGGCCCGACCGCTCTTCTGCAACTCGAGCAGGTCCTCGGTCGAGACCTTCTCGCCCTTCTTCAGGCGGGCGAGGAAGTCCTCCTCCCGCGGGGGCTCCGCATCGGCCCAGTTGGGCGGGGCGCGCCCTCCGCGGGCCGCGTAGAGCATCTTCTCGAGGTCCCGCACCTCCTCGATGGAGGAGATGTGGGCCCGATGTTCCTCATCGGCGGCCGTCTTGACGGTGATGAGCTTGGTCTGGATCTCGTCGGCCTGGCGTCGGAGCTCGTCCACGAGCTCGTAGAGCCCGACCATCGCTTCGTGCTCGAGCTGGGCGTCCTCCGCCAGCTGCCCGACCGCGGCGTGGTGCTTCTCCGCCTCGTCCCGGGCCTCCTGGAACGCCTTCAACGTCGCCTCGACCTCGGGGTCCTGCCGGAGCTCCTGGTCCTGCTCGCGGATCGCGGCCTCGAGGCGCTTCATCTCCTCGATGAGCCGTTTCTCCTGTTCGCCCGTGAGGGCGGTCGTCATGTGGCGGAACTCGAGCTCCTTCAGGTCCTTGCGGAGCCGCCACACCGGCACGGCGCCGGGTCGGGGTGCCCGGTGGCGCTTCAGCTCCTGGACCTTGTCGCCGAGCTCCTGGAGCTTCCGGTTCCACTCCTCCCGGAGGCGTTTCGCCTCCCGGACGTCCGAGTTCAACTGGTCGCGGTGCCGGCGGTGCTCCTGAGCTTCGGCGCTGCGCGCATGGAGTTCGTCGAGGATCCGGCCGCGTTCGTCGGCGATCGTGCGCGCCTCGCCGTTGAGCTTGTCGCGCTTTGCCCGGTGCTCATCCGCTCGAGCGTTCGATTCCGCCCGCTTGCGTTCGAGCTCTTCTGACGCGTCCGTCAATGGCCTGCGCCCCGCCGTGACCTATCCCGGTCGGGGGCAGAGTTTCCACCGACCCGCGTGATATAAAGACTTCCGGCGGCCGGAGGAACCCGATTGCGTCTCCCGCGTCACACTAATATCCGACCCCCCGGCTCAATCGACCCGTGGAGGAGGTCGGCCGCATCTTCGGCGACGTCGGCCTCGGCCAGTTCCAGCTGAGCCTCTCCCACCCGGTCGAGCGCGGCGACTACCTCACGGTCATCGACGAGATCCACGGCAAGGTCCTCTGCCAGCTGGACGACCTGAAACGGAAGAGCGACCTCGACCTCGAGCACGCCGGCGCGATGCAGCCGACGGACGAGGGCGCGATCCACGAGAGCCTGCTCGGGGCCGCGCGGATCGTCGGATACCGGGACGAGCAGGGGCTCGTGAAGATCCCCTCCATCCCCTTCCGCCCCGGGGCGCACGTCTTCCTGGCCGAGGAGCCGCTCATCGCGGAGGTGCTGGGCCTGAAGCACCGCGCGAACAGCGGGGCGTACGTCGGCATGCTCCGGAACCACAACCTCCGGGTCGAGCTGGACATCAACCAGCTCGTCCAGCGCCACGTCAGCGTCCTCGCGAAGACCGGCGGCGGGAAGAGCTACCTGCTCGGCGTCCTCATCGAGGAGCTGCTCCGCCACAAGGTCACGTGCGTCATCATCGACCCCCACGGCGAGTACGGCTCGCTGCGCGTTCCCGCCGAGAAGAATGGGGGGCACGCGCGGTTCGGCGTGGAGTCGCAGGGCTTCGCCCGCCAGATCCAGGAGTACTCGCCCGACGTCAGCCTGAACCCCTCCGCGAAGCCGCTCACGTTCAGCCTCCGGAGCACCGACCCGCGGGACCTGCTCGTATTCATGGGCCTTACGAACATCAAGACGTTCCTCGCGCCGCTCAAGCAGATCATCGAGAACGTCGCCACGACGAACCCCGACTTCTCCGTCCAGGACCTCGTCCGGGCCGCGGCGACGGGCGAGGGGGCCGTCGCGGAGACGCTCCACGAGCGGCTCGAGTACGTGGAACAGACCAAGCTGCTCGGCCCCAAGGGGACGAGCCTCAACGAGCTGGTGAAGCTCGGCGAAGCGACGCTGATCAACCTCCGCGGGGTCGCTCCCGACGTTCAGGAGCTCGTGGTGGCCCGGATCTCCACGACCCTCTTCGAGAACCGGAAGAAGAACAAGATCCCCCCGCTGTTCCTCGTGATCGAGGAGGCGCACAACTTCGCCCCGCAGCAGGGCAGCGCCACCTGCTCGCGCATCCTGAAGAACATCGCGAGCGAGGGCCGGAAGTTCGGACTCGGCCTGTGCGCGGTGACCCAGCGAGCGGCACGGATCGACAAGACCGTCCTCTCCCAGTGCAACACGCAGCTGATCCTGCAGGTCACGAACCCGCTCGACCTCAAGGCGATCGCCCAGTCGATCGAGGGACTCACGCCCGGCATGACCGACATGATCCAGTCCCTGCCGGTCGGCGTCGCGCTCGTGACGGGCGGGGGGTACCACACGCCCCTGTTCTGCGAGGTCCGGCCGCGCGCCACCCGGCACGGCGGCGAGAGCGTCCAGATCGTGGCCGCCTAGCGCCGGCCCCGTTCCCGCCCGCAACTCAGCCGGGCGGAGGACCCCCGCGGACGACCCATCCGGATCCGTCCGGAGAGGACGCGGTCGGGGTAGCTCCGGAGCTTCCGGAAGGTCCGGTCGCCGCGACCGGCGACACGGGCGCGGGGGGCGGTGGGCGTCGGCGGAGCAGGAGGACCAGCCCCACGACGACCGCCGCACCCACGACCACCAGGGCGATCCAGAGGAGAGGGTCCGAGAACAGGCTCGGGGAGTTGGAGGTCGACGGCTGCGACGGGGCCGCTGCGACCTCCACGGTCGCGTTCGCTTCGACGCTCGCGCCGGTCCGGTCGAGCACGGACAGATGGACGGAGTACGTTCCCGGCGTTGTGGGTAGGCACCGGAGCTCCTCACCGACCCCGTCGCAGCCCGCCGGAAGGCCGGTCCAGGTCAGGAGCAACGGAGGGGCCCCGCCGGAAACGGTCGCGTTCATGTCGAAATCGGTTCCGACCACCAGGTGCGGAGATGGGGTGACGAACGAGGCCACCAGGGTCGGATACACCCCGATCGGGAGGACGGCCGTGAGCGCGCTCGCCCCCAGGGTGTCCTGCACGTGGGCGACCACCGAGAAGTTCCCGGGCGCGTCCGGCGCACACGACAAGGTGGTGAGATTGGCGGTCGCACAGCCGGTCGGAAGGCCGGCGTAGCTCACGGTGTAGGTGCCGGTGCCGCCGAGGGCGTCGACCGAGACATTGATGCTCTGGCCCACGTCCACGATCTTGTCCGACGCGGAGAGCTGGGCGGTGAGCGCAGCCAGGACGGTCGCCGTGATCGGCCCCGCGTCGGCAGACACGCCGAGAAGGTCCTCGACCGTAGCCGAGACATTGTACGTCCTCGGCGCGGACGAGTCGCATACGAAGGTGGACACGAACTGACGGCAGTCCGGGGTGGTGGGCTGAAATTCGTACACGTTGCCCCCGGCCCCACCGGTCGCGGTCGCCCGGAAGGTCACGTTCTGCCCCGGCTCGACGAGCGTCGCCGAAACACTCAGCGACAGGCCGAGGGCGGGGTTCACGACGAGGGAGACCTCCGCGCTCCCCGAACGGTCGGTGGAGTCGGTGACGTTCACCATCACAGGGAACGTGCCGTTCTCGGTCGGGGTGCAGGCCAGGGTCGATGAGTTGGCACTCCCGCATCCGGGGGGGAGGCCCGTATAGACGAACGTGTACGGTCCCGTCCCCCCGTTCGGTGTGGCGGTCAGGTTGATCGAGTGACCGAGGTCCACGGAGGTCGCGGAGGTCGTCAGCCGGGGAGCGAGGGCCCAGACCGGCGACTGGGGGAACGCCCAGGTCGTGTCCGAGAGGCCCTGGTCGGTTCGGCCGCCGAAGACCATCGTCCAGTTCTGGGCCGGGTCCCACGCCGCCCGCGCCGACGAGAGCGGGAGCGGAGAACCGACGATCGAAGAGCTGATGTTGGTCCAATTCCCGTTCGAGAACGACCAGGTGCCGCCCACGGGGGAGTAGGCGGGTGGAAGGAGCGTGTACCCACCATAGAGGATCGCGCGCTGTCCGGCCCCGTCGAAGAACGCCGTTTCGTCGAACACGGCCGGCGGGGACGTGGCCGGAGTCAGCAGGGTCCAGTTCCCGTCCGCGTAGCTCCACGTCCCGTCCAGGATGTTGCTGCCGTCCCCGACCCCGCCGTAGAGGAGGATCGACGACGTGAGGGGGTCGTAGAACATGCCGGGAGATCGGAGCGGAGGCGGAAGCGTCGTCGCGGGGACCTGCGCCCAAAGGCCTCCCGAGAACGCCCACGTCCCGTTGGCATTGGGATTCCCGCTGCCGGTGGAACCGTCCAGCAGGATCACGGAGCCGGTGGCCGGGTCGTAGGTGATGCCCGCATTGAAGACCCCGGGCGGGGAGACGGTCTGGCTCGACGTGATGTCGTTCCACGTTCCGTTGAACGTCCACGTGTCCCCATACGCCGAGCCCGACGACGTGGCGCCGCCGAAGGCGACGATGTACCCGTCGGCCGCATCGTAGGCCATCGCCATTCCGTACCGGGGCGCCGGGGCGGTGGGCAGGCTGGCGGTGATGTTGGTCCAGGTCCCGTTGGAGAAGGTCCACGTCGAGCCTCCCGCGAATCCTGGGCCAGAACACGGAATGACCCCACCGAACGCGACGAACTCCCACAGCAAGGGGTCGTAGGCCAGCGCCTGGTCTCCCCCGCAGGGGGGGCTGGGTCCGCTCGCGGGAGTGATGTTGACCCACGCGGACGTCCCGCCGGACGCCGGGTTCGGGCCCTCCCGGATCGGGGGTAGCGCGGACGGGGACGGAGAGGCCGCCGAGGCGACCGGGGCCCTTGCTACGGTGGGCGGGGTCACCGCCCGGGCGGTCGGGCTCGCCCCGGAGAGGGTCATGGCGAGCAGGATCCCGATCGTTACGACCACGGTCCAACCTCGCGCACCGAGAGCCGAGGTCGGTCCGTGGGAGAGCACGGGCCCGCAGATTCGGGTCCGGTGTATAAAGCCCATCGACCGAAACTCGTGCGGCGGTCGCGACGCGCGGCCGGTGCGGCTCAGCTGCGGCCGAGTTCCTGCAGGTAGCGCGTGATCAGCCGGACCCCGTAGGCCGTCGCGCCGAGGCTCTGGTACGAGGGCTGGTACTTCCGGGTCACGGGGTTGACCCAGGAGACGCCGGCCATGTCGATGTGGGCCCAGGGCGTCTTCCCGACGAACGTCTCGAGGAACGCCGCGGCGGTCAGCATGCCCCCCACGGCGATCTCGGTCGAGTTGCGCACGTCCGCGAGCTCGCTCTTCACCATCTCGCGGTGCGTGTCCGTGAGCGGCATCCTCCACAGCGGCTCGCCCGTCGCCGCGGAGGCGGCGAGGAGGCCCTCCGCGAGGCGGTCCTCCGGGGTCACGAGTCCCGCCATGTCGTCCCCGAGGGCTACGACCTGCGCGCCGGTGAGGGTGGCCAGGTCGATCACCTCGTCGGGGTGGTACGTGTCCACGACGTACCCGAGCCCGTCGGCGAGCACGACGCGGCCCTCCGCGTCCGTGTTGAGGATCTCGATCGTCTTCTGGTTGAACGTGCGGACCACGTCGCCGGGCCGGTAGGCCGTGCCGCTCGGGAGGTTCTCCGCGCAGCACATCACGCCGATGACCCGCGGGGCGACCTTGAGGGTCGCCGCGGCGCGCACGATGCCGAGGACGGCGACCGCCCCCGACTTGTCGAACTTCATCTCGGACATCCGGGGCGCGGGCTTGATCGAGATGCCCCCGGAATCGAACGTGATCCCCTTCCCGACGACCGCGACCGTGCGGCCGCGTCGGGTCCCGCCGGGGTACTCGAGGATGACGAGCCGGGGCGGGTGGCTCGAGCCACCGCCGACGGCGAGCAGTCCTCCGCAGCCCATCTTGGCGAGCTGCTTCTCGTCAAAGACCGTGACCTTGATGCCGAGCGCTTTCCCGAGGCTCCGCGCCTCCTCGGCGAGGCGTTCGGGGGTGGCGGTGTCCGCCGGCAGGTTCGCGATGTCCCGCGTCCAGAGGACGTTCTCGGCGATGATCGTCTGTTCCGCGACGTCCGAGGTGAGGCTGCGCTCCTCGGCGGACCGCTCCTCCCCGAGATGGACCGACGCCTCCTCGACCCCGCCCTCGGTGGAGGTCCGGTAGCGCAGGAACTCGTACGCGCCCAGTATCGAGCCGTCGGCGAGCGCGCGGGCCGCGAGCGGGGCCGTCACCGTCCCGTCCACGAACGACCCGAGCTGGTAGGCGAGGGTCCGGGCGCCCTTGCCCCGGAGGCTTCGGACCACGCTGGCGGCGGCACGTCGGACGCTGTCGGCGGTGAACTGGGCGTGCGCGCCGAGCCCGACGAGCAGGATCCGTCCCCGACCGTCCGGTCGGTGGAGTACCGTGAGCTCTCCGCGCTTGCCGCGGACCTCGCGGCGTTTCCACGCGGGGGAGAGGAGGCCGCCGGAGGCCTTGTCGGCGAGGGCGAGGGAGGGGGGCAGCCGGTCGTCCTTCCCTTCGACCTCGAAGACCCCGACGGCGACGGCGTCGGCGGACGACGACGTCGCTTCGCGACGGTCGACGCCGAACTTCATGGGGTCGAGCCCGGGACCTAGAACGACGGCCGGATCTTGTTCCGGTCGATCCGAATGCCGGCGGGGGTGATGGCGATGAGGTTCTTGGCGATCCCCGCCACGTCACCGCCGGTGTCCTTGGTGACGTTCTTGAGATCGATGCTCATCCGCTTGACCGCGATCTGGTCGTTCGCGATCGACGTGTAGTCGAGCAGCACGATGTCGCCCTGGTAGGCGAGCTTCGAGATCTGGTGGAGGTCCTCGAAGCGAAGGATCTCGGCGAGGCGGACCGTCCCCTTGGTGCCGGCGAGCGCACCCGCCTCGTCCTCGAACGACATGGCGCCGAGGTCGAGGAAGGACCCCTCTTCGAGTGTGTCCGAACCGTGGTGCCGCCGGAGAATACCGCTCTTTTTCATCATGGACGCGAGCCCCGCTACCGGGGGCATCGAGGAGGGTTCGGTTCTTAAGACTACTGTTCCACGGACGGGCGCGCCGGCTTTGGGGGACGAGGGAACCGGAGGCAGAACGTGACCCGGTAGACGTCCCGGCCGTCCTTGCGCCCGAACAGGGTCGCGGATTCCTTCAGCGACGCGCCGAACCGCTGCTTGGCGAGCCGGGCCATCGCGCGGGCCGCGAGCGTGTCGGTGAAGAAGCAGTCGAACCCCTCCGGGAGCGGCTCGAGCCAGGAGACGGCGCGCTTCCAATCCGGGCGGGCCTCGTTGAGGAGGCGGTTCCACTGGGTCTCGAGGCGGTCGCGCAGGACGGGGGTCTTTTCGAACGGGCCCTCGGCCGGGCCCCGGAGCTGGATCGTCGCGGTGAAGTATTTCCCGCTCTTCCGGCTGCAATCGGGGCAGGTCCGGTGGTCGATCCGGACCGACATCGGGATCACGACGGTCCGTTCGGCGCCGCGGAACCCGACGTGGGCCCGGCCCTCGAACTCCCGGACGGTCGGCGTGAACGAGACCTCCTCCCAGTCGACCCGTCGGAGCCCCGCCTCGGGGTGAACCTTCACGTGGGGGCTCAGGTCGGTCGCGGTGAGGACCGAGCTCGAACCCGCACCCTCCCAGCGCATCCCGACCGGTCGTGCGCCGCAGGTCGGGCAGATGGTGACCACGACCCGCTGGGGGGCCGAGGCGAGCACGGCGCGGTCGGCGGCGCATTCCGAGCAGACCCCGTCGACCAGGGCTCGGCCGGTCGTGCCGCAGACCACACAGAACTCCTCGTACGGCATGGGCCCCGATCACCCCATCATGGCGAAGATCTCGGCGTGCGGGACCCCGCCCAGCTCCCCGGTACCGCCGGGCTCGATGTACCCCGCCTCCTCGGCGAGGCGGGTGACCCGCTCGCCGAGCAGGTTGGCGATCGTCGCGCGCTGGAGCGCCCAGAGGAGCTCCTCCCGCGAGACCCGGCGCTCGCCGTAGAAGTGGGAGGTCACGCTGACCGTCCGTCCGGAGTCCCCGATCGGAAGCTCGCGTCCCAATAGCTCCGCGTCGCAGGCGGCGACCACGAACTCGGTGCGCACCCGATGGACGCGCATCACGAATCCCGGCTCGGTCGTTGCTTCTGCCACGAGAGTCCTCCAGGGAAGAGGCGACGAGCGGGGATATAGGACGATTGCCCCGGGGGCCCCTAGAATCGGACCAGCTGGTACTGGTTCGCGCGGGGCTCGATGACCTCGCCCTGGTTCCGCAGGGAGAGGAGCAGCGCTTCGGCCTTCGGGCCCGCGATGCCCGCCCGCTCGGTCGCGGCGCGGAACATCTCCATCGTGAACGTCCCGCCGCCCTCCTCCTGCAATTCGCGCATCACGCGCATGACGATGTCGAGCCGCTCCCGCTGGCTGTGGCTGACGCCGGACTGGGCGAGGTCGATGTCGAGCTTCCCGTCCTCGGACGTGGAGACCCGCTTGAGGAAGTTCTCCATGATCTGGATGGCCCGACGGGCGTCCTCGACGTCGGCATCCGGGGAGAGTCGCGCCCGGGCGGCCGCCTCGGTCAGGCGCACCAGCGCCTCCAGCTGGCGGGCGGTGATGGGGACGGGGGAGTTCGGCTCCTCCCCCTGCCGCCGGACCTTCACGTAGAAGTCCTCGAGCTCCGCGAGGGCGCCGGCGGTCAGTACGGGCCGTACGGTCCGACGGGCGTAGGCGATGTACTTCTTGAGGAACTCCGTCGGGAAGGGCGCGGTCTCCACCAGGTTCGAGCCACCGGGCAGTCCGGCGACCTCCCCCTCCCGGTGCGACGCTAGGATGTGGTTGGCCATCCGCCGGTCCCGCTCGGCGTTCGGATGGTCCTGGATGGAGAAGATGACGTCGAAGCGCGAGAGCAGGGTCGGCGGCAGGTCGATCTGCTCGGCGATCGTCCGGTCGGGGCTGAACCGGCCCCACTTCGGGTTCGCGGCCGCGAGCACGGGGCACCGGGCGTTCAAGGTCGAGACGATCCCGGCCTTCGAGATCGACACCGAGCCCTGCTCCAGGGCCTCGTGCATCGCCGAGCGGTCCTCGGGGCTCATCTTGTCGAGCTCGTCGATGACGGCCATCCCGCCATCGGCCAGGACCAGCATCCCGGCCTCGAGCACCCAGCGTCCGCCGGCGAAGTCGTCCTTGACCGCCGCCGCCGTCAGGCCCGCGGCGGTGGCGCCCTTGCCGCTCGTGTAGATCGCGCGCGGCGCCACCTCGGCCACGTAGCGCAGCAGTTGGCTCTTCGCCGTGCCGGGGTCGCCCACAAGGAGGGTGTGGATGTCGCCCCGGGTGCGGACGCCGTCCGAGTGCCGCTTCTCGAGGCCTCCGAACATCTGGAGCGCGATCGCCTCCTTCTCCTGTTCCATCCCCTTGATGGTGGGGGCGAGCGAGAGCACGATCTTGTCGACGACGGTCGGGTCGCCTCGGAACGCGAGGATGAGCGCCTCCTCCTCGGGAGAGATCTCGATCTCGTCGTACTCGATCACCTTCGATTCGACCGAGGTGCCGAGCATCAGCAGGTCGAAGGTCGTGTTCCGAACGGCGCCGCCTCCGCGTCCGGGGGAGGCCCGCTGGTAGCTCTTCAGGATTCCGTTGAGGACGACCCGGTTGCCCGGCAGCACGTGTCCGGTGAGGTCCTCCGTGAGGAGGACCGCGATCCCCTGCGGGTGGGCCCCGCGGCGGAGGTTCTCCGGGTTCTCCTGGATCTCGATCCGCTGGGCGTCGACGTAGCTCGACTTCTCGGGAAGGAGGCGGAACCGTGTCCGTCCCTGGGGTCGACCGCATCCGCCCTGGGACTCGGGGCATTCGAGCGGTTCCCGGAACACCATCGACGCGTCATCCTGGGGTTCGTGGAACTCCACGCGGCAGGCGACGCACTGGAAGACGGCGTCCCGGATCTGGGGTCGGACCTCCGTGACCCGGCGGACGATCCCGTCGAGCGCGACGAAATGGTTCAGGTCGTTCTCCCGGAGTTCCCGGATCGACCGGTGGGCCGTGAGCGGGAGCCCGAACGGGCGGAGTCGGAGGCCGTCGGCGTCCGGTCCGGCCACCGGGAGGAGCTCCCGCATCGCCCGGCGGCCCGCGTCCAGCACCTCCTCCGGACGTTCCAGGAGCAGGTCGGCGAGGCTCGTGTCCGCAGCGTCCAGGAGGGAGAACGGCACCTCGAGCGAGCGCTGCTCCGGATATCCGTCGGAAATGGCCAGGATGGCCGGACGGAGACCCGCCTCCTCCAGCACGGCCGCCCAGCGGCTCTGGAGCTCGGGCGGCGCGGGGAGCGTCCTCCGTGCAGCGACCATGATTGAGCTTCTCCGTTACGGGTCCAGGCGGTAGCGGTCGCGGGGGAAGAGGCGGGCCTCCCGTATATTGGAGAGCCCTGCCAGCATCCACACCACGCGGTCGATGCCGAGGCCCCATCCGCCGTGCGGCGGCATCCCGAACCGGAACGCTTCGAGGTAACCGGAGAATTTCCGGGGGTCGAAGCCACCGGCGTGCATGTTCGCCTCCAGCCGGTCGATCCGGTGCTCGCGGGGGCCTCCGCTCGCGATCTCGAGGCCGTGGAACCCGAGGTCGAAGTAGCCGGTCTTCCGAGGGAGGAGCTCGTCCCGCCGCGCGTAGAAGGTCCGTTCCTTGACCGCGGTCGGATAGTCGATGAGGAAGTAGAGCGGCGAGCCGAACTCCGCCTCGGCGCGCACGCCGATCGCCTTCTCGTCCTCGGTACCGAAGTCCTGCTCGGCCCCCGGCCGCCCCAGCCACTCCTCGCAGGTCTCGAACGGGATGCGTGGGAACGGTCGGTCGAGCTCCGGGATCCGGGACGCGAGGGGGTTCCCCCACTCGGTGAGGTCGTTCTTCACGCTCGTGAGCATCTCGCGGACGAGCGTTTCCAGCATGGCGCGCACCTCTTCCGCCCCCTCGATGTACGCCATCTCCGCGTCGAGGCTGGTGAACTCGGTGATATGGCGGACCGTGTCCGACGGCTCCGCCCGGAAGGCGGGCGCGATCTCGAAGACCCGCTCAAAGCCGGCGCCCATCAGCATCTGCTTGTACAGCTGCGGGCTCTGGGCGAGGTAGGCCTGCTGGTCGAAGTACTCGACCGGGAAGAGGGTCGCACCGCCCTCGGCACCCTGGCGAAGCAGTTTCGGGGTCTCGACCTCGAGGAACCCGTGCCCGACGAACGCCCGTCGGAATCCGGCCAGCACGGAGGCGCGGAGCTCGAAGACCGCCCGAACGGCCGGTTTCCGGAGGTCGATCACCCGGTGGTCGAGGCGCGTGTCGAGGTCGGCCCCGACCTTGTCGACGACCCCGAGAGGGAGCGGAACCTCCGAGCGCGAGATCACCTCCACACCGGTGGGGAGGAGCTCTACGCCCCGGTTCGCCTTCTGCGAGAGCTGTACGGTCCCCTCGACGGCGACCACCGATTCCCGCGGGAGCTCGGCGAACCGCGCGAACAGGGCGGGGTCGGCGACCCCCTTCTTCAGCGTGACCTGGGTCGTGCCGGACCGGTCGCGGACGAGCGCGAAGGCGACCCCACCGAGGGCCCGATAGTCCTCCAGATGGCCCGCGACCCGGACGGCCTCGCCGTTCCGGGTGGCGAGCTCACGCGACAGCCGTCGAGGGGCCGACAGGGTTCGGGACCTCCTTGCGGGCGATGGCCGCCCGCACGAGCTCGAGGTAGAGCGGGTGGGGAGCCTCGGGACGGGAGAGGAACTCGGGATGATACTGGACCCCGAGGAAGAACGGTCGGTCGGTCGACTCGAGGACCTCGACGCGGCCGTCGACCGAGCGCCCCGTGATCCGGAGACCGGCGGCCTCGAGACGCTCGAAGTACGCGGGGTTGATCTCGTACCGGTGGCGGTGCCGCTCCCAGATCTCGGTTCGCCCGTAGATCTCGGCGATGCGGGAGCCCGCCGTCAGGAGCACGCGTTGCGAGCCGAGGCGCATCGTGCCGCCGAGCTCCCCGAGGCCCGCCTGCCCTTCGAGCAGGCAGACGACCGGGTCGGGGGTGGTAGGGTCGACCTCGGTGGTGTTCGCCCGCGGCAGGTGGGAATCGCTCCGGATCCGCTCGACGGCCGCCATCTGGAACCCGTAGCAGACGCCGAGGAACGGGATGCCGTGCTGGCGCGCCACCTCGATCGCCTGGACCTTTCCCTCGACCCCACGGGCGCCGAAGCCGCCGGGGACGAGCAGGGCGTCCGACCGTTCGACGCGGCCGAGCAGCCCCGGGTTCGTGGGGATGTCCTCGGCGTCGTACCAGTGAAGGCGGATCTCGCGGCCGAGGTGACCCTGGACGTGGTTGAACGCCTCCGTGTGGGAGAGGTAGGCGTCGCGCAGCTCGGTGTACTTGCCGACGACGGCGATGTCGAGCGAGCCCTCGTTCCTCCGGTAGGTGGCGAGGAACTCCTTCCAGGAGGTGTAATCGGGGACCCGGTCGGGCAGGCCCAGGATGCGGGAGAGGAGCTGGCCGACGCCCTGCGCCTCGAGGACGAGCGGGACCTCGTAGATCACGCGCTGGTCGGGGACGGAGATGACGGCCTCGGGAGGCACATCGCAGAACAGGGAGATCTTCGCCTTGATCTCGGGGGTGAGGGGGGCGGGACCGCGCGCGACGATGAGGTTGGGCCGGATCCCGATGGCGCGGAGTTCCCGGACCGAGTGCTGGGTCGGCTTCGTCTTCGCCTCGCCCACCGGACCGACGACCGGCACGAGGGTGGTGTGGACGAAGGCCATGTGCCCCTCCCCGAGCTCGTAGGAAAGTTCCCGGAGGGCCTCTAGGAACGGCATCGACTCGATGTCGCCGACCGTCCCGCCGACCTCGACCAGGATCACCTCGGCCCCGGCCGCCTGGGCGACGTCGCGGATCATCCGCTTGATCTCGCCCGTGACGTGGGGGATGATCTGGACGGTGTTCCCGAGGTAGTCCCCGCGGCGTTCCTTCTCGATGACGGTGCGGTAGATCTTGCCCGTGGTGAGGTTGTGCGTTCCGGAGACGCTCTGGCCGAGGAACCGCTCGTAGTTCCCGAGGTCCAGGTCGGCCTCGGTGCCGTCGTCCAGCACGAACACTTCCCCGTGCTGGTACGGGTTCATCGTGCCCGCGTCGACGTTGAGGTACGGGTCGATCTTGAGGATGGTGACGGGGATGCCCCGCGCCTTGAGGAGTCGCCCGAGCGAGGAGGTGGTGATGCCCTTGCCGAGGCCGGAAATCACGCCACCGCTCACCACGATGACTTTCACCGATACACCCGCGGACTCGTAGGGAGCCTTTCGCATAAAGGCTCCGGGAGGGTTGCGACACCGGCGCGCGGGTGGCGCCGGATTTCCGGCTCACGCCGGGGTCGGAGGGCCGAAGGGGACGCGGCGACCGGACGGGTCCCGGTGGAAGCGGGAGAAGTCCTCGGTCGCCTCGAGCCGTGCGGCGGGGAACACGGGTCCGTCGACACAGACGTGGTACGGCCCGAGCGCGCAGGCGTCGCACATTCCGAGGGCGCATTTCATGTGCCGTTCGACCGAGCAGAACACCGGGACGCCCGAAGGTCGCGCGGCGGCGGCCACCTTGCTCATCATCACTTCCGGTCCGCAGGTCCAGACCGCGTCGAACGCCTGCGACCCGAGTAGGGTGGAGGCGACCCCTGTCACGAAACCGCGCGTCCCTTCCGACCCGTCATCGGTCGCGACCTCGACCGTCGCGCCGGCGGCCCGGAGTCGGTCGCGGAAGAGGAGCTCGGCCGCGCGGGTGGCTCCGAGGGCGACCGTTACCGAGGACCCTCGGGCGAGCGCACGCTCGACCGCCGGGGCGAGCACGGCGGTGCCCGAACCGCCGCCCACCACCAGCACCCGCCGAGGGGAGAGGTCGAAGCGGTTCCCGTAGGGCCCGCGAATGCCGATCGCGGCCCCCGGCCGCAGTGCCAGCACCCGGCGGCTCGAATCTCCCATCGCCTTGATCGTCACGCCCTTGGAGGGGCCGTCCGTGTAGGAGAGCGACATCGGAAGCTCGTCGTCCCCCGGCAACCATACCATGACGAACTGTCCGGGGTCGGCGACCGGCGCGTAGGGGAAACGGAGCGTGGCGGTCGACGGAGTTTCCACGACCGTCTCGGTGACCCGGACCACCGTGCGCACGCCGGCCGCTACGGTCCCCGAGATATAGCGGCGCCCCCGAAGCTCACGCCGCGGGGGGCTGCGCGGCTCCGACCGCGTCCTCCAGTCGTGAGTATCCGAGCGCGTCCAAACGCTCCGACAGCTCTCGGTTCAGCCGGCCAAAGGCGGCGACCCCGTCGAACGTGATCGCGGTCCCTACCTCGACCGCGCGCGCCCCCGCCATCACGTACTCGAGCGCGTCAGTGCCGGTACGGATACCGCCCACGCCGATCACCGGGATCTTCACTCGGCGGTAGATCTGCCAGACGCACGCGAGCCCGACGGGCTTGATCGCCGCTCCACTGAGGCCGCCGAGCCCGTGGGCGAGGACGGGACGACGTAGCGTCACGTCGATCGCCATCCCGCGGACGGTGTTGATCGCGCTGATCGCGGCCGCCCCGGCCTTCTCGGCCGCAAGGGCAAGTGCCGCGGCATCGGACGTGTTCGGGGTGATCTTGGCGATCACGGGGACGTGGACCCGCTCGACAACGGCGCGCACGATCCGCTCGACATCGGCCGGCAACGAGCCGACCTCCGTCCCGAACCCCTCGGCGTGGGGACAGCTCAGGTTCAATTCGATCGCGAGGACCCCGGTCGCTTCGATCCGCTCGGAGAGGCGGGCGAACTCCGCGGCATCGCCCGCAAAGACCGAGCCGATCACGGTCGCCCCAGCGCGTCGGGCGATCTCGATCTCTCGGGGATACTCGTCGATCCCGGGGTTGGGGAGCCCCATCGCGTTCAGCAGGCCCCACTGGTCGTAGACCTCGATGGTGGGGTTCGGATACCCCGGTCGGGGGCCCTCGCCGATCGACTTTGTGATGACGCCTCCCGCGCCCGCCCTCCAGGCGCCGGCCAACGACTCCCCGCTCTCCCCCCAGATGCCCGAGGCGAGTAGGAAGGGGCTCCGGAGGTTCAGACCTGCGATCCGGACGCCGAGATCCGCCACGGATCCGAGGGACGAGTGGTGGCCTTAAATCGCCTCGGGCCGGTGGCAGCCGCCCATGCACCTGGACCGACTGAGCGATGCGGGCCGACAGGCGTTGGAGAAGGCGTTCGCCCGCGCCGCCGAGCTGCGCCATCCCTCGGTCGAGCCCGAGCACCTGCTCTCGGCGTTGCTCTCCGAGCCCGAGGGGCCGGTGCGGGCCCTCCTCGCCTCGCTCGGGACCGCGACCGACCGCCTCTCCGCCGCGGTCGATGCACGGCTCCGAGGCCTTCCCACCGCGGACCATGTCGCCCCGTCCGACCAGTACCTCTCCCGCGGTCTGACCGAGGCGGTCGAGGCGGCCGAGAAGGAAGCAGCCCGCCGGAAGGACCGCTACACCACCGTGGACGAGCTGTTCTTGGGCCTGCTCTCCGTCGCCTCCCCGGCCCGGGAACTGCTCGAGGAAGCGGGCGTCCGCCGGGCGGCGGTCGAGAAGGCGCTGGAGGAGCTCCGGGGCAACTCCGGTCCGGTCGAGAGCCGGAACCAGGAATCGCAGTATCAGGCGCTCGCGAAGTACGGGCGCGACCTCACCGCACTCGCCCGGGAGCGCAAGCTCGACCCGGTGATCGGTCGGGACGACGAGATCCGCCGGGTCATCCAGATCCTCTGCCGACGCACCAAGAACAACCCGGTCCTCATCGGGGAACCCGGGGTCGGAAAGACCGCCGTGGTGGAGGGGCTCGCGGTGCGGGTCGCCGCGAAGGACGTTCCGGAGGTCGGATTGAAGTGGCGGATCGTCGCCCTCGACCTCGGGGGCCTCCTCGCCGGCGCCAAGTTCCGGGGCGAGTTCGAGGAGCGCCTCAAGGCGGTGCTCAAGGAGGTCGAACAGTCCGCGGGCGAGGTGATCCTGTTCATCGACGAGCTCCACACCCTGGTGCACGCGGGGGCGACCGAGGGGGGTGCGATGGACGCCTCGAACCTCCTGAAGCCCGCGCTCGCCCGAGGCTCGCTGCATTGCATCGGAGCGACCACGACCCAGGAGTACCGCAAGTACATCGAGAAGGACGCGGCCCTGGAGCGGCGGTTCCAGCCCGTTCCGATATCCGAGCCGACGGTCGAGGACACGATCTCGATCCTTCGCGGACTAAAGGAGCGCTACGAGTTGCACCACGGGGTGCGCATCCACGACTCCGCCCTCGTCGCGGCGGCCACCCTCACCGCACGGTACCTCCCCGACCGACACCTTCCGGACAAGGCCATCGACGCGATCGACGAGGCCGCCTCGATGGTGCGACTGGCGCTCGATTCGCGGCCGAACGAGCTCGACGTGCTCGTCCGGCGGATCCGCCAACTCGAGATCGAGCGGGCGGCGCTGAGCCGCGAGAAGGATTCGGCGAGCCGGGACCGGCTCAAACAGCTCGAGAAGGAGCTGTCGAACCTCAAGGAGCGGGAGACCGCGCTCGGGGCCCGCTGGAAGCACGAGCGGGAGCAGGTCGGCAAGGTCCGCGAGATCCGCGCCCAGCTCGACCGGGCCAAGGCGGAGGAAGCGAAGGCGGAGCAGGCGGGCGACCTCGAGACGACCGCACGGCTGCGCTACGGGACGATCCCGGAGCTGCAGCGCTCGCTCGACACGCTCAGTAAAGCCGTCGAGACGCCGGGGCCGGAGAGCCTGCTGAAGGAGGAGGTGGACGCCGAGGACGTCGCCCTCGTGGTATCGAAGTGGAGCGGAATCCCGCTGAGCCGCCTTATCGAAGGCGAGGCGGACCGCCTGCTCCGGATGGAGACCGCCCTTTCGGAGCGGGTGGTGGGCCAGGACGAGGCCGTACGGGCGGTGTCGCGCGCCGTCCGTCGCTCCCGGTCGGGGCTCGCCGACCCCAACCGCCCGATGGGCACCTTCCTGTTCGTCGGGCCGACCGGGGTGGGCAAGACCGAGCTCGCGAAAGCGCTCGCCTCGTTCCTCTTCCACTCCGAGCGCGCGCTCGTCCGGGTCGACATGAGCGAGTACATGGAGAAGCACACCGTCGCCCGGCTCATCGGGGCGCCGCCGGGGTACGTCGGCTACGAGGAAGGGGGCCAGCTCACGGAGGCGGTCCGCTCCCACCCGTACACGGTCGTCCTCTTCGACGAGGTCGAGAAGGCGCACCCCGACGTCGTGAACGTCCTCCTCCAGCTCCTCGACGACGGTCGGCTGACGGACGGCCAGGGACGGACCGTCGACTTCCGGAACACGCTGGTCATCATGACCAGCAACCTCGGGTCCGACCTCCTCAGCGAGGCCGCGACCGACACCGAGCGGCGGAAGGTCATCGAGCCCGTCCTGCGCGCCCACTTCCGCCCCGAGTTCCTCAACCGTCTGGACGAGGTCGTCATCTTCCACCCCCTCACGGAGAAGGAGATCGCCACGATCGTCGACCTCCAGCTCGCCCTCGTGGAGGGCCGCCTCAGGGAGCGCCGGATCCGTCTTCGGGCCACCGCCGCGGCCAAGGAGATGCTGGCCGCCGAGGGCCTCGACCCCCACTTCGGGGCGCGGCCCCTCAAGCGGACGATCCAGCGCCGGGTCGTCGACCCGCTCTCCGCCCGGCTCCTCGAAGGGGAGATCAAGGACGGCAGCGAGGTGACGGTGGACGTGAAGGGGGGCGAGGTCCTCCTTCAGGTCACCGGACCCCGGGGAGGCAAGTGAGTTCGATGCCGGGCTCGGTGACGGTCGCGGTCGTCGGGACGGGAGCGATCGCCGGCGAGCTCGGCAAGAAGGGCACCTCCTCCGATGTCACCCTGTTCAACAGCGTCCGCGACGGCCACGCGGTCACCCTCGTCGAGCCGACGCAATTCCCCGAACGGCTCCCGCCGCTCGTGACGGCCCTCGGCATGGCCGACCACGCCCTCCTGGTCGTTCAGGAACTGAACCGGGCCCTGGCCGAGACGATCGCGACCCTCGAGATCTTCGACCTCCCGACCACGGTCGTCCTCGGGCCTTCGGTCGGCGAGGCGGATTCCGCCCGCCTTCTCAAGGGGGGTCGGCTCGAATCCGCGCCACGGACCCCTCTCGACCTCCCCGCGCTCCGCACGCTCGTCGACGGGTGGTCGGCGCCCGACCTCGCCGGCACGGCGCGCGTCCCGCTCGACCACGCCTTCCCGGTGAAGGGGGTGGGCGCTGTCGCGCTCGGCGTCGTGCGCCAGGGGACCCTGCACGCCCACGACCGGGTCCGCCTCTGGCCGACCCCCAAGGTCGTCGAGGTCCGCTCGCTCCAGGTCCACGACGTGGACCGAAAGGAGGCCGGCTGCGGGGAACGCGTCGGGGCCGCGCTGAAGGGCGTCGAGGCGGACGAGATCTCCCGGGGCCAAATCCTCGCGCCCGAGGGGTCGCTCCTCGTCGGAACCCGCCTCCGGTCCGGCCCGCTCGAGAGGTGCCGATACTACCGGGGAGACGCCTCGGTCGGTGCCCACCTCCACCTGGCGATCGGACTGCAGGTGGTGCCGGTCGTCCTCGAGGAGATGGGGGCCGACGGAGGCCTGCTCGCCCCGGACCGGCCGGTGGCCTTCGGGCCGAACGAGCACGCCGTCCTCATCGACCTCGACGTGCCCGTCGGGCCACGGGTGCTGGGCCGAACGAAGGTGACGGGCGTCGCGTAGGAGGGGTGCGTCCCCGCCTAGGCGAACATCGTGACGGACTCCTTGCGGAGCTCTTCCTCGCCGATGACCTTCTCGACCGCGCGGTCGAAGTCGGCCAGGGTCACGGTCTCGCGCTCCTCGCGGATCGCCCACATCCCCGCCTCGGTGCAGATGGCGCGGATGTCGGCCCCGGTGGCGCCCTCGCAGCGGCTCGCGAGCAGCTCGAAGTCGATCGTGTCGCGGATCGCCATGCCGCGGGAGTGGATCTTGAAGATCTCGGCGCGCCCCTGGTAGGTCGGAACGGGAACCTCGATGATCCGGTCGAAGCGCCCGGGCCGGAGGAGCGCGTCGTCCAGGATGTCGGGGCGGTTCGTCGCCGCGATGATCTTCACGTTGGCCAGAGGCTCGAAACCGTCCATCTCGGCGAGGAGCTGCATGAGGGTGCGCTGGACCTCCCGGTCCCCGCTGGTGGCCACCTCGAGGCGCTTCGCCCCGATGGAGTCGAGCTCGTCGATGAAGATGATGGTCGGGGCCTTCTCCCGGGCCAGCTGGAACAGCTCGCGGACCAGGCGGGCCCCCTCGCCGATGTACTTCTGGACGAGCTCGCTGCCGACCAGGCGAACGAACGTCGCGTTGGTGTGGTGGGCCACCGCCTTCGCGATCATCGTCTTGCCCGTGCCGGGCGAACCGATCAGGAGGACCCCCTTCGGCGGGTCGACTCCGACCTTCTTGTAGAGCTCGGAGCGGAGGAGCGGGTACTCGACCGCTTCCCGGATCTCGCGGATCTGCTCGCCGAGACCCCCGATGTCCGCGTAGGTCACGCTGGGCTTGTCGACGATCTCGCTCGCGGTGACCAACGGGTCCAGCGAGGCAGGGAGGACCCCCATGACCGCGAGGGTCTGCTTGTTGAGTGCGACCCGAGAACCGACCGTGACCTTGCCGTGCTCCACGGTCTCCGCGGAGTTGACGACGAAGTCCGGTCCGGTGGAGGACTTGACGATGACCCGACCGTCCGTCAGCACGTCCCGGACGCTTCCGACGATGAGGGGAGGGTACCGCAGGCGGTCCAGCTCGGTCTTGAGGCGCTTGACCTCGCGCTGCAGACGGAGGATCTCGGCCTCCATGTAGTGCCGCTCGCTTTCGACGCGCTTGATCGCCTCCGCGAGCTGGGTGTTGCGGAGTTCGAGGAAATTGACCCGGTCGAAGGCTTCGTGCGGAACTGCAGGTGTCTCCGGCTCGCTCATGTTCACCCGGTCCGGCTTGGCCACATCGAATCCCGAGATTCAATAAGCGTGGCGCCTTATAAGTAGTCCATCTTGGAACATGCGGTGTCGCGTCCGAGACGCGCGAAGCGGACACTCCGCTCGACCGCCTTCGCTCCGGGCCACGTCACGGGATTCTTCTCCCCCGACCTCGACGCGCGGGACCCGAGGGCCCGGGGCTCGACGGGGGCGGGCCTCGTGCTCGAGCTCGGGGTGGTCGCTCATGCCGAGTGGCAGCCCGCCACCGTGCGACGAGTTTCGGTCGTTGCCGACATCGACGGTCCGCTCCCGATCTCGGAAGAGGTGGCGCGTCGCCTCGCCCCGGCCGGCCCGGGCCACCTCTCGGTCCACCTGGCGCACCAGCTGCCGGTGGGGCAGGGGTTCGGAATGAGCGCCGCGGGTGCGCTCTCGACGGCGCTCGCCGTCGCTGCCCTTTCCGGGAGCTCGCGAGCGAAGGCGGTCGAAGTCGCCCATCTGGCCGAGCTGTTCGGCCGAGGGGGCCTCGGTGGTGTGGCCGCTATCCTGGGTGGTGGCCTCGAGTTTCGAGCTCGGGCCGGCGTGCCGCCGTTCGGACGGATCTTCCACCGGCCGTTCCGTCGGTCGCTGATCCTCGGTGTCGTTGGGGGGCCGCTCCCTTCTCCCCGGATCCTCCGGAACCGGAAGACCCTCGGAGAGATCGGCACCGCCTTCGAGGCCGCGTGGGGGACGAGGAGGGTCCCCGGCGCCGAAGAGTTCCTTGACGCCAGCGAGCGGTTCACCGACCGCCTTCACCTCACGACGCCCGCTCTCGAGCGGACCCTTCGCTCCGTCCGGTCCGCGGGGGGGTGGGCGGCGCAGGCGATGTTCGGACGGAGCTTCTTTGCCGTTCCGCGCTCGCAAGATGCACGCCGACGGATCGTCCGGGACCTGGCGCGCCGGGACGTCCTTGCGCTCGAATTGTCGACCGCCCGGCAGGGGGCGGTGCGGCGTCGGGGCTCCGGCTAGCCGAGGGCGACTCGCCGAGCGCTGCGTAACCATTTTAACGGGACGGCCGTCAGGCCCACTCCCATGACACGGAAGCCGGCCCGAATGTACCGCAAGGTCGAGGGGCAGATCTACACCCGCCGCGAGTACATGGGAGGGGTTCCCGCCCTCCGGGTGACCCAGTTCGACACCGGGGATTTGCGCACCCAGTTCGCGCTCGAGCTTTCGCTCGGCGTGGAGGAGGCCGCCCAGGTTCGGGACGTGGCGCTGGAAGCCGCGCGCATCAGTGCGGTTCGGGTCATGGAGAAGGCCGCTCTCAACGAATACCACCTCAAGATCCGACGCTACCCCCACCAGATCCTCCGGGAGCACAAGATGGCCACGGGCGCCGGGGCCGACCGTATCTCGGATGGGATGCGGCGCGCGTTCGGAAAACCGGTGGGCCACGCTGTCCGAACCGAGATCGGAGGGGAGTTGCTGACGATCTACACGACCGTCGCGCACCTGGCCGCGGCCAAGGAAGCGCTGCGAAAGGCATCCCACAAGCTGCCCTGCCCGACGCGCGTGATCATTACGGAGCACGCGTCGTAGGCGGGGTCCGCACGACCAGCACCGGGCACGGTGCGTGCGTGACGATTGCGGTCGACACGCTGCCGAGCAGGATTCGCTTGGCCATCGAAAGGCCGCGCGAACCGATTACGAACAGGTCCGTCGGGTGTTGCTCGAGGAACGCGAGCAGTTCGTCCGCGACGACCCCGTCCTCGCAGATCCCGGTGACCGCGGAGAGTCCGGCCTTCTCGGCCCGCTGGACCGCTTCCTCCACGATCTTCTGGTAGCGCGGCAGGTCGCTCACCGGCACGTTTGAGGCCACGAACGGCTCGTTGGCCGCGACATACACCGGTTGGATCGGGGCGACCGCGAGGATCGTGAGCTGTCCCTGGTACCGCAGGGTCAGGTCGATCGCGGTGTCCACGGCGACGCCGGCTTGTTCCGAACCGTCGGTCGCGACCGCGATGTGCTTGAGCTCGGGAGGTGACATCGAGCGGGGAAAGGCTGCCGATTACATCTCCGTTGCGCACCCCCTCAGAACGGGACACGGCTCCTCTCCGCGTACGCAAGCCTTTTTCCGAGAGGACGCCTGACCGTGAAGGACGGTGACCTCGTGGCCCCGGTCTGTTCCAATTGCGGCGCGTCCGATTTCGTCTGGGCGAATGAACTCAAGACCGGCTCGATCGGGGGTGGCGCACTCTCCTTGCGCGCTCGCGGCGAGCTCTCCATGGGAACGCGGCTCTGCCGCGCCTGCGGTCACGCGGACCTGTTCCTGAAGGACCCTTCCATCCTCCGGATGCCCCACACGTGGAGGCCCGGCGAGTTCGTACCCATCCCCTCCCGACCGGCGAGCCCTGCTACCAACCCCCCCGCCCCGGCACCGGCCGCCCGGGAGAACCCCCGGCCCCCGATGGCGGCGCCGGCCCCTTCGGCTTCCCCGACACCGCCGATGGCCCCGTCTCCGCCGCCGACGGTTCCGGTTCCCCCGCCCCCACCCCCAACGCCTCCCGAGCCGTACATGGCTCCGAGCACCTCCTCGCCCGAACCGATGGACGACTCCGGAATGTCCATGTCCTCCTCGGGCACCAGCTCGGAAGGGGCGGTCTCCTCGGGGGATGCGGCGAGTGCGCCGCGGAAGTCCGGTCGGCGGAAGTCCAAGGCGAAGACCACCGAATCCCCGGCCGGCGATACGCCGCCGTAACGTCTTAGACCCGGCTCGGCGGCGCGGTCCCCTTTGGGGGGCGGCGCATTTCGTGAACGACCGCTCCGGGCGTGTGACCCAGGGGTTCCACCACTCCGGTCGGCTGAAACCCTCGACCGAGGTAAAGCCGGACCGCGGCCAATTGGGAGGGGTTCACGGAAAGCATGACGTCCGCCGCCGGATCCTCCGTCGAGGCCCAATCGAGCAGAGCATCGAGCAGCTTACCCCCCAGGCCGTTCTGTCGCATGTCAGGCTCGACCCACATCCCAAACACGTGAATCGTCCCGTCCTTCGGAAAGGCGCCGATCATCCCGATCAGGGCACCGCCCGGTCCTTCCGCCACCCAGACCCCTTCGCGGGTTCCGGAGGCGCCCTGGCGGACCCGATCGGCCCAGTGCGAGGGCTCGAACGCCTGTTCGCGTGCGAGCGTGCTTCCGAACGCCAGGGGGTCCTCCCGGAGGGATCGCAGTCGTAGGGTTCGGTACTCCTCGAGGTCCGATTCCCGCAATCGGCGGATTCGCGTCGCGACGGCGGGTCGACCGAGCGGTGGATCGGACGAGGGGGGATCCATGGTCGGTCAGACATCCGGTACTCGGTAAAAGCGCCGTGCCCGTCCAGGTCGACGGGAGGGTTTGGGAATCTGGACCCCTGGGGCGGACCTGAGCCGTGTCCTCGGTCCAGGACGCCCTCCCTCCCCCGAGCACGAATCACGCACCCTTGAGGCCGGCGTCCCGTGTCAATTTGGGTTCACCTTGGCTTCATCCCCCCGGCCCGATAGTGCCGCGGGACGCATGACCGATGCGAACGCGCGAAGGTCGGGGAGACTTCGACCCCCCGGCATGGGCCTCGCCCTCCTCGTGTTGATGGCATTGCTAGTTTGCGGGTCGCTTGCGCCGAGCTCTGCTACGGGCAGGGCCCGCGATTCAACCCCCCAGAACTTGTATGTCTCTAGCGGGGCGAGCCGGGAGCTTGGCTCGAATTGCAGCGGCGGTGGTCTGCCAGTACTCGCGATCCACCCGGGAAACGTCAATGTCTCTCCGCTCCAGGACCAGGTGTTCTGGGCGACCGTATCGAACGGTTGCGGCAGTTCGACGGGCGAGGCGACGGTATTCTCCTGGTGGTTGACCCCGACGTACCTTGGCGTGCTCAACTCCACCGCCGGGGGCGCCGTCGCCTATTCGGCCTGCCTGGCCCCGATGAGCGGGACTCTGCACGTCACGGCGACCACCGGGGGTCAGACGCTCTATGCCAACTCTTCCGTGGCCGTTACGTTACAAAACCCCGGATGGGAAAACACGGGAGCCGATGCTTCTAACGGAAGCGGGTCGGTGGCCGGTAACTCTAGGCTCACCCCAGTAACCCAGGAAGCAGCCGTCATCGGCGTGTCGCTCCTTGTCCTCGTCGGAGTGGTGGCTCTGATCTACGCTCGGAAGGGCCGACCATGACGGAGCGCGCCCGTGCGATCACGCTCGGATCCCTCCTTACACTCCGCCGCACCCGGGCCGAGGTCCGTGGCGTGCGCGCCAAGCTGGCGGTCACGGCGATCGCCGTGGGCTACGGTTTCGTCGCGCTCCTGGCCGGCTACATGCTGGAGTTCGTCCGGACCGGCGCCTCCACGCCGACCGTCGCCGTCCTGACCAATCCCTATTCTCCCGCGTGGTGGAACTATCCTGCCCTGATCGTTGTCACACCTGGGGCGGTCTTGGTGCTCCCGCTCCTTGCGACAATCTCGATGGCGGTCGTCTCGATCGGCGTGGGGCTGGGGATGGGGGCCGGCCTCCTCGTCGCGATCCGATTCTTCCGCTCGTGGCGGGCCGCTCGGACGATGGAGGGCCAAGTTCCGCTACTGGCTGGGATGACCCCGGCGATGGTGGCGCTCCTGACGCTCGGGGCGTGCTGCTCGACCAGTGCGGCCGCCGCCGGCGCCCTGGGCGCCGTGGCCTCGATCACCGGCGAGCCCGAACCCGAGCCCGGCTCCATCCCCTCCCCGCGGAGTGGTGCATTCGGGGGAGAACCCCGGCAAAGTCGGTTCGGTCTAGCACCGGAACCGCGCTGCCGCGAGGGCACTTCCGGAGCAGGTGTCTCGCGTTGGACAACCCACCCGGCCGGGGCCGCGGTGGGTCGTGCGGGCCCGGCTAGCACGGGGTGGCGTGTGCCTCGCCAGTAGCTAGCGGGGCATGGTATCGCACTTTCGTTCAAATCCCTGGCATAGTGTGAGTCGGAGCCGGGTTCCGACTTGTTTGAAACGCTCGATGCCGTTAAACCGTCCATGCCGAAGTGGCCCCGCCCCCGGACGATGACCCCACCGGCGGGGAAAGGGACCTTAGCTGCCGCAACCTGAGGGGGTACTATGTACTGTCGCCTTCCCGGGGTTTCGATATATTACGAGGCTCGAGGTCGTGGTCGACCCTTCGTGATGCTTCACGGTAGTCCAAGTGACCATACTCGGGCAATGGTCCAGGTCGAACCGGCATTCCGGTCCCGAACGGGTTGGAGGCGATTCTATCCGGATCTGCCGGGGCATGGAAAGAGCCCGGGCGCGACTAGGATTCGGGATATGGACGACTACCTGGACGTCGTCCTAGAATTTATCGACGACGTGGCGGCCGACGAAAGATTCGCGCTCGGAGGGATCTCGTTCGGAGCGTATCTCGCCCTGGCCGTCGCTCGGCGACGTGGCCCCCAAGTGGCGGGATTGATGTTGAGCGTTCCCGAAGTCAATCACAGTCCCCGGGAGGAACTGCGGGACCGTCGATTTGGCACCCCCTCGATTCTGACGCCCCGAGGGAAGGGCCCCGGTCTCTCCGAGTACTCGGAAGACACGCAGTGGCTGGAGGGCCTTCCGTTCCGGGACCTCTCCGTCGCTCTCTACCGCCCCGGATCAAATTTTCGGGCGCCGACCCTGCTCTTGTTCGGCCGGCAGGACGCTCCTTTCCGCTACAGAACGTACTGGAGGCTATTGAATGGATTCCCGCGGGCGACGTACGCCATCCTGGACTCGGCCGGCCACACTCTGTGGACCGACCGGAACCCCCTTGCGGCTGCCTTGGCTCGCGACTGGCTCGACCGCATTCAAGATTATCGTCCCTCCCCGTCGGCCTCGCGCCGCGCCCGAGGGTCTACGGCGGAATAGAGACGACTGCGTCTTGTTGAAGTAGCAGTCTCCGCCCAGCCGTCAGAATCGATCCCGTGAGATCCGGTTGGTCTGACGGAGGCGGCGATAGAAGTCCGGTCGCGGGCCAAAGCCAAGAAACCTCACGACCTCGCCGTCGACTTCGTAAATGGCACGAAATGTTCGGGGGGGAAAGTCGGTCAGTTTCAGCTTCCACAGACCCGGGTGCCGCCGAACACTGCCGACGGTAAATCCAGCTCCCGAACGAAAGGGTTGACGGACGAGCGCGGGCAGGATCTCTTCGAACGTTCGGCGGAGGGAGACGGGAAGTTCGAGGTACTCCGTGTCCGACGGCGCGCGGAAGACGAAGCGACGCGCCACGGTCAACGACCGTGAGTCGCGAGCTCCCGGGAGCGGGCGAGGACCGCCGTCCCAGCGAAGTCGGGTCCTTCAATCCGCCGCCGTTCCATTTCCGCGTACCACCCCGGGGGGACGTAGTCCTCGGCCATCTCCGTCAAGAATTCGTCCCAGGTTTGATCGGCGGTCTTGAGCGAGCGAAGTCGCCGGACGACATCGGCGTGGACCGGAATTGAAGTTAGGGGGCCCCCCGCCATGTTGGTGACGGTACATGACCACCATTGATAAGCCCTGCGAATCGCCCGGCCGGGACGGACCCCGCCCGGAAGGGACGTCCTCCCTCTCGACTCCCTCAGACAGGGCTAGATCTGCAGGGAGGTCAGTCTCGGGCGCTCGAACTGAGGGTGGGGCTTTTGACAACGTACCGTGGAGAAGTGTAGAACCCCCGTCGCGCCGGAGTATGAGCTGGCGACTGCCTCGCCAGAAGCTAGCGGGGCATGGATTTGAACCATGGATCTACGGGTTATGAGCCCGTCGGGATTTCAGGACGGCCGGGGTCCCCGGACGTTTTCCTGACTACCCTACCCCGCTGCGGCGCGGCCATGGAGGGCGCTGTATATGAGCTTCGACCTCAGCGGCGGAGTCGAGCTGACGAGGAGCGCGCGGCCCTCGCGCGACCCCGCCCCGGTCGGGTTGTGGAATCACCCGGTGACCACAATCCCATTTACCCCCGGGGCCGGGATTTGGGCGCATGGAACTGGGTGCATTCTCGATCGTCGAACCGCGCCCGGACATCGTCGACGCTGGGGCGGGTTCGCGCTACGACGAACTCCTCCGCCTGGTCGAGACCGCCGAGCGGTCCGGGCTCTCCTCCTTCTGGGTTGGAGAGCACCACTTCCAGTCGGGGGGGATGTGCCCGTCTCCGCCGGTCCTTCTCGCCGCGGCCGGCCAGCGGACGTCAGCGATCCGCCTCGGTTCGCTGGTGTGCGTCCTGCCCTTCCACCGTGCGGTGGACATTGCCGAGGAATACTCGATGCTGGACCAACTCCTCCACGGCCGGCTCAATTTCGGGGTGGGATCCGGCTATGTGCCGCTCGAGCTCGAGGGATTCGGTGTTTCGCCGGACTCGAAACGGGAACGGTTCGAACGGACCCTCGCAGAAGTTCGCGCGGCGTTCGCCGGGTCGCCGGTCGGGGTCGAAGGAGGCGGCGTGGTCCGGATCAACGTCCGGTCGCCCCAATTCCCCCACCCGCCGATCTGGGTCTCCGTCCAGCGTCGGGAGAGCGTCCCCCACGTCGCGAGGGCTGGGCTTTCGATCGCTCTGTTGCCGTATGCCACCTTCCGCGACCCGTCCGACCTCGGGGCAGCGATCCGCGAGTACCGGGCGGAACTCTCACCGGGGGCCCCGGGACGCATTTCCGTGGCGCTCCCGATCTACGTCGGCGATGACCCCCACCGCGCGAACCGCGCACTGGACCGCCATCTTCAAAGCCGCGCCGCGACCCTCGGGGGGTACTATGAGGGGTCGGTCCGCCGGGCCCCGGCGACGGTGACGGCCGCGGACGTCGAACGGGCCGGGTTCTCGGTGTTCGGTTCTCCGGACGAAGTCCGCACCCGCCTCCACGAGTTCGAGCGACTGGGCGTGGACGAGGTATTGGGGATGTTCGACCTCGGTGACCTTCCCGCCCACGAGGTCGTCGGCTCGATGCGACGGGTGGTCTTGGCACGGGCCGCCCTCGCCAGCATGGCCCCGACGGCATGGATCCGCAACGTGCCGGCCCGGTAGGAGAGAAAAGAAGGAAGGAGTTGGCCCGTGGCGAGGGGGGCCCCTCCTACGGGTGCTTGGCCATCTTCATGATCTCCGCCTCGGGGAGATCCTTCTGATGGGTGTGCTTGAGGTGCCAGCCGACCGTCGCGACCAGCTCGTTCTTGTCCTTCGTCACGACCTCAAACCCGTCCGCGCACTCGACCTTCATCCGCCCGCATCCCATGGTACTCACTCCGCCCGCCGCTGGCGGGCGAACAGGATACGCCGGACCCGGGATATGAACGCTCGTTGTGGCGTCGAGCTACAACGAAGGCGACCGCGGCAGGCGGGCCGCGCCGCCCGCTCGGCCGGGATTCGGGGTCGTACGGGACGACCCGCGGTCTGACGGGCCGCTGCGGCGGGAAGCGGAGGCCCTTGGAATCCGCCAGGTCGCCGGACCCGCTCGTTCCCACATCCCATCGAAGTGCAGTGCCTGGCTCCGGATGAAGTCCACGTTGTCCGTCCAGATGGCGACCTCCTGGACACCCCGCGCCTGTCCGTTGGGAACGGGGAAGACCAGTACCTCCCGGTCGTCGACGATCGTCATGCGCGCCGATTGAGGGTAGAGTTGGCGGATCTCGAGGTTCGGAAACCGTCGCTGGGAGCGGGTGAACCCTAGCAGCACCTGGCGAACTCGAGGGTCGGATTCCACGATCATCCGGACGTGGCCCCCGCCGCGGAGGAAACGAGGGATCTCCTGCTGGATCCCGTACTCCACCGACCGACGCAGCCCGCCGTGCGTGATCATGACCGAGAGGCTCGTGTGGGCCCGCTTGACCATCTCTCGCAGCAGCGGGTAGATTCCCGGTGCGCCCGGGAGGACCTGGAACCGGGGGGCGCCGCGTTGCTCCGTCCCGGGGTGAGCCGGGAGCAACTCGGTCAGGAGGGAGGCCAGCTTCTCATCCTCGACCACCGCCGTACGTCTCCCGGCGATGTGCTCGTCGAACAGGGCGCGAGGCGGAACCGGGACGTATCGTCGCGGCCGCTCGGCCGTCACGGTCACTCGGCCTCGGGCTCGAAGGGCGTCGAGGGTACGGTACGCAACGACCCGGTCGGAACCGGCTTCGCGGGCCGCCTCCGGAGCAGTCGAAGGGCCCCGCTGGACGAGTACGAGGTAGAGCTGGGCCTCTCGGTCGTTCAGCCCGAACCGGACGAGTGCCTGGATGAGCTCTTTCCGGTCCATGGTCCCCGGACCTTCCCCGCAGGTCGTCCGCCGTAACCCACTGTGGTTACAAGGGCTACGGGCGGTGCCCGCGTGGGGCCCCGGGATCGAACCTGGTCCGACCGCCCACGGGCCGGACCTACGAGGGTCCTAAGGTGTCCGCGAAGAAGCCCACGACCCGGTTCCACGCATCGGCCGCGCTCTCGGCGTGAAAGTTGGGTCGGGTGTTGTTGAAGAAAGCGTGCTTCGCACCCGGGTACACGTGGTATTCGAAGCGTTTTCCCGCGTCGGCCATCGCCGTTGCGAAGGCAGGGACGGTCCCTGTGATGCCCGGATCCTCGCCTCCGTAGAGCCCCAATACGCGGGCTCCGATGTGAGGAACGGACTCGAGCGGCGGATTCTGTCCGTAGAAGATGACGGCCGCCCGGAGGTCCGGGTCCACCGTCGCGAGCCTCGCGGACATCGCGCCCCCGAAGCAGAATCCGACCGAACCGATCCGGGCAGGGTCGACCTCGGGGACAGACCGCAGGAACTGGGCCAGTCCTCGGAGGTCTCTCGCGAAACCCTCCTGGACCGCGGGCTGTCCGATCTTGCCGAACGCCGCCAGGATTGGGCGCCGCTCCGGAGGTTGGGACTCAGCGAACGCCGCCATCTTTGCGGGATCCCGCCGCAGGTCGGCCGGGGCCTGGGCGAACGCCTGCATGGCCAGTCCGATGTTGGCCGGGGTCATGAGATGATGCAACTCTCCCGTGAACAGATCTGGGGCCGCGGCGACGTACCCCAGGGCGGCGAACCTACCGCAGACTTCCTGGATGTGTGCATCCGGGCCGAAGATCTCGTGGATCACTATCACCGCCGGATGCCGCCGAGGTGACCCGTGATCGGCAGGGAACGCGAGGAAGCAATCGATCTCGCGTCCTTCGACCGGCACCCGAACTTCCCGAATCATCGTCATGGCCCGTCGAGGGTCAGTTCCTCTCCGGCTGAAGAGCGCACCGGGTCCCCCTCCCGGCGTCCGGTACGAATGGGGTCGCCGAGTGCAACCGGTCGACTCCTACGGAGTCAACCCAAGAGAAGTTCTCGAATTTTCATAATTACTAATAATTAGTACATGTGATAATATACTCTCGGAACCTGAAAGGAACATGGAGGCACTCCAGCAGCTGACCCGTCGTCAGGTCGACGCCCTGCGGGCGGTCGGAGCCCGGGAGACGCCTGAACAAGGGGTGTCTCTCAAAGCCACCGCGACCGCCCTCGGCGTCCGGGCCCCGTCGGCGTTGACTCACCTTACGCCACTGGAGGCCCTGGGCCTCATTGCGCGGCACCGCGGGAAGTCGCGCCTCACCGCTCGGGGCCGGAGCACACTAACCGAGTATCAGCGCCACCACCGGGTGGCCGAGAGCCTATTCGGCAGTCTGGGGCTCGCGCCCGATAAGACCTGCGCCGCGGCCCGGGAGATCGACCTGGCCCTATCCCATAGGACCGTGGAGGAGCTTTGCCGCGCGCAGCGGCACCCCGTTGAGTGTCCGCACGGAGAGCCGATTGCTCCTTGCCACACGCCAGGCCGGACGGGGTGACCCGCCCGATCGAGGTCGCGGAGACAGGAGGGTTCTCGATGCAGAAGTCCACGCGAATTGTGGCGATCGTGGCGGTCGTGCTCGTGGTGGCGAGTGCGATCGGATACGAGGTCTACTCCAGCTCGGCACCCAACTCCCCCTGTGCCGCTACCAATGCGAACCAGGTCGTACCCCGTGTCGGGCCGTCTGCCGTCCGACCGGTCGAGGCCGGTAGTAGCCTGCCGTCTTCCGAAATCTCGGCCCCGCCTGCGGGCCATAGAGAGTTCCGCGTGACGGGTTCCGGCCCCGTTATTCCGGTGGTGGCGGCGGAAAACTTCTGGGGGAGTCTCGTCTCTCAGTTGGGGGGAAACCAAACCTCGGTGCTCAGCATCGTGACCGACCCCAACGCCGACCCGCACGAATACGAGGCGAACAGCTCTGACGCGATCGCGATCAACGACGCGGAGTTCGTCATCGTGAACGGGGTGGGGTACGATGACTGGGCGCTCCAGTTGATCGGCGCCCGGAGCGCCCCTCCGCAGGAGGTCTTGAATGTCGGGGTATTGAACGGTGTGAGCGTGTCAGGAGGAATTGTGTCCGGCAACCCGCACATGTGGTACAACCCGACGTACGTGAACCGTACGCTGGCGGCGATGTATTCTGACCTCGTCGCGATACAGCCGGCCTCCACCGCCTACTTTCAATCCAATTATGCGAGCATGAACGTCTCCCTGGGAGAGCTGTACGGTCAGGCGGCCGAGATCAAGCACCAGTTCGCAGGAACGGAGGTCGCCTCGACCGAGAGCATCTTCGTCTACCTCGCGAACTACACCAACCTCGACCTAGTCTCCCCGCCGGCCTTCATGGAGGCGATCGCCGAAGGGAACGACCCGCCCGCTCAGAGCGTCGTGCAGTTCCAGTGTCAGCTCGAGAGCGGTCACGTAGTGGTTATGGTCTACAACGAGCAGACGGTGACCCCGATCACGACCTCGATGAAGGCCATCGCCGCGGAGAACAACGTCTCGATCGTCGGAGTTACCGAAACCATCCAACCCTCCAGTCTTAGCTTCCAGGCCTGGATGGGAGCCGAGTATGTGGCCCTCCAGAACGCGCTGAACTCGAAGACCCTCGGGCAATAATCTACCGTGAACGCATCGCACCGACGATCCGCCGAGCTCCGTGAAGGGCCGGAGGTCGTGCGCGCCGAGCATCTCGAGGTCGGTTATCGCGGGAAGGTGGTCTGGCAGGACGCCACGCTCGACGTCCGACGAGGCGAGTTCGTGGCGGTCATCGGACCGAACGGCGCCGGCAAGACCACGCTCTTTCGCCTCCTGTTGGGACTGCAGCACCCCATGGCTGGGTCGCTAACGGTATTCGGTGCGACCCCTCGGCGAGGGAACTCGCGGATCGGTTACGTCCCCCAGCGGCATACGATCGATAACGACACGCACGTCGCCGCGGAAACGCTGGTTCGCCTCGGTGTGTCAGGCACAAAATGGGGGCCCGGCCTCTCGATCCGCCCCGAGCGGGAAGCGGCCGCCGGAGCGCTCCGGGCCGTGGGGGCCGCCGAGCTTGGGCCGAAACCGCTCGGCACGCTCTCCGGAGGGGAACTGCAGAGGGTCTTCCTCGCCGAGGCCCTCGTCGGAAATCCCGAGATGCTGCTCCTCGATGAGCCCCTGTCCAACCTGGACCTCCGGCGCAGCCGCGAACTGGTGGAGGTGATCCACGGGCTCGTGCAGACTCGACACGTCACGACCCTGCTCGTGGCCCACGACATCAACCCGCTGATCCAGTGCCTGGACAAGGTGATCTACATCGCCAACGGCAACGTCGCCACCGGCGCCCCGGAGGAGGTTCTTACCTCGGCCTCCCTCTCCGAACTCTACGGGGTGCCGGTCGAGGTGCTCCACGACTCGCGCGACAACATCGTGATCGTCGGCGGTGAGGACCCGCACGGGGGGGAGAACGGATGACCGGCGACCTGGTTCCGTTCAGCTGGAACCTGATCACCGACCTCCGCACGATGTGGGAGTTCGGGTTCATGCGCAATGCCTTCGAAGCCGGCACGATCATCTCGATCGTTGCCGGCATCATCGGCTACTTCGTCATTATCCGCCGCTCTGCCTTCGCGACGCACGCGCTCGGACATGTCGGGTTCTCGGGCGCGGCCGCGGCGGTACTCCTCGGGGTGAACCCCGTCTACGGTCTCCTTCTGTTCACCTCCACCGGGGCGACCGGGATGGCGCTGCTGGGGCCCCGGGCGGCGAACCGGGACATCGAGATCGGGACCGTGTTGGCGTTCATGCTGGGATTGGGCCTGCTGTTCATCAGCCTCTACAACGGCTATGCGACCGAGGCGTACTCGATCCTGTTCGGAGAAATACTGGGCATCAGCGACAGCGGGGTCCTGTTCACGCTCGAGGCGAGCGCGGTCGTCCTCGTAGTGATCGCGCTGATCTACCGGCGGCTGCTGTTCGCCTCGCTGGACGAGGACGTCGCGGAGGCGAAGGGTATGCCGATGCTCGCGCTCGGCCTGACGTTCATGCTCCTCCTCGCCGTCGCGATCTCGATCGCGGTCCAGGTGATTGGTGTGCTTCTGATCTTTGCTCTGATGGTCACCCCGGCCGCAGTGGCGGTGCGGCTCACCCGGCGTCCACTCTATGCGGTCCTGGTCTCGATCGCGGTGGCGCTGTTCGCCACGTGGGTGGGGCTGTTCGTCCAATTCTACGCGCAGTACCCCGCAAGCTTCTTCATCGTCACCATCGCGTTCTCCGTTTATCTCGTGGTCCGGGTCGGCCAGGCGATCTCCGCCCGATTCGTCCGGAGGGGTCTTCCCTCTCCTCCAGTCAAGGCCCTCGGAGGGTGAGCTCCGCGCCCTCTTCCGACCTGGGTGGCCAAGGGGCCCGGAGAGCACTCTGCCTGGCCGCGCCCAGCGTGGTTCAACGTGAAGAGGAGTGTCCTGCATGGGTCCTCGTACCCTCCCAGGACCACAGTCCCTACGGAGCCCCGTGACGAAACCACGCATGGCGAGCCGGCCCTCCCTACAGGTGCCGATCGCCGCGATCGCCTTGATCGCGTTCCTGGTCGTGTCCACCGTCAGCCTAGGGGTCGACGTCCGGAGGATCGGATCTGGCGGCCTGCCGCTGTCCCCAGCCGCAGCGCACCATTCCGCGGGGACGTCGGTCGCGACGGCAACCGACTTACCGGTCAACCCCGATCCGACCCTCTACGGCAACGCCACCTTCGTGCTGCCGGGGTACACGACCTTGGCGTCGTACGTGGATGTTCCCGGGGCCGCGAGCAACGAGACCAACGGGGCCCAGGTTCCGATCGTCTCCTGGACCGCCGACGGGGTGTTCTACGTCAACGTCTCCGACGACCTGGTGTTCGACAACTTCGCGTCGGGCGCGGTGACGAGGGTCGCCGCCTGGACGCCGCTCTACGAGGACCTCATGCTGTACAACGGGGTCGCGAACACCGAGTACATCACGCAGGACGGCAGCGAGATCTACGCGATCGGTTGCCCGACGAGCTGCCAAGCAGACCCCGAACCCAGCGTCGAGATAGAGGTGGCGAACGTCTCGACGGGAGCGGTGTGGACGTACACCTTCACCGGACTCACGTTCTCGAACGCCGGCGGGATCGGGAACACGGAGAAGAACGTCCAGGGGATGCTCATCGGGCAGAACGGGAGCGACGACGAGGCGGTCGTCGTCGACGAGACCGGTGTCGTCTACGGCGTGCCGGTCGGCAGCCCGGCGCGGGCGATCCCCCGGGAGCTCGCGATCCTCGTCTACTTCGAGGCGAACAACCTCGACTGGATGCCGTCGATCGACTCGTTCATCAACGAACAGGCCGGGGGCAGCCGACTCGACCAGTGGCAGCAGCTGGTCTGGAACGGGAACAACCTCTCGGAGGAATTCGCAGGGGCGTGGGCGTCCGGGATCAAGTCGGCGTTCGCGGACGCGGGAGGATACAACATCACGGCGGGGGAGTGGTCGCTCACGGCGGGAAACTGCTCGGCCGGAAAGATCGTCAACGGCTACCTGCCGATCGTCGGCGGCATCGCGACCGGGTTCGTCCCGGTCGGTCCGCCGAACACCATCAATACCTGTCCCTACGGACCGCCCCATCCACCGCTCAACGCCGGCGGGAACCTCGGGGTCGAGGGGGGAGCCTCCGACCGCGTCCCGATCACCGCGGCCGGGCCGTTCGTCGCCGAGGCCTGGAACAACACCTCCGCCATCCTGAACCCCGTCACCGGAGAGTGGTCGACGCTCGGGACGGAAGCGAACCCGGGGATCTTCGGGCCGTCGGGGACGTTCAGCACGGCGAACCTCTTCCACAACGGCAGCTACCTCGTGTCCCCCCGTTCGGGGTCGTGCGAGATCACCTGCTCCCTGCACGGGTCGGCCGGGGCGAGCGTCCCCGGTACCGAGTGGTGGTTGTGGAACACCGCGCTCCCGGAATTCCCCTACGCGCCGACCAGCCCGCTGGCCGAGCCTTCGGCCCCGCCCGCGCCGGCCCTGACGCTCACATCGACGAACACCACGTCGGTGACCGCCACATGGGCCGAGAACACGTCCGGGGGGCCGCTCCTCAACCTGACACTTTGCTGGACCACGAACGGCTCCGCCTGCGAACATTGGGTTCCGCTGATGCCCTGGGCGGACTCCTACACCATCACGGGACTATCGGACGGAGCCCGAGTCTCCGTGGAGGTGTTCGCGTTGAACTACCACTACTTCGGACCGGCAGCCTCCGCTTCGGCGGTCGTGGGCCCGCCGGCTCCCACGTTCCTCGGACTGCCCGCGGGGGAAGGGTACCTGCTGGTGGCCGGCCTCGGAGCGGTCGCTCTCATCGCCGTGGGGATCGGCGTTCGCCGCGGGGCAATGCGCCGGACGACCCGGCGCCATAACGACCCGGACTAGGCCGGGCGGCGGCGCTTTGCCGCACGTTGAACGAGACGTTCGGTCTCGCGGATCTGGCTCCGGTAGACCTCGCGTCCCTCCGCGTCGAGGGGGCTCACGTCCAGCTGCGCCCGGGCCTTCGAGAGGAACTGGCGGGCCGGACGGAGCTCTCCCGCCGTCGCGTGCGCGCGGGCCATCGCCTCGTAGGCGGTGGCGAGGAACTCCGCGAGGTCGTTCTCCTCGCAGAGGTCGAGCGCGGAGCGGGCGAACTGGATCGCGAGCGTGGGGGACCGGAGCGCGGCGTAGGCCCGGGAGACCTGCCAGTCCGCGATCGCCCGGTTCTGGGCCGTCCCCGCGAGGTCCCAGTGGTAGCGCGAAGCGTGGACGAGGTGGAGCAACTGCCGGTCGTCCCGGGCGGTCCGGTGACGTTTCTCGAGGTAGTCCCACGCCTCGTTGAAGCATCGGGTACCCATCTTGCGATGCAGTTCACGTTCGGTCTTGGTGAGGGCCATCGGGTCCGGTAACCGACGTCGCGGTATAACGTGCGGACCCGGCGACGCCTCGAATGCAACGCCCCACCCGCTCGCTCGGGACGCGCCCCGGCCCCTCTAGGTGGAACCGGGCGGCGGAGTCGGCGGGGGGGGCACAGCTGCCGACGAGGAGGGCGGAGGAAGCTGGTCGTCCTTCTTTCGGCGTCGCCACGCGAAGAAGAAGAGCAGCAGCAGCACGGCGAGGATGACGACGACCGCGACGACGATCCAAAGCAGGCTGGAGGAACCGCTCGTCGTCGTGACGACCGCCGGCGCGTGGACCGTCAGCGAAGCGTGGGCCACCGCTTGGGTCCCGTTGTGGTCGGTGACGGTCACCGCGACCGTGAACGTCCCATCGACCGTGGGGGTGCAGCTGAACGTGGCGACGTTGGAGGAGGTGCAGCCCGCCGGGAGGCCCGCGTACACGTACGAGTAGGGGGGCGCTCCGCCGGAGGCGGACGTCGTGAGGGTGGTGCTCGAACCCAGGGTCAGGTTCGAGGGGTCGATCGTGAGCGAGGCCGTGAGGGTAGTGGAAGCAGCCGTGAAGGTGACGTCTACGTAGACCGGCAATCCGGCGACGGTGAAAGGGCCCGAGCTCGGCGAGGAAGTGTACCCGCTGACCGCACCGACGTGGAACGAGTAGCTTGCGTTCGACAGCTCGAAGAGGATGGGCGAGGGGGCGGCTTCGCCGAGGGAGCCCGCGCCGGACGGCGTCAGGGAGATTCCCCACTGCGTCCCCGTCGGGAGGCCGGTTTCGTTGAACTGGACGGGGAAGGAATTCGGGGAGGAGTTGGGCGTGAATCCGATGAACACCGTCACGGCCTTGCCCGCGACCACCGCGTTACCGGAAGTGACGTTCGCAACGTATCCCGTTACGCTCCCGACCGAGAAGGGGTATGAGCCGTTCAGTTCGGTGAACCCGACGTCGGGGGTGGTCGACAGGTTCGGTGTTCCGCCGAGGGTCACGCCCCAGCTCGTGCCGGACGGGAGCCCGTTCTCCACGAAGGTGACCGGGTAGCTCGAGACGTTGGAGCTTGAGATGACCGAGAGCGAACCGCCGAACTCGTTCGTCACGTAGATGTCGCCGGAGGTGGCGCCGTAGGCGATCCCGCCCGAACGGACGGAGGAGTTGATCATCAACGGCGACCCGAGCGTGAGGTACGTCGAAGCGTTGAACGCATCGACCTCCCCGTTCTCCGCGGACGCCACGTAGACCGAGTTGGTTCCGGAGTCGTACGCCAGGTAGTCGGGGTAGTATCCGGAGACCGTCCCGACGAGCTGGTTGGTCGTCGCGTTGATCACGCTGATGTTGTTCGAACCGTAGTTCGCGACGAAGATGGTGTCATTCTGGGGATCGTAGGCGAACGAGGAGGGGTCGGTCCCGACCTGGATCGAGCCGTCGGTGGCTCCCCCGCTGACCACGGTCACGTTGTGGTCGAGATAGTCCGCCACGTAGACCGAGGAATCGGCCGGGTCGTAGATCTCGGCGCCCAGGCTGTCGAATGTCTGGACCGTGATCACGGAGTGGACCGTCTCGGTCGTCCCGTCGATGATGGTGACGTTTCCGCTGTAGTAGTTGCAGACGTAGACCTCGCCGTTCGAGGGGTCGTAGGCGACGCCGTCCGAGCCGAATCCCAGGTTGAGGGTCGCCACCACGGTTCCGGTCGTCGTGACGACGTTGACCGCCCCCGTGGGTTCGCTCGTGATGTACAGGTCGTCCGTCGCGGTGTCGAACGCCGAGTAGGTCGGCTCCGGCGACGCGGCGGGAACGACCCCCGTCTCGTGGTTGGTCGACTCGGAGATGATGTAGGCGTCCGAGCCGCCGTAGTCGATGGCGTAGAGGTTGCCGCCCGGGACCGCGGTCAGGGAGGTCGGGATCGCGGTCAGTCCGACCGAACCGATCGAAAGGGAGGTCGTGCCGGAGATGACCGTGAGGTTCGAGTCGACGGCGTCCGTCCCGAGGTTGGCCACGTACACGTTGCCGTCATGCAGGTCGACGGCGATCTCTTCCGGGAAATTGCCGGTCGTCACCGCCCCGACCCACGTGTCGGTGGACGGGTCGAGGATGCTGACGTTGTTCGACCCATAGTTCGCCGTGTAAACGTCACCGCTGTGGGGGTCGTAGACCGCGCCCTGGGCGCCGTGTCCGATGGCGATGCTGGCCACGGCAGTGTTCGCGGGGAGCTGGAGCACGGTCACGTTGTTCGAGGCTCCGTTCGCGACCAGGAGCTGGTCGGTCGACACGGCATAGGTGGCGGAGGTCGGTACCGACCCCACGGGAACGGTCGCAGTCGCGTTGTTGGTCGTCCCGTTGATCACCGTGATGTTGTTGGTGAGCGAGTTGACGACATAGACCAGGTCGTTCGCCGTGTTCAGCGTCAGTGCGAGCGGCTCAGAGCCGCTGAGGCCAGTCCGGGGGTTTGCCACCACCGACTCGGTCGTCGAGTTGATGACCGAGACGTTGCCGGTGTTGAAGTTCGATACGAACACCTCCGTGTTGTTCGGGTCGTACAGGATCGCGCCCGGCTCGCCTCCGACGTGGATGGACCCCAGGAGCTGGTCGGTCGAACCCGAGATGACGGAGACATTGTCGCTGTACCAATTGGAGGTGTAGAAGTTCCCGTTCGCCGGGTCGAATACGATACCTCCCGGTCCCGTGCCGAGTGGGACGGAATGCGTCAATAGGTTCGTGGAGGTCGAGATCACCCCGACCGTCCCAGAGGTGGGGTTCGTCTCGAACAGGTCACCGGTGGCCGGGTCCAGGGCGACCGTGGGGACGTTCGGAATGTAGGCACTCCCGCCGTAGCCCACGGTCAGGCTGGTCAGCACGGCGTCGGTCGACGCGTTGACGACACTGATCGTCTGACCCGCATTCCCGCGAACGTAGAAGTTGCCGTTGCCGGGGTCGAAAAGTAGCATCTGGGGAGTCCCCTGTGGGGCCGGGGCTTGGTTGCCGGCGAGTAACCGATTCGACGGGAGGTCCAGGGTGTCGATGACCGTCCCGACGCCCCCCGACGCCGGGGTAGCTCGGCCCCCCGACGGAGGCAGGGAGTGCGTAGCGAGCGGTACTGTCGGAGCCGAGCGAGCCGTGGGGAAGCTCGACGGTCCTGCCGATGCGACCACCCCGACGAGGACTGATGAGAGGAGGAGTAGGCCAACCACCGCGGTGACGAACCCGACTCGCGGGGCGAAAGTACCGTCTCGAAACCCGGTCCGGACCCACTCCGCCCACGCCTCCATGTCGACCTCTCCGTCCGTCGCCTCATTCTTCCACCACAAGGATAACGGTTCCCAACCCCCCAGGACCGGGTACATTCCAAGACAGGGGCCCCGACCCGAACACCTCCCTGTCGGGAAGTTCGATCAGACGAGGGCGATGCGGAGAGCCCGGAGCACGGCGCGGAGCTTGTGCACTCCAGACAGTGCAGAGTGCCACTCTTGGTAGTCGACCAGCCACCGGAAGCCCATCCGCTCGTAGACCGACCGGCCCATCTCGGTCGCCCGAAGATACGCGGACCGTCCGCCCCGACCTCGTCCGGCCCCTACGGCGGCCCACGTGATGGCCGCACCGTAGCCGTGCTTCCGCGCGCCGGGGACCGTGCTGACGAACGAGACCTCCGAGATTTCCCGGCCCACGAACAGTGCGGATGTCGCGACGGGTTTCCCGCCCGCGAGGCCCACGAACAGCTGGAGAGGAGGGTCTCCGTTCGCCGGCGCAGAAGGTAGCTCCCGGAACGCCGCCCGAAGGATCCAGTGCGGGATCCCGAATCCCGCCGCGCCGGCTTTCAGGAAGAGTCGAAAGTCCATGAGGTCGGTCACCGCTCGGACGGCAAACCCCGGGGGCGGTGCCGGAGGGGTGGCCACCGGGTCCAACAGGAGCCCCGGCACCGTCTCCGAGGGTGTGAGGACGGCTCGCTGGGCGGCCCGCTCCAGGGTGGGCGCGAGCTCCCGGGGGGCCATCATCTTCCACGGCGTGCTCGGCCCAAAGAACCCGCTCGCCTCGTCCAGGAGGCCGTTCGGGTCCGAGGGGCGTTCGGTCACGAAGAGGACGTTGGCGACGGACGAGGGAACGTCACAGGCGACAGCGGTGGCCCCCGGCCAATCCCGACGACGGGGTCGTGGTGCGATCTGGGTGATCGCCCACTTGGCCTCGATCTCGGTCCGATGGGCGCGGCGAACCAGCTCCTCGGCTCCGGTCAGATCGTTCGCTTCCTTCACTCCACCGAAGGCATCCCCCACGCTTTAGTCCATGGCTGGCGGGGCGGCCGTTCCCTCAGCGCGAGCGCTCCGCGAACCTAGCCGCCCCGAGAGTGAAGGATCCGGTGGGAAGGTTTGACGTTCGGCCCGAGAGGGAGGATCGGCCGTGGCGAGGCCGCGTGGTTGAGTCCGAAGTTCGTTGTTCCCGAGGCGGTCCGGTGCACCCCCCACGTGTCCACGATGGGGTGGAGTAAAGGTGTACCCTCTCTTGCCCGAAGCGGCGTGGAACATGGGTACCCGGCGATGAAGGCACGACCGCTCCTCGCGATCATCCGTGGCCCGATCGGTGCGGGCAAGACCACGCTGATGCGCGCGCTCGCCCGTGGCCGTCGCGTTCCGTTTTGGGCCCTCGACACAGACGCTGCAGCTTCGTACCACCCGGCCGACTCTTCGGGGGAGTTCCTCGATCAGGAGTGGGATGTGGAGATCGACCTTCTGGCGCTCCACGCACGGCTCGTCCTCGGGCGAGGCTTGAACCTCGTGATGGACCCCGGACTCCTGCTTTCGACCAAGAACGTCGACCGCTTCCTGCGCAAGGTCGGAAGGTCGCGCTCAGACCCTCGGGTGGTGCTCTTCCGCCTGACGACCTCCACCGCCGAGGCGGTCCGAAGGAAGACGACCCTCCGGCCCTCCTATGTCCGGGCGAGCCACGAGGGTTGGGTCACTCGCCCGGTCCGCGGAGAGTTTGTGATCGACACCGACGGGCGGACCGAAAGGCAAGTCGCGACGATCGCTCGGAGGGTGGTGAGGGAACGCATCACGGCGTAGGGGCCCGCCACGCCGGCCCCTTCGACGCTCGCCCTAACGTCCCACGGACAAGGTCGGGAGGCGGGGGCGGGTCATCGACCCCGCCGTTCGCGTTCACACTCGACCGGAACGTTTCGCGTCCACCGGTCCGGGTCCCCGGACGAGCCGCGGGAGGGCTTTCTCGTTTGATTCAAAGCCCTCGGTCCGAGGAACTCCGACACCCTTAGAGAATGGAGGCGATCCAGGGTGGGCGGTGGGAAGCTACCTCATCCCTTGCCTGGGCCCGCCAGCTGCTCGACAATGGGCACCAGTTCGTTTAGAGTCCGAATGGTTCGCGCCGTCGTTACCCCCGGCCGCCCATCCCGGTTCAGCCAGACCGCGCTGAGCCCGCAGGCTTCGGCTCCTTCTACGTCGGCCCGAAGAGAATCTCCCACATGCAGGGCTTCGTCCGGTGAACATCCCGCCCGTTTCAGGGCCCGCTCGAACACTGCGGACGAGGGCTTCTCCGCACCTACCTCCTGCGAGTAAGTGACGGACTTGAAGACTTGGTCGAGGCCGTGAAACCTCAACACGTCCAATAGCCCGTCGTGGTGATTCGAAATCACGCCCAGCGGGTACCCCTGGGCCCGAAGACGGTCCAAGACAGACCAGGTCTCGGGGAAGAGCTGCACGACCGAGGGGTCCTCGAACTTTGCCTGCACGGCCGCTTCGATCTCGTCCCGGCGGAACTGGATATCCAATCGATCCATCATGGCCCCGTCGTAGAGTCCCCAGTATTCGCGCGTTCGCCCTACGTACCTGTAGATCTGGGGGCCTAGACTCCGGTCCACCTCGACGAGCGCCTGGTGGATCTCTGCCTCCGTGCGTCGGATGTCGAAACCCGAGCAGGTCGAGTCCCAGACCAGTTCGGGTCGATTGAGCTGCGGTGGAATCTGCGCGAGCGTTCCGCCCCAGTCGAAGAAGACGGTTCGGAGTCGCATGGGAACGCGGTAAAGGGTAGTAGAATACTCGATAGGAGATTTTCGGTGGACGGCAGCCTTGGCTTTTGAGGGGCGGAACGGTACCGTTCGAGGAGACGCCGTCGACCTGGGAAGTCAGCCGTAGGAGGGCTCCGGTGACCTGTTCAAGGTCCCGGGGTGCGAAGACCCAATCTCCCGGCGATTCCGAGTAAGATGGGAGCGGGGTCGCGGAGGATGAATGCTCGGCGGAACCGGTCGCGCGGCCAGGCAAGTCACTTCTTTTATACCATTTGAATCATTTTGCAAATGATGTCGACTTCGGACGCGGTCACGAGCATCCCCGTTCACCAATCCACGCTGCAGGCACTTCGCGGGACCAAGATGGCCGATCAGACGTGGGACGACTTTCTCTTGGCGCTCGCGGATGACTTCATTTCCCCATCCCTCCGGTCCGAGCTGGACCGGCGGCTCCGTACGGAGCGCATCATTCCGGGCGCCGAAATGAAGCGCGAGTTCGCCGAGTGGAGCCGCCAGCGTGGCCGCACGTAGGTCGCGGGACGATTGGCCCGACTTCACGTTCAGTGCCCGTCTCCAATTCTGGGCGCTTCCTCCGGAAGTTATCGAGCAGTTCGCGGCCCTATTCCCTGAGTTCACTCGATACCCCCAAAGGCCGTCCGAAACTTTGGACGTCTGCCCCATTCGAAATGATCCGAGGCGATGGCGTCTGAAAGTTGTTGGATATCGGGCGCTCTACCAAATCCGTCACGGGCGTCCAGTGATAGAGCGGATTCTACTGCGTACGAATCGGACGTACCAGGGTTTTAAGCCGCACAGTCGGGGGCCTCCGGCAGATTGAAGCTGCTGTAATCCACCCGCCTTGGCTCGAACCGAATCCCGTCCGGGTGTCGACGAGCGACTCGTCCCGAAGCCGCGGGAGGGATTTGAACCCTCGACCTGCTCCTTACCAAGGAGCCGCTCTGCCAGCTGAGCCACCGCGGCGTCAGTCCTGACCCGACCCGTCCTTCCTTTTCCGTTTTCCGCCCGCGCCGTCGTCCCGTCCCGGAGCTCCCGGATGGCTCCAGGGGAACCCCACCGAGTCCTCTGCCCAGCCGGTCCGGTCGCGCGGAGGCACCGGCTTCTTTTCGAGGAACGCCCGCATTCCCTCGCGCTGGTCGGGCGTTCCGAAGAGGCGAGCCCACAGGTCCAACTCGTACGCGAGCGACTCATCGATCGCCGGGTCGGCGGCGCGTAGGATCTCGTACTTCGCCGCGGCGAGGGCCAACGGCGGCTTCGCCGCCAGCTCCTCTGCCAAGGCGAGGGCCGCGGGAAGGAGCTCCTCGCGGGGAACCACCCGGTCGACCCAGCCGTCGGAGCGGGCCTCCTCCGCCCCGACCGACCGGCCCGTGTAGATCCATCGCCGAGCCCGGGCGACCCCGATCCGTCGGGGAAGGCGCTGGGAGCCCCCCCACCCCGGGGTGACGCCGAGGTTGATCTCGGGTTGACCGAACTGGGCGTCCGGGGTCGCGATCACGAAATCGCACGCGAGGGCCACCTCGCACCCCCCTCCAAGGCACACGCCCTGGACGGCCGCGATAACGGGGAGCGGCAGCCGTTCGATCCGCCGGGTGACGGCCTGCCCGCGCGCCCCGTGCACTCGGGCTTCCTCCGGGCCCATGCCGGCCATCTCTCGGATGTCGGCGCCGGCGGCGAACGCCTTGGCGGCCGCGCTCGCGAGCACGACCACACGGACCTGGGGATCGGCCTCGGCCTCGTCCAGCCGTCGGAGAAGCGCTTCGAGTACCGCCCGAGAGAGCACGTTCACGGGGGGGTGGTCGATCGTGAGGAGGAGCGTGGGGCCCGACCGTTCGGATCGAACGAGGGGGTGGGCGGGGTCTTCGGGCATGACGGGGCTCGACCCGAGCCGGGCTATTTATGCGCGACGGCTTCCCCACGTTCGTGGTCCTGCAAGTTCCCGCGGGCCGTCGGCGGGCCCGGAACTCAGACACGCTCGATCGTCACCGGGGGCCCGCATGACCATCGCCTTCGTCACGACCTGGTTCGGCGCGTTCCTGGTCGCGGACGGGACGGTGGTCCGCGCGGTTCCCTGCCCGCTGGACCCGGACGCTCTCGCTCAACGGGCGGCCCGTCGGCGCGAGGGTGGCCTCACGCCGGAGGAGGAAGAGCTGCTGGGAGCTCGGGGGAGCGCGGAGTGGGTCACCCGGGACCGACGACTCGCCGAGCACGGTCTTCGGTTCGACGCCGACTCTGCCGTCACGATCGACGCGGTGGCGTCCGGAGTGGACCCAATGCTCCAGCGGACGGCTCTCCTGTCCGAAGCGGAGCATGCGCTCGAGCGCGCGTGGGACCCCAGCATTCACGTCCAGGAGGCGGTCCGCGCGGCGGCGGACCTCGACCGCGTGCGCAACCTGATCGGCGAGCGCCTCGGCACCTGGGTTTCCCGGGACCGCCCCGAGGTGGATCCGGGCGATCACGACCGCGCGGCTCGGGAGGCGATGGCCCCGGGAGTGATCTCGGCGCTGTCCCCCCAGGACCCGTCCCTCACCGAGGCGCGCCGCAAGCTCGCCGAGCTGTTCCGTGCGGTCGAAGGGACACGTCATGCCCTGACGAAGGCGATCGAGGCGACGGCTCCGGTCCGGGCGCCGAACGTCTCCGCGCTCCTCGGACCGGAGCTATCGGCCCGGATGATCGCGCAGGCGGGGGGTCTCGAGCGGCTCGCCCGCCTCCCGTCCAGCACGGTCCAGGTCCTCGGCGCGGAGCGGGCCTTCTTCGAGCATCTCCGGGGCCGGGCGCCGCCCCCCCGCCACGGCCTGCTCTTTCTGCATCCGGCGATCCAGTCGGCGCCGAAGGGGGAGCGCGGCAAGCTCGCGCGGGCGCTGGCCGGGAAGGTCTCGATCGCCGCCCGGCTGGACGTCGGGGGCGCGCCGATCCATCCGGAGCTGGCCCAGTCGTTCGACGCGCGGCGCAGCGTCCTCAAGGCCCGTCGGGGGGCTGGTCACGGACCGCCTCGGGCGCGCCACTCAGGACCGCCACTTGACGGTGCATCCCGCGACCGTTAGCTCGGCCGGGGCGACGGGAGTGTGGGCGAGCGCCTGCTCGATCGCCCGTTCGAGGTACTTCTCGGACGCCCGCTCCGGATGCTGATGGTCGTTGTCGATCCGACCCTGGAACAGTAGCTTCCGGTCCGGACCGAACAGCATCGGATGGGGGGTCACGAGGGCGCCGTAGGCATGGGCGGTCGCCTGCGACTCGTCCACCAGGTAGGGGAACGGGTAGCCCTTCTCTCGGGCGCGGACGACCATCGCCTCCATCCGGTCCTCCGGGTAGGCCCGCGCATCGTTCGAGTTGATCAGCACGACCCCCACTCCCCGCGGTGCGTACCGGCGGCCGATCTCGATCATCCGACCTTCCCAGGCCTGGACGTAGGGGCAGTGGTTGCACCAGAAGACGACGGCGAGCAGGGGGAACTTCTCGAAGTCCGCGAGCCGGTACGTCTTCCCGTCGACGCCCGGTAGCTGGAAGTCCGGGGCGGCGTCGCCCGGATGCAGCTGATAGGCTCCCAGTTCGGCCATGGCGGCACGAACGGCCGGAGGTCTTTACGGTTTAGAGCGCCGGCGTCCTCGGGTCGACGGAGGGAACATTGGCTCCGCGGGCGAGCGTGGTCGAGGTCGAGACGCCCACCACCTTCGCCGAGGCGCTGGGGGCCCAGGAAGAGCTGTTGCGGGACGGCCTCCCGGCCGTGCACGTCGCCGTCGTCCGGGGGACGGCGCTCTCCGTCGGAGTGGGAGTACCGGAGACGGCCCCCTACCTGCGCCGTGCCGGCGAGCAGGGGGTTCCGACCGTCCGCCGGTCTTCGGGAGGTACCGGGATCCTCCATCTCGACGGGGACCTCGTGTGGGCGATCGTACTGCCCCGGTCCGACCCGAGGGTGGGCCGGGACTTCGTGCAGGGGTACGGCCGGTTCGGTGCCGGCCTCGTGCAGGCCCTCGCGGTCCACTACGTCTCCGCCGCGTGGGTGCCGGCCCCGGGCCTGTCAACGGAGTACTGCCCACTCAGCTCGCGAGGACACGTGCTGGAGGTCGGCGGCCGCGTGATGGGTGCCGCGGCGCAGCACCTGACCGGAACCGCGCTCCTGCACCACGGGACCCTCTCCGTGAGCACGGATCGGGAACTCGTGCGCCGACTCTTCGCATTCCCTGACCCGTCGATCGCCGAGCGCCTGGTCGGGTTGGCCGAGCGGGGGATCGACCTCCCCCCGAAGCGGCTCGCGGACGCGGTCGCCCGGGAACTGGCCGACGACCTCGGATTCGGCTGACCGATCGAGGTCACTTCGGGCGCGCGGCCCAGAGCGTATCGGCCGCCGCGTCGAGGTCCCGACGGATCTTGGCCCAGTCGCCCCGAACGAGCTCGCGGTGGTCCACCACGCACTCGCCCGCGACGTAGACGGACTCGATCGCGTCGTCCGCCGCCGCGTAGGCGAGGTGGGAGACGAGCGCTTCCGGACGGGCGGGCTGAAGGGTGGGGTGGTCGAGACGGAACAGCGAGAAGTCGGCCGATTTGCCCACCTCGATGGAGCCGATCTCCCCGTCCCGGCCCAGGGCCCGGGCGCCCTCGATGGTCGCGAGGTCGAGGAGCTGCTGGGCGGGAAGGACTGCGGCGTCCCATCGGTGGTTCTTCTGGACGAGGCCGGCGAGATGGATCTCGCGCAACATCGAGAGCGAGTTGTTGGAGGCGACCGAATCGGTCCCGAGACCGACCGGTGCGCCGGCCGCCCGAAGTTCGACGATCGGCGCCACGCCGCCCGAGGCGAGCTTCAGGTTGGAGCTCGCACAGTGGGCGATCCCGACCCCGGCCTTGGCGAGGCGGGAGATCTCGGCGCCCGTGAGCCAGACCGCGTGGGCGGCGACCTGTCCGGGACCGAGGAAGCCGATCTCCCCGAGCCAGTCGGCCGGCCGGCGGCCGGTCTTCGCCTCATGCTCCGCGACCTCCTTCCGGGTCTCGGAGAGGTGGTAGTGGACGAGGGTCCTTTCCCGGAGTGCGAGCTCCCGGGCCCCCATCCAGGTCTCCGCGTTGCAGACGTAAACGCCCTGGGGTGCGACGAGCGGCACCACGCGCGGGTGGTGGCGCCACCGCCCGATGAACGCTGCCGCGTTGTCCAGGGGCTTGCCCTTCTGCGTGGTCATCTCGGGGTCGAGGACCGCCCATCCGAGGAATCCCCGCGCCCCGAGGTCGACCACCGCGCGGGCGACGGCGTCCTCGAAGTAGTAGAGGTCGAGGAACGAGGTCGTGCCCCCGAGGAGCATCTCGGCGATCCCGGCGCGGGCCCCGGCCTCGACGTCGGCCTCGGTCCGGTGGGCGTCGACCGCGAAGAGGGTCTCCAGGAAACCGGCGAGGTCCCGGTCATCGGCGATCCCCCGCAGGGGGTGCATCGCCACGTGGGTATGCAGGTTGACGAAGCCGGGAACGATGGCTAGCCCGCCCGCCTCGACCACCTCCGCCCCCTCGGTGGGGGCGCGGGGACCGACATGGGCAACGCGTCCCGATTCGACCCGGACGTCGGCCCGAACGACCCGGCGGGCCGGGTCCTGGGTGACGACGAGCGCATTTCGGAAGACCTTCGGCGCCGAAGGGCTCGGGGCGGTCACGGGAGACCTCTCGGGGGCGGGGCGGCGAGCTCCCGCTCGGTGGTCGGGCTGTTCACCTCAGCGGCGGCGACCTCGGGCAGGTCCCGGAGCCCCTCGCGGGTCCGGGCCTCGATCGGCCCAAGACCGCGGAGCAGACCCTTCACCCAGGGCCGGGTGAAGACGACGACGATGGGAACGATCGCGAGGACGACGAGGATCACGTCGACCCAGACCCCGGGCACCCAGGCCGCGCTCGGCATCCCGAGGATGGTCGCTCCGGTGTTCGGGATGAGGACGACCGCGCTGACCAGGGCGAGGACCAGCGCCACGTAGGCGATGCCCAGCATCCGGATGTTCGAGGTGTTGGCGTAGGCCGCGATCTGGTTCGAGACCTCCCCGAGGCGGTTGGTCGCCTCCGACAGGTGATTCGCCTCGGCGGCGGTGCGGAGGGCGAGCAGGTCGCGAAGGGACTGCCCGACCGCCGCGGAGTAGTCCTCGAGGTGCGAGAACTCGGACTGGATCCGGGGGAGGGCCTTCTCCAGCCCGCGGAAGCGCTCCCCGAACGGACCGTCCAGTTCCAGGACGGCTACCGAGAGGCGGCCGATCGACTTGCGGATCGACCGGTGGATGTGGGTGAGGCGTCCCAGCTCCTCGAGGGATATGGTCGACCAGTGGTCCTCGATCGCGTCGACGCGTTCGCCGAGTGCCTCGAGGCGCTCGAGGTAGGATCGCGCGCCGGCCTGGAGCAGGTTCACCAGGTCGGCCGTGGACTCGGCCAGGCGCAGGCTTTCGGTGAGGAGGCTCGTGGGCGGCGCGGGTCCGAGCCGATGCACCCCGTCGGGGGTGACCCAGATCCCGTGGGGGGTCTCCCGGCCCGCCGGGTCGAGGGTCGTGACCAGGATGACGGTACCGCCGGCGCCGTGGAGCACCGCCCGGGACGGGAGCCCCGGCCCGGTGAAGCCGACCGCTCGGAGCGCCTCCGGGACCGTCGCTTCGGTTCTCGAGGAGTCTGCCACGCCCGCCCGCCTAGATGTCGAGGTTCGTCACCTCGACGGCATGCTCCTGGATGTAGGCACGACGGGGCTCGACCTCTTCCCCCATCAGGATCTGGAACAGGGCGTTCGCCCGGCCGGCGTCGTCGACCGTGACCCGCAGGAGCGTCCGGGCCCCCGGGTGCATCGTGGTCTCGGCGAGCTGGTCGGCGTTCATCTCCCCAAGTCCCTTGTACCGCTGGATCACCACGCCCTTCATCCCGCCGTACTCGGCGAGGACCTGGTCGCGCTCGTCGTCCGAGTAGGCGTAGGCGAGCTTGCTGCCCTTCTGGATCCGGTAGAGCGGGGCCTGGGCGATGAAGACGTGTCCCTCGGTGATCAGTACCGGCATCTTGCGGTAGAAGAGCGTCAGCAGCAGCGTCCGGATGTGCGAGCCGTCGACGTCCGCATCCGTCATCAGGATGATCTTGTGGTACCGGAGCCGGGAGACGTCGATCTCGTCGCCGATCCCGATGCCGATCGCGGTGATCAGCGCGCGGATCTGCTCGTTCTGGAGCATCTGGTCGAGCCGGGCCTTCTCGACGTTGAGGATCTTGCCCCGCAGCGGCAGGATCGCCTGGAACTCGCGGTCGCGGCCCTGCTTGGCCGTCCCGCCGGCGCTGTCACCTTCCACGATGAACAGCTCGCACTGGGCGGGGTCCCGGGAGTGGCAGTCGGCGAGCTTCCCGGGAAGCCCTCCTCCCTCGAGGAGACCCTTCCTCCGCGTGAGCTCGCGCGCCTTCCGTGCCGCTTCTCGTGCCTGTGCCGCTTGGACCGCCTTCGCGATGAGCGTCTGCCCGACCGCCGGATGCTCCTCGAGGAACTCGGCGAGCTTGTCGTGAACGGCGCTCTCGACCTGGCCCTTCACTTCCGAGTTGCCGAGCCGGGCCTTGGTCTGACCCTCGAACTGGGGCTCGAGGACCTTGATGGAGAGCACCGCAGTGAGCCCCTCCCGGACGTCCTCGCCGGTCAGGCTCTCCTTGTCACCTTTGACGAACCCGCGTTGGCGGGCATAGTCGTTCAGGGTCCGCGTGAGCGCGGCGCGTAGCCCGACCACGTGGGTACCCCCGTCGACCGTGTTGATATTGTTGACGAACGCGAGGGTCGTCTCGTTGTACCCGTCGTTGTACTGCAGTGCGACCTCGATGTCGGTGGTGTCGCGCTTCGCGTGCAGGTAGATGGGCGGCTTGAACAGCGCGGTGACCGCCTGGTTCGTGTCCTCGACGAACTCGGAGATCCCTCCCGCGTGGTGGAACGACTCGGAGGTATGGTCGCGCTCGTCGCGGAAGTTGATCGTGACGCCGGCGTTGAGGAACGAGAGCTCCTTCAACCGACGGGAGATCGTCTCCTTGTCGAAGACGACGGTCTCGAGCACGGTCCCGTCCGGCTTGAAGCGAGTCTCTGTACCGGTCGAGTCCGCCGTCCCCGTGGTGACCAGCGGAGCGACCGGGGCCCCGTGCTCGTATCGTTGGAAGTAGGCGTGGCCGTTCCGCCGGACCCGGACCTCCAGCCACTCGGAGAGCGCGTTGACCACGTGGACGCCGACCCCGTGGAGCCCGCCCGAGACCTTGTACGTGTTCCGGTCGAACTTCGAGCCCGCGTGGAGCACGGTCATGACGATCTCGAGGGCCGGTTTGTGGTACTTGGGGTGTTCCTCGACCGGGATCCCTCGGCCGTTGTCGCGGACCGAGCAGGAGCCGTCCTCGTGCAGGGTGACGTCGATCTCCGTGCACGCTCCGGCCAGCACCTCGTCGATCGAGTTGTCGACGACCTCGGAGACCAGGTGATGCAGGCCCCGGGCGTCGGTCGAACCGATGTACATTCCGGGGCGTTTGCGAACGGCCGAAAGGCCCTCCAGGACCTGGATGGAACTCGCGTCGTACGCTAGGGGTTGGATAGTGTCCTGGGCCATCGGAAACCGTCAGTGAAAACCGACGTATTGAGACGAGCCGGGCATGCGTTATAACGCTTGGGCCGGGCAGGAAAAATGACCCCTCCGGGCGACCTGTTTTTCGGGTCCGGACGAGGGGTTTCTGGGTGGCGTCGCAGAGCCCCCGGTTCCGACGCGACGGTCGCTCGGGACGCCCCATCTCGGGCCTCGAGAAGCCCTAATAACGCGGGGCACCTCCTCGGCGATGCCGCCCATGCCCGACGAGCTGAACGAGACCCCGGAGCCGGAGCCCCGACCGGGCAGCGCCTCCGAGTCGGCCCCCGCCACGACCGAGGCGGCCGAGGATTGGGCGACTCGGTACAAGTACCTCTTCGCCGATTTCGAGAATTTCCGCCGCCGGACCGAGCGCAGCCGGGAGGCGATCACCCGCCAGGCTCGCTCCGGGGTCATCCGCGAACTGCTGCCCATCTTCGAGGCGTTCCGCTCGGCGCGGAGCGCCGTGGCTTCGCTCCCACCGACCGACCCCGTCCGCCACGGCCTCGAGCTGCTCGACCGGGAGTGGTCGACCTTCCTGAAGCACGAGGGGGTCGAGCCGATCGCCGCCGTCGGCCAGCCGTTCCGTCCCGACGAGCAGGAGGCGGTGGGGGAGGCGCCGACGAGCCCCGACATCCCCGAGGGGACCGTGGCGGAGATCGTGCAGCAGGGATACCGGTTCTTTGGCGGCGTCCTCCGGCCGGCCAAGGTGGTGGTCGCCCGGGCGCCGCCCGAGGCCGGGACCGAGGTCGCGCGGACGGAGGAGTCTCCGTGACCGATTCCTCGGACATTTCCGGCTTCTACCGAAAGTCGATCGCGGAGCGTCGCGCCGTGGCGCAGCAGTGGGCGGGCCTCTCCGACGAGGAGGCCCGGGCGTGGGAGTTCCCACCCGGCGTCGACCCCAGCGTCTTCGACCGGATGATCGAGAACGTGATCGGGGTCATGCCGCTCCCGCTCGGCGTAGCGACGAACTTCCGGATCAACGAGAAAGACTACCTCGTGCCGATGGCGATCGAGGAGCCGAGCGTCGTCGCCGCCGCCTCCAACGCGGCGAAGGTGGCGCGGGCGGCCGGGGGGTTCTTCGCCCAGAGCACCGACCCGGTGATGATCGGGCAGGTCCAGATCATGGACGTCCACGACCCGGCGGCGGCCCGGCTCCGGATCCTGCACCACCGAGACCAACTGCTCGCGTCGGCGAACGCGAAGGACCCGGTCCTCGTCAAGTTCGGGGGTGGAGCGAAGGAGATCGAAGTCCGCATCCTCCCCTCGCCGCGGGGAACGATGGTGGTCGTCCACCTGCTGGTCGACGCCCGGGACGCGGGCGGGATGAACGCGGTCAATACCATGTGTGAGGCGCTGGCCCCGGAGCTCGCCCGCCTCGCGGGGGGCCGCTCCGTGCTCCGCATCATCTCGAACCTCGCGGTGCACCGGCTCGCCCGTGCCCGTGCGACGTTCCGAGCCGACCAGCTGGCGACCGATACCATGACCGGCGCCGCCGTGGTCGAGGGGCTCCTCGACGCGTATGCCTTCGCGGTGGCCGACCCGTTCCGCTGTGCGACGCACAACAAGGGGATCATGAACGGCATATCGAGCGTCGTGATCGCGACCGGCAACGACTACCGGGCGATCGAGAGCGGCGCCCACACGTTCGCGGCCTGGCAGGCCGCTCCCGCCGGAGCGGTCGTGCGCCCGCTGACCACGTACGAGAAGGACCGCGAGGGCAACCTGGTCGGTACGATCGAGTTCCCCGCCCCCGTCGGACTGATCGGCGGAGCCACGGCCGTCCATCCGACGGCGAAGGCGAACGTCAAGCTCCTCCGTCTCAAGTCGGCCCGGGAACTGGGTGAAGTGCTGGCCGCGGTTGGCCTCGCCCAGAACTTCTCCGCCCTCCGGGCGCTCGCGACCGAAGGGATCCAGCGGGGGCACATGGAGTTGCACGCCCGGAACCTCGCGGTCAGCGCCGGGGCGCATCCCGACGAGGTCGAGCGGGTGGTCGCCCGCCTGATCGCGGAGAAGGCGATCCGGTTCGACCGGGCGAAGGCGATCCTCGACGAGCTGCGGGCCGCCGGATGAAGGTCGGGGTCCTCGCGCTCCAGGGAGACGTCCCGGAACACTTGCGGGCGCTGGGCGGCGTCGTCCCGGAACGCTCGCTCGTCCCCGTGCGTCGGGCCAAGGACCTCGACGACCTGGACGCGCTGTTCCTTCCCGGCGGCGAGACGACCACGATATCGCGGCTCCTCGCCGAATCGGGGGTCTGGACCGCGCTGGCGCACCGCCTGGCCGAGGGATTCCCCGTCCTCGGGACCTGCGCCGGCCTCATCCTCCTCGCGCGCGACCTCGCTCCCAGCGTGGCCGGCCAGGACCCCCCCACCTTCGGAGTCTTGGACGTCCGGGTCCGCCGGAACGACTACGGCTCGCAGCGGGAATCGTTCGAGGCCCCGGTACTGGTCGACGGACTCGGCTCGCGGACGTTCCCGGGAGTGTTCATCCGCGCCCCCCGGATCCTCGGGGTGGGAGCGGACGCACAGCCGATCGCCTGGCTCGGCGAGGAGATCGTCGGCGTCCGGTCGGGGCCGGTCTGGGGGCTGGCCTTCCATCCCGAGCTCGCCGGCGACCCCCGGGTCCACCGGGCGTTCCTCCGCGCGACCGTCAAGCGTCGCTAGCGGAGCGCGAAGAACAGCTCGAGCGCGAGGACGACGAGCAGGACGGCCCCGACCAGGGCCGCCGCGACCTTCGTCCCCCGCGAAACGTCCTTCCACCGGCCGAAGAAGATCGGGACCGGGCCGAGGAGCAGGAGGCCCCCCATCTCTTCCGGTGGGGCTACGTCGTGCGGTCGGGCGCCGGCGAGCGGCACCGCGCCCTCGGGAGGATCCCACGAGAGGAACGCGAGGGGCACGGCGAGGAATCCGACGAGCAGCAGCACGACACCGCCGAGGAACTCGACCGAGTTGCCGGAGACGACGGGGATGATCGCGAACAGGGTGACCGAGGCGGTCCCCCGGAGGACCGCGTCCGCGACGAAGATCGCGCCCGCGGCCAGCAGCACCACGGGTACCCAGCCGGTCCGGGGCATCACGACTCCCAGGGAGGTCCCGGGACAAGAGGGTGCCGAACCTCTAGTGGTAGGTGTCGAAGCGATACGGTTCCATCGGAAGCTCCCCGAGCGCCATCAGGAACTCGGGGGGCGTGAGCACCGGCTTCGGGTAGTTCGCGCTGTCGTCGAGGGCGATGCGCGGGCAGGCGGTGTTCACGTACGCGTCCAGCGCGCGGCCCTCGAGGTCCCGGGGGTCGAGCCGGTCGAACATCAGGATCTCCGCCTCGCGCCCCCGGGCACGCGCCCGCTCCTGGAGCGCGAGGGCGGTGGGAGAACGGTTCTGGCCACCGAACGTCGAAACGAGGATCCCCCAACGCCGGGCGTCCCGCACCGTCGCGACCGTGAGCAGACGTCGCCGGATGAGCCCGGCGCGGTCGATCGGCGGCTCGAGGGTGTTCTGCAGCGGGTCGAGCGACCAGACCGGCCGGTCGACCGCGAACGCGAGGCCGACCGGATGGAATCGGCCCGTGCCGAGGAACAGGAACCCATCGACATCGGCCTGCACCGCCTCCGCCCCCGTATAGTTGCATCCGAGCGCTTGGGCCGCGTAGGCGAGCCGGCGGTCCCCCCGCCCGACACGGACCTCGAACCCCCGCTTCGCAAGCGCATCCGAGAGCGTCGGGACGAGGTCGAGGTGCTGAACGGACGCCACCAGTCCCAGGCGCCGGGGAAGCCGCTCCCGCTCGACCATCTCGGCGAGCCGCTCCACGTCGCCCGCCGGCTCGCGCATCTCGACGAAGTACGTCGGACGGGGCAGCGCGACGTTCGGGATCGGCGCGTGGCCCAGCACGACGGCGACGTCCGCGCGGGGCGCCTCGTCCCGGGAGGGGAAGTCGCACGCCCCGAAGCACGCCCGAGCCGCCAGCACCACCGGCGTTCCGGTCGCCGTCCGGAGCCGATCCACGAGCTCGGTCGCGTTGCGGATGAGTCCGGCGGGCACCTGCAGGACGATGCGGCCGGGCCGCGCCTTCCGGAGCGCCTCGAACAGCTCCTCGCCCACGACCGGGAAGACCCGGGCGTCGGGGGCCGGGTGCGTCGCATCCTCCATGAGGTCGAGCCGAGCTAGGGAGGGCGGCTAAGGGTTTCGGGGCGCGGGTCGGAGACGCTCGAGGAGCCGTGCCACCGCGGTCCGGTTGTCGTCGTAGTGGAGCCGTCGGATCGCCTCGGCCGAGTCGACCCACTCGGAAGCGTCGTGCTCGGCGCTCAGCTGCGGCTCGAAGCCGGCCGCCACCTCGACTCCGTAGGCGTGCAGCCGCCAGACCTCCCCGTTGTCGGCGCGGAACGGGACCTCCCAGTCGAGCGAGACCACGTGGATCGGAGTGCGAAGCCCGGTCTCCTCGTGGAGTTCGCGGCGGAGCGCGGCGAGCAGGGTCGCGTCGCCCGGGTCGACCTTCCCGCTGACCGGCACCCAGATCGAGCCCCGCGACGGCGGCCGCCGGAACAGGAGGATCCGCAGCGGTCGGGCCGAGTAGAGGTACCCCTCCACGCACTCCCGGGCGATCGGCTCGTCGGGGCGGGGAGCGGCCCCGGGGGGCGTCGCGGGCATGGAGTTGCCCGCGCGCTACCGCCGGCGCGTCATGAGCTTCATGATCGCTTCGGCCGGGGCGCCGTCGGACTGGAGGAGCGCTTCGATCGCTTCGCTGCGCGAGACCTGAGCCTGGTCCATGACGAGCTGGATGTCCTCGTCCGGGGGTCCTGCGGGCGCCGCGGGGGCGGTCGCAGCGGCCGGGGCCGCGCCCGGTGCCGCGGGAGTCCCGGCGCCCCGGGGTCGGATCTCGGGGGTGCCCACGACCTGGTAGGTCCGGACCCCCTGGACGGTGAGGGCGGTGACCTCGGGCGCGGTGAACACGTGGTCCTTCGTCTTCGTGCGCACGATCACCTGCTCGACGTCGGGGATCTCCTCCGTCGTCATGCCGAGGCGGCGCATCATCATCTGCATCTGGCGCTGGTTGCGCGGGCCCCCCGGGATCATCGCTCGCCCCCGGCTACTCGTCCTCGGCCGTGGCGGAACGGATCTTCCGCTCGAGCTCCGGGTCGACGGCTTCGGTGTCCTCTTCGCTGCCGCGCGCCGGTCGACGGCGTCCGTTCGTCCGACGCGACTCCTGGCTGCGTTGGACCTGGCTCGTCAGTTCGTCCATGAGGCCCGAGATCCCGGCCATGAGGTTCCATCCGGTGTGGGAGGCGTAGAAGATCCCGGCGTCCGTATGCAGCCGCGCCTCGACCGTCAGGTCCGACGTCCGGTGGGTCGAGTGCGGGCTCAGGTGGAGGCTCAACAGGATGGGACGCACGTGGTGCGCGATCCGCTTGAGGGAGCCGGCGACCAGGTGGTCGATGTCGGCGAGCAGACCCGGGTCGCTCGAACCGCGGAGTCCCGTGACCTCGACGTAGACGTCCTCGACCCCGCCGCGGCCGTGACCCGTGGGGGTGATACCGACGACGAGGGTCAGGAGGTCCGTCTGGGCGACGATCCGAGTCGGGCGTCCATTTTCGACGACGAAGACGCTCGAGATCTTCTCGCGGGTCATGAGGCTCGCCGCCTCCATCGCGTCGGATCCGGCGGCGACGGTGAACGCCGGGGAGCGCATGATCGAGCTGACCTCGACGTCCAGCGCGGAACCCTGGGTCTGGGTATCGAGCTTCCCGCCGACGGTCGGGCGCCAGAGGACCGCGCCCAGATCCTCGAGTCCGACGGCCCCGACCAGGCGGCCCTTCTTGTCGACGACCGGGAGGGCGTGCTCCTCCAGCAGCCGGATCTGGCCGAACAGGTGGCGGACGGTGTCGCTCTCGCGGACGAAGTAGGAGGCGGAGCGCCCGATCTTCTCCACCGGCGCTCGGCCGAGACCGGAGAGCGAAGGAAGCGCTCGGATCAGGTCGGTACGGCTGATGACCCCGAGCAGCTCGCCGCGCCGCCCGACCACCGGGGCCGCGCGGAGCCCCGTGGCGAGCAGGTCGGCGGCCACTTCCGGCAGCGTGGAGGCGGGGGTGACGAGCGGCGGGACGACGAGCAGGTGGCCGACCTTCGTGGCGACCGACCGGCTCGAGCGGCGGGCGATCGTCTCGAACGTGATCATCCCGAGCAGCCGGCGCCCCTGCAGGATAGGGATCTCGTGGATGCTCCGGCTCCGCATCAGGCCGAGGGCGCGTGAGATCGGCGCGTCGTGGGGAAGGGTCACGGGACGGGCGGTCATCAGTTCCCCAGCGAGCGGCCATGCAACGGGCATGTTCGTGCCATCCGGGGCGGAGGCTTTAGCCGTTACAGTGCGCGGGCACTCCGTTCAGGGGAGCGGTCGCGCCATCTGGTATCCGTTCTCGCCGTCCGAGTAGTACCCCTTCAGCAGGTCGACCACCGAGAACTGGTACCGGGCGTAAAATCGGATCGCGGTCGCGTTGGAGACCCGCACCTCGAGCGTGGCCCGCCGGAAGCCCCGGGCCCGGCAGCGGTCGAGGAACGTCGACATGAGCAGGTTGCCGATCCCCACCTCCCGGTGGTGGCGGTCGACCGCGAACATCAGCACCCGGGCCTCCCGGTCGACCTGGGAGACCCCGAGGAGGAACCCGACCGGGACCTCGTCCGGGTCCGCCGCGACAAGGAACCCCTCCGGCCACTCCGCGCTCAGCGACGGGTAGAGCCCGGGGTCGTAGTGCTCGTGCAGCGCGTCGGCGACGATCGCCGAGACGAACGGCACGTCGCTGGGGCGGAAGCCTCGGAGCGTGACCGCGGGGCGGTCCTCGGGCATCGGTACCGACCGGGGGGTCGGAGCGGTATCAGCGATACATCTCACCCGGCCCTTCGGGTTCGGCGGTGCGCATGGCCGACATCGAGTCTCGGGTCTGTCGGAGGGTGCGCCGGACCCCCTCCTCGATCTCGCGGGCCTTCTCGCGGAGCGGTTTGGTGTCGAGGGCGAGGAGCGGTACGAGCGGGTTCAGGGTCTCGATCACCTTGGCGGCCGCGCGCGCATCGGGGTAATCCTTGTGTGCCTGCGCGACGAAGCATAGCACCGGCAGCGTGCGGCTGATGGCGCCGAGGAGGAGACCGCCCGCGAGACCGGTGACCACGCCGTTGGCGGCCGCGAACTGGTACTTCTCCAGGAGCGGGGCCGCCGCGCGGTTCGACATCGCGACCACCCGGGCATCCCCGCCGACCTCGGTGTCGATCGGCTGTCCCTCGATGGCAACGACGAACTGGACCCCCTTGCGTTCGGCCCAGTCGAGCAACACCCGGCCGAGCTCGTTGAGCATGCCCGGCGAGGGTTGGATGTCGGCGATGAGGACGACGAGCTGGTCGCACGAGCGGTCGACGCCGCAGACGAGCTTGCTCGCGTAGAAGCGGACGGGGGCGCTCACCACCCCCTCCTCCATGACGACGGTGGGCGGGAACTCCTCGCTGATCATGTAGGCGATCGGGCTCATGTCGAGCGCGTGGACGAGGTAGGAGGCGGCGACCGACCCGACCAGGCCGTGCGTCGGGAACCCCACGACCAGCATGGCCCCCTTGAGGGGTTCATCCCGGGTGTCGACGATGCGGATTCCTGCGCCTTCCATGAGGACCGGGCCCGGGGTGGGCCTCCCGACCACCGTGCGGCGGCTTATTGTACTTTTGTTGGGGGAATCCTGTCCCGGGACGCAGGGGGCTGTCGCAAACTCCGCTCCAAACTGCACGCGAACGCCCCGAAGTAACGGGCCGACGACGTCGGATTGCCGAGGGCGGGTTGCGCGCTAGCCCGTAACACCCTCCGTCGGCGTCCGGAGGGCCAACCCTTAAAGAGGGGGTCAGGACATTGAGAGCCCGCTTGGGACCCATGAAAGTTCTCGTAACCGGCATCGATGGATATTCCGGCTGGCCGCTCGCCCTCCACCTCATTTCCCGCGGCCATGAGGTCGTCGGGATCGACAATTTTGTCACCCGGAAGCGGGTCAAGGAGGTCGGAAGCTGGTCCGCGACCCCCATTCCCTCGTTCGCCCGCCGCCAGGCGGCGGTGAAGGAGATCTTCGGGAAGGACCTCGGGTTCTACCGCGGCGATCTGCAGAACTACGAGTTCGTGCACCAGGTGCTCCAGAAGGAACGCCCGGATTCGATCGTGCATCTGGCCGAGCAACGCAGCGCCCCCTACTCGATGATCGACGTCCACCACGCCGTCGCGACGCAGGTGGAGAACCTGACCGGGACGCTGCACATCCTGTACGCCATGAAGGACGCCTGCCCCGACGCCCACCTCGTCAAGATGGGCACGATGGGGGAGTACGGGACCCCGAACACCGACATCCCCGAGGGGTTCTTCGACGTCGAGTTCAACGGCCGCAAGGACCACATGCCCTTCCCGCGCCAGGGCGGTTCCTGGTACCACTGGAGCAAGGTGTTCGACTCCGGGGACGTCATGTTCGCCTCCAAGATCTTCAACCTCCGCACGACCGACGTCATGCAGGGCGTCATCTACGGGGTCCGGACGGCCGAGATCACCGACGACCGCCTCCTGACCCGGTTCGACTTCGACGAGACCTGGGGCACGGCGCTCAACCGCTTCATCGCGCAGGCCGTCCTCGGCGCTCCGATCACCCCGTACGGACGGGGCGAGCAGAAGCGCGGCTTCCTCGCGCTAGAGGATTCGATGCAGTCCCTCCGCCTCGCCGTCGAGCACCCGGCCCAGCCGGGCGAGTATCGCGTCTTCAACCAGTTCGACGCCTCCTACTCCGTGAACGAGCTCGCCGACCGCGTGGCCCGGATCGCGGCGGAGTTCGGCCTCAAGCCCGTGATCGAGCACCCTGCCGACCCGCGGGTCGAGGCCGAGCAGCACTACTACAACCCGCTCCACGACCATCTCCCCGCGCTCGGCTACCAGCGGACCCGCGAGCTGGACGAGGTCGTCCGGGAGATCTTCACCGACATGATCCGATTCCGCCGGCGCCTCGAGGCCCGCCGCCACGTCGTCGTCCCGACGGTGCAATGGCGCGTGCCCGACAGCCGACCCCTCCTCGCCGCGCGCGAGGGGCCGGAACGCGCCGAGCCGACGCCTCCGCCGGGATCCCCCTCGATCAGCAGCCCCGCCTGATCAGGTTCGCGATGCAGGCCGTCCTCACCCTCGCGGGCGAGGGCACCCGTATGCTGCCCTGGAGCCGGGGCCTGCGGAAGGAGTTCCTTCCGCTCTACGACCGCGGCGAGGACGGCAGCCTGGTGCTCAAGCCGGTGGCCCACCTCGTCGTCGAGTCGCTCATCGCGGCCGAGGCCGACCTCGTGAACGTCGTCGTCCAGCCCCGGGACGCGGGCGCGGTCCAGGCGTACTTCACCGTCGACCATGAGTTCCTGAAGCGGCATCACCACCACGCGGACCGCCTCGTGGAGACCCGCCGGTTCTACCGTACCCTCGACGCCCTCCGGTTCGTGTACACGCTCCAACCTCGGCCCGCCGGGTTCGGGGACGCTGTCCTGCGGACCTATCCGGTGATCGGCCAGAAGCCGTTCCTGCTCCACGCCGGTGACGGGATCGTCGTCGAACCCGAGCGGGGTACCGCGCTGCGGACGATGGCGGAGCTGCGCGAGCGGGAGAACCTGGACGCCGTGGTGCTGGCCCGGACGGTCGCCGACCCCCGACGCTACGGGGTGTTCGAGGGCCGGCTCGGGAAGAAGGTCGGCGCCTACCCCCGCATCGATGTCTCCCGCATGGTCGAAAAGCCCGAGCACCCGAAGACCCACTGGGCGGCCGCCGCGGTCTACGCCTTCGGACCCCGGTTGTTCCCGGCGCTCGAGGCGGTCCGCAAGGACGACCGCACCCACGAGCTGGAGCTGACGGCCGGCATCCAGCAGATGATCGCCGACGGGGGCCGGGTCGCGGCCCTGCTTCTGAGCGCGAAGACCGGAACCTGGCGATCGGTCGGGTCCCCGGAAGGGTACGGCCGCGCCCTGGAGGCGACCCGAAAGGTCGCCGTTCGAGCCGCACCGGCCCGCCGGAACGATTAAGTCAGTTCCGGCCTTGGCGGCGCATTGTACCTACTGGTTTTACCGTCAGGGATGAGGTCTAGACTCCGATGAAGCGCCAGATGGTCGACATGCTGGCGGAGTTGATCAAGATCCCGAGCGACCCGCCCTCCGACAAGCAGGAGGTGCTGGACTATGTGCAGTCGTTCACCGACCAGATCCACATGCGCAACACGCTGTTCGGCGACGCCTCGGCGCCGAGCCTGCTCGCGGAGTACGGTCAGGGCGGGGTCGTCCTCTCCGGCCACCTCGACACTCCCCCGATCGGGGACTACTGGAGCTTCTCCCAGAGCCAGCTTGCCTCCGGGCGGATGTACGGCCGTGGAGCCGCCGACATGAAGGGCACCGTCGTCGCGATGCTCGAGGCGGCGCAGGACCTCGTCACGCGAAAGATCCCGGTCGTGCTGGCCTTCACGACCGACGAGGAGACCACGATGCAGGGTGCCGTCGCGCTCTCGAAGACGCTGCCGCTCCGGCGCGCGAAGGCGGTCGTGGTCGGGGAGCCGACCGGGCTGCGCGTCGCCTACGCCGAGAAGGGCGTCCTCGACCTCGCGATCGAGACGCGGGGGAAGGCCGCGCACGGCGCGATGCCGCACCTCGGCGAGAACGCCATCGGCAAGATGATGCGGATCCTCCGCGGGCTCGAGTCGTTCAAGGGCCGGATCGCGCATCCGGAGCTCGGCTCGGTCACGATGAACCTCGGCACGTTCCACGGCGGCAGCCGGCTCAATGTCGTGCCGAACAAGGCGACGAGCGAGGTCGACATCCGGTTCCCTCCGCCCTACACGCCGGAGCAGCTCTACCAGGAGGTCGAGGAGCACCTCCGCCGCATCAAGACGCCGTTCACGCTCCGCCGGATCCTCACGATGCCGGCCGTGCAGATCGACCCGAACTCCGACCACGTCCGGATCCTGCGGGAGGTGGCGCAGGCCGAGACGACGGTCCTCGTCCACGCCTCCGAGGCCGTCCACTACACCCAGGTGAACCCCCGCGTCGTGATCTTCGGCGCCGGCGAGGAGGAGCTCTCCCACCAGGCGAACGAGTACGTCAAGATCGAGGCGGTCGCCCGCGCGACCGAGGTCTACAAGAAGTATGCCCAACGGCTCGCCGCCGGTCGCGGCCCCGCGGCGTAGGCGCGCCGGGCCGCGGGCTCCGACCCCACGCTTATCAAGGGCCCGTCGCGGTACCTCCGACCGGTGAAGATCGCTCAGGTATCGACCCGCTATCCGCCGGGCCCGGGGGGCGTCGAGCGGCACGTGGCGGAGGTCGCCTCCCGGCTCGGGACCCGCGGCCACCGCGTGGACGTGTACGCGAGCGACCTCTACCGTGAGTTCCCCTGGCAGCGGCTCGGTCCCGAGGTGCCGCGGGAGGAGACCCGTCCCTTCGGGGCGGTCCACCGCCTGCGCGTCCGATCCCTGCCGGGGCCGCTGCACTATCCGTTCTTCCGGGGGCTGGGGGCCGCGTTCGCGCGCGACCGCCCCGACGTCGTCCACGTCCACACCTACGGGACGGACCAGGTCGCGGTGGCGCAGCGGTTCGGCCGGAAGACCGGGACCCCGTTCGTGCTCACCGCCCACTTCCATCCGATCTGGTCGATCGAGGGCGGATGGATTCGGCACCGCCTGCGGGCATTCTACGACCGCCGATCGGCCGGACCGATCGTGCGCGCGGCGGCCCGGGTGATCGTGCAGACGCGGGAGGAGGAACGCCTCCTGGGGACCCTTGGGCTCGGGCTCCGGCGGGTCGACGTGATCCCGCCCGGCTACGCGCCCCTCTCCACGGTCGCGCCCCCCGGCACATTCCGCACCCGGTACCAGATCCCCGGGCCGTACGTCCTGTTCGTCGGCCGGCTGGCGTCGAACAAGGGTCTCCTGCCGCTCGTCGAGGCGTTCGCCGCCGTCGCCCGGGACCATCCGGACGCCACCCTCGTTCTCGTGGGCGAGGACGGAGGGATGCGGGCGGGGGTCGAGGCGGCCGGGACCCGGCTGGGCCTGGGGCCGCGTCTCCGGATCGTGGGGCATGTGGGGGAGGACGCCGTCCTCGCCGACGCCTACCGGGAGGCCCGGATGACGGTGCTGCCGAGCGAGTACGAGGCGTTCGGCCTCGTGCTGCTCGAGTCGCTGGCCCAGGGGACTCCCGTCGTGGCCTCGCGCGTAGGCGGCATCCCCGAATTCGTGCCCGACGGCAAGGCCGGGTTGCTGGTGACCCCGAACGACGCGGGAGAGCTCGCCCGCGCGATCGGACGGCTGTGGGAAGACCCCGCGCTCGGCCGACAGTTGGGCACCTACGGACGCGACCAGGTGGTCCCCGTCTACACCTGGGACCGGTTGGTCGACCGTCTGGAGGCGCTCTACCGCGAGGTGAGGTCGGGGACGTGAAGATCGCCCAGGTCACGCTCCGCTTCGATGCGCCCGGTGGGGTCGAGACGAACGTGCGGGAGGTCTCCCGGCGCCTGCGCGCCGCGGGCGAGGACGTCGAAGTCTACTCGAGTGACCTGTACGACGAGGCCGGGTGGGACCGCCGGACGAACTACGCCCCGATGGTTGACGGCGTCCCGGTCCATCGGTTCCCCGTCCGGAAGCGGCTCATCCCCGGGCTCACGATGCCGATGATGGTCGGCCTCATGGACGCCCTCGCCTCGAGCGGCGTGGACGTGGTCCACGCCCACTCGCACCGGTACGGTCACGTCCTCGAGGCCGCGGCGGTGGCGGAGCGAAGGAACATCCCCCTGGTCGTGTCCACCCACTACCACCCCGCGGACCACCGCGAACCCGCCTGGAAACGGGGGATGCTGCGCCTCCAGGACGTCGGGTTCGGAGCCACGGCCTACCGGGTCGCCCGCGCCCTGGTGGTCGAGACCGAGCGGGAGGCGAGCCTCGTCCGCGAGTTCGCGCCGGCGGACCGCATCCACGTGATACCGCCCGGGATCGACCTCGCGGAGTGGTCCCGCCCCGGACCAGATACTCCTCCCCCGGGCCTACCGCCCGAGTACTTCCTCTTCTTCGGCCGGGTCGCCCCGAACAAGGGGATCCCCTACCTGGTCGACGCGATCGCGCAGCTGCCGCCCGCGCTGCGACGCCCGCTGGTGCTGATGGGCATGGACTGGGGGGAGCGAGCGAACATCGAGGCCCGGGCCCGGGCCCACGGCCTCGAAGGGTCGGTGGTCACCCTCGGCCACGTCGGAGGGAACGACTCTGTCCGGGCGGTCCTCCGGGGAGCCCGGGCCCTCGTGCTCCCCTCCGAGTGGGAAGCGTTCGGCCTCGTACTGCTGATGGCGATGGCGGTCGGCACACCGATCGTGGCCACCTCCGTGGGCGGCGTGCCGGAAGTGCTCGACCACGGCCGCGCGGGCCTCCTCGTCCCGTACGCCGACCCCGCCGCCATCGCGGGCGCTCTTCGGTCCGTCCTAGAGGAGCCGGGGCCGGCACAGGACCGGGTCCGGGCGGGGCGGGAGCGCGTCCGCCGGTTCGACTGGTCGGTCGCGGTGGAGCGCCACCGGGCGCTCTACCGCGAGGTCGTGCGGGGCTGAGGGGCGGGTCGGTCGAGGCGCCGCAGCTCGGCGCCGACGACCGCACGGTCGTCGCCGGCCGGGCCGGGAAGGGTCTTGGCCGACGCTTCCAGCGCGCGTCCCAGGAGGTCGAGGATCATCGGGCGGCCCGTTGCTCCCCGTACTCGCGGACGATCTCGAGGCCCGCGCGCAACTTCTCCCGGGAGGCGGCGAACGAGAGGCGGAGGTGCCCGGCGCCGAGGGAGCCGAAGGCGTCGCCCGGCGTCGTGATCACGCCGCGGGCGAGGAGGGCCTGGGCCGCGTCCGTCGCGGACTCGTCCCAAACGATCTTCGGGAACACGTAGAACGCCCCCGCAGGGGCCACGACCGAGACGCCCGGGATTGCCCGAAGGAGGCGGTCGACGATCGTACGACGCGCACGGAACTCCCGGACCATCGCGCGGGTCGCGCGGTCGCCCGCCTCGTACCCGGCCAGGATGGCGACCTGCGCCGGGGTGGGCGGGCAGGCCATGATGTGGTAGTGGATCTTGTTGAGCTCGATCGCGAGGCGCTTGGACGCGACCAGGAACCCGAGCCTCCATCCGGTGACCGCGAACGTCTTCGAGAACGAGTTCACGATGATCGTCCGGTCGTTCCGGCCCCAGAAGGAGGCGAACTTTCCCTCGTAGACGATGTCCTCGTAGACCTCGTCCGACACGATGACCAGGTGGTGGCGGTTCGCGAACTCGACGATCTTCTCGACGGTGGACTCCGGGAACATGGCGCCCGTGGGGTTCGAGGGACTGTTGACCACGATCGCCCGGGTCTTCGGGGTGACCAGCCGCTCGAGCGCATCCAGGTCGGGCTGGAACTTTCGCTTCTCCACCAGCGGGTAGGCCACCGGCGTAGCGCCCGCGAGGCGAGCGTGCGGGCCGTAGAGGACGAACCCCGGGTTGGGCACGAGAACCTCATCCCCCGGGTTGTACAGCGTGAGCGCCGCCGTCATCAGGCCCTCCGAGCCGCTGGCGGTGACGATGACGTTCTCCCGGACGGTGGTCGGGTCCCGGTCGCAGTACCGCTGGGCGATCCGCTCCCGGAGCGCGGAGAGGCCGGCGCTGGGTCCGTAGTGGTTCCCGCCGTGCTGGACCGACTCGCACAGCGCCGCGACGACCTCGGTAGGCGGGTCGAAATCCGGCTCGCCGAGGCCCAGGTTGATCGAATTGGGCGGGGCGGATTCGAACATCCGGCGTATACCGGAGATCTCGACCCGCCGGACCCGGTCGGCGACCATTCCCGCGGCGACGTTGGTCCCCCTCTTTATCGTTCCCTCTGCCGTGCTAGTGCGCGACGCCGGTTACGCCCCGGACGTCAGCCGTTCCCACCGGCAAGGATTTAGGACCGCTCCCCTCCTCTCACGCGGAGGGGAGGTTCTACGGCCCGTATCCTGGTCTGCGTCGCCTGGCCGTACGCCAACGGGCCCTTCCACTTCGGCCACCTCGCGGGGGCGTACCTCCCCGCCGACCTGTTCGCCCGGTTCCATCGGCTGCGAGGGGACGAGGTCCTGATGGTCTCGGGCTCCGACATGCACGGGACGCCGACCCTGGTCACGGCCGAAAAGGAGGGGACGACCCCCGCCGAGGTCTCGGAACGGTACCATGCGGTCAACGCCGAATCGTTCCGTCGCCTCGGGTTCACGTTCGACTGCTACACGACGACCCGGACGGTCGTCCACGAGAAGACCGTCCAGGAGGTGTTCCTCACCCTCCTCGAGCACGGGTTCATCGCGCGGCGGACCGAGGAGGGTCCCTATTGCCCCCAGCACCGGCGATTCCTGCCCGACCGCTACCTCCTCGGGACCTGCCCGAACTGCGGGTTCGAGAGCGCGCGGGGGGACGAGTGCGACCGGTGCGGACGGCCGCTCGAGCCCCGCCAGCTCGGGAACCCCCGCTGCCTCCTCTGCAACACGGGCGCGGAGTTCCGACCCAGCGAGCACTTCTACCTCCTGCTCGACAAGCTCCAGGCGCCGCTCGCGGAGTACATCGCCCGCCAGCCCCACTGGCGGGCCGGGACGCGTCGGGTCGCCGAGAACTTCCTGACGGAGGGCCTCCACGCGACCCCGATCACCCGGGACCTCGACTGGGGGGTGCCGATCCCGCTCGACGGGTACGGCTCGAAGCGGTTTTACGTCTGGTTCGACGCGCTCATCGGCTACCTCTCCGCGTCGAAGGAGTGGGCGATCCGGGCCGGGCGGCCGGAGGCCTGGAAGCGGTACTGGGCCGAGGGGGAGGTCGTCCGGCAGTACTATTTCATCGGGAAGGACAACAAGTTCCACCACACCATCCTCTGGCCCGGCGTCCTCCTGGGGTTGGGCGGTCTCGTGCTCCCGTACGATGTGCCCGCGAACGAGTGGCTCCTGATCGGAGGAAAGAAGGCCTCCAAGTCCCGGTCCACCGACTCGGACGCGTTCATCCCCTCCCTGCTCGAGCACTACACGGCCGATCAGATCCGGTTCTACGGCACTCTACTGGCACCCCAGAACCACGACACCGAGCTCGATTGGAACGAGTTCCATCAAGTGCGGGAAGAGGTACTGGCCAACCAGTACGGCAACCTCGTCCAACGGACGCTCGTCCTGACGCGGGACCGGTACGGGGGGATGGTCCCCGCCCCGCCGGCGGAGTGGAGCCCCGACGACCCGGGCACTGTTGGGCTGCGACTACGGGAGGCGCACGCGCAGATCACGGCCGAGTTCGAGGCCGTTCATCTCAAGGAAGCCCTGGACCGGGCGCTGGACGAGGTACGCGAGGCGAACCGGCGCTTTCACGAAGCGCGCCCCTGGCAGCTCGCGGATCCCGAGCGGGCCCGGGTGGTCTACGAGACGCTGTGGACCCTGCGGGCGCTCGCCACGTGGCTCTCGCCGGTCCTGCCGTTCTCCTCGGCCGAAGTCTACCGGATGCTCGGGTTCGCGGATGGGCCCTCCGCGGGAGACTGGGACCGGGCGCTCGACCCCGTTCCCTCGGGCCAGGCCCTGGGGGAGGTCCGGCCGCTGTTCCCCCGACCCGCCGTCGCCGAGCCGTCCGGCCCACCCGCCCGGACCAGCGATGCCGACGCTCCGCCCCTCGCGGTGCGGGCCGGCGTGATCGTCCGCGCCGACGCTCACCCCTCGGCCGACCGCCTACTTGTCCTGGAGGTCGACGCCGGTGAAGCGGCCCCCCGGTCGATCGTCGCGGGGATCCGGGCCCACTACGGGGCCGACACGCTCGCGGGGCGTCGGATCGTATTCCTGTCGAACCTCGCTCCCCGGACGATCCGTGGCGTCCCCTCCCAGGGGATGATCCTCGCCGCCGATTCCGGCGGACGCCCGGTGCTCCTGGAGCCGCCGGAGGGGGTCGCTCCGGGCGAGTTCGTCGAAGGCCGCTCGGCGGCGGACCGGACGATCTCTCACGAGGAGTTCAGTTCCTACCGCATCGAGGTGGGCGTGGCGGCCGAAGGGACCAGCGGGGAGGGATCGACCGTGGATCTGGGGGGGGGCCGGTGCGAAGTCCCGGGGAAGTGGCTCCCCGGCACAGTGCTCGTGGTCGCCCGCCGCCCGTCCGAAGCTCCGGACGGCCGGGTGTTTGCCTTCGGTCCCGGTCGGGCGGCCCGGCCCAGCGAGCCGACCCCTCCTGGAGGCCTCGTTCGATGAACAGCGGACTCCGGCTCGACCTTCACGTCCACTCGCGGTATTCTCCCGACTCCCGGCTCACGCTCGAGCAGCTCGTGGGGCGGCTACCGTACACCGGCATCCGGGGATTCGCCCTCACCGACCACAATTCGGTCGGGGGGATCGCGGAGCTCGCCGAACTCCGGCGGGCCTACCCGACCTACGTGTTCCTGCCCGGGGTCGAGGTCTCGACCGTGGAGGGACATCTCCTGGCCTACGGAGTCTCGGAGGCCCCTCCCGCCCGGAGGCCCGTCCTCGAGACGATCGAGTGGGTCCGGGCCCACGGCGGGGAAGCGGTGCTGGCCCATCCATACCGATGGAACCATGGGGTGGGCGGGCGGGTCGCCGAGACCGCCCCGGTCCGGGCGATCGAGTGCCGGAACGGCCACAACTCGGAGGTGGCGAACGCCAAGGCCGAGGTGGTTGCGGCCCGTCGGCTCTTGGGCATGACCGGCGGGAGTGACGTCCACGTGTTGAACGAACTCGGCCGGGCCTTCACGCAGTTCCCGGACGAGGCGCGCACCGCCGACGACCTTCTGGAGGCCCTCCGGAGGGGCCAGACCCTGGCCGGGGGCCGGTCCCTCCCCTTCGCGGGGCGGTTGCGGGTGGCGGTCGCCACCGGGCTAAAGTTCCTGACGCGCGGCCTTCGCCCGATCTAGCCCTTCGCCCGTCCTCCCCGAGGGCTTTAAGCCGAGGCCTCTTGGCCCCGACCGCGCCAAGGTGGCAGAATGGTTAATGCGACGGACTGCAGATCCGTTTCCTGGGGGTTCGATTCCCTCCCTTGGCTTCCCCTTGATTGGATTCGAACCGCCCGGGGGAGTGGACGGCGACCGGTCCATTATCCCGGCCCCCGTACCGAGCCCCGATTTGAACCTGGCGAGAGATTGGAGTTCTGCCTATTCACACCGCGAAAGGTGCGGTGAGTGCAGACTGTCTTGAGGTTGGTGGCTCGCTCTGACTACTCGAGCTATGTTCCCGACCGCTCGGTCATCGGCGGTTTGGGAGGGCGTCGCAGGACGAAGGCGACAGTCGCCGCTCCTATCAATCCACCCAGCGCCGCAGCCCCAAGAGAGACATCGAGTAGCGTTGACTCCGACACTCCTTGGGCAGAAGAGGAAGCACCGATGTTGGCCGGACCAATGTAGAGCGAGGTCCCCCCATCGACTGATCTTCCGAGTCCATCTGTAACGTTCACCCGCACCGAGTACGACCCAGAATGGGTGGGAGTGCACATGAGCGCGGTCGCCGTGCTTGAGATTGGAGAACACCCCTGGGGTAGACCTGCCCATGATAGGGAGTAAGGCGAGGCTCCGCCTTCTATGACGACGTAGAAGGTGGTATTCGATCCAAGGCTCAGCGACGAGGGACTTGCGAAGAACGCGACGATCTCGGGTGGAGGGGTCCGTACGGTAGGAGCCGGGAGGACCGTGATAAAGAGGCTCGAATGGGAGATCCTTCCCAGTGAGTCAGTCACGGTGAATGTTAGCGTGTAGTTACCCGGGGCCAGCGGGACGCATTCAAGGAGCAGAACATCAGCAGTCACGCACCCAGGTGGGAGACCAGTGTAGGAGAATGCGAGCGGGGGCGAGCCTCCTACGACTGTCGCCGCGAGCAGGACAGAAGTGTTTACGATCGGGTTGTAACTGTCCGCAACGAATGCAGTAACCTCCGGCAACGAGTTTACAATAAGGCCTACGTTCGCGAAGGCGACAACACCAAGGGCGTCCGTGTCCGTTGAAACGACACTGTAAGATCCCGCGAATAGCGGGGTACAGTTGACTGCAGAGGCGTTGACAGAGTAACACCCCGAAGGGAGTCCTGTGTACTTGTACGTGAAGGGCGGAACCCCGCCGGAGGTATTCCATTCGATGGTCGTGCTCATCCCAAGGTCGAGCGTCGCAGGTTCTGCCACAAGTGTTTCCGATCCAAGACGCTGGAGAACCGTTACACTGACAGTTGTCGACCAAGTGTAACCGGCCGCATCGTCGGTAGTCACGCTCACCTCGAATGCGCCCGCGGATGCAGGAATGCACACCAGCGCGGGGCTGCTGGCTGGCGTACACCCCCTCGGAAGTCCCGTCCAATTGAATGAGTAGGGGGGAGTTCCATTGGTTAAGGTCAAGGACAATGTGGTTGAGCTCCCAATCTCGGTGCTTGCCGGAGTGGCGGTGAGGGTGGACGGAGTGGGGGCATTGGCCAGGATGTTGATTGCCCCAGCCCCGAAATTGAAGACGTCCACTTGCTGAGAGGCCGACGCGAAGACGATCCCTTCCGGGTCAGCCGACGCAGGTAGACTTGGATTCTCTGCGGTTTCGGTGGCGGCATTTATCACGGAAACTCGGCTGCCGTCGACGTCGGCAGAAAATACGAGATGGTCGATTGGGTCAAGTGCGAGGACCGAGGGACCTCCGACCAACGTGATACTGCCTACGCTTCCGTACGTGGTTGCATTGAGGAGAGAGAGATTGTTTGACCCGGTGTTCGAGACATAAATGACGCCATTCTGAGGATCGTAAAGCATCCCTTGGGGATTGGCCCCTACGGGTAAGGCAGGGACTGAAACAGAGAATGTGGTCGCGTTGACAATCGTGACTACTCCGTCATCGATGTCGGAAACAAGGATTGAGTCGTTCGCCGGGTCAAAAACGACTCCGTATGGGTCACTCAGTGGAAGGTGGATAGAGGCGGCAACAGCCAGGGTGGACCCATTGAGGACCGTGAGATTCTGTGAGTACTCATTCGCGACAAAAATGAAGTTGGAATCGGGGTCGTCGGCAATCCCATAGGGCGCCGAGCCCACAGGCAAGCTGAGACGAACGAGGGAATCGTTCGAGGTATCGACTACCGTGAGTGAATTCGAACAAAAGTCGGTGATGAAGGCCCGATTGTTCGTGGCGTCGAAAGTGACCTGGCTTGGGCCATCACCGGCAGGGAGGGAACCGACAAGAGCCGGGTGCGAGCCGGGTTCGAAAATTGAGACGCTCCCGGGCAGCGTACAAATCCCACCTAGCGCGGGAGTCGCGACATACTCGAGACCATTAGAGGGGTCAAGGGCGGCCCCGAGGTAGGAGGTGATCATTGAAGTCAAGGAAATCTCCTGGTCGTCCGTTGCGTTGAACAGGTAGGCGGTGTCATTGTTGTTGTAAACCAACAAGTGCTCAGAGCCCGGGTCGTAAGCAACGTACCCCGGCCAAGCGTTTGGAAGGGTGGAGTTGTCGAGGGTGTTGTTGGAGTCCTCTATTGCGCATACCCGATACCCGAACGCCTGACAGCTGCTCACAAGCACTTGTTGCCGGAGTGGATTGAACGCAAGTGAGTTGGGATAACCTCCAACCTCGATCTCAGGTTTGGTTACGTTTAGCTTGTAGGTGCGGGCGTCAAAGACCGAAATGTTCCCATCGCCATCCGCAGAGTAGACCTCCTTTGTGTCGGTGTCGTATAGTAGAGCGTCAGGGCCGTAGCCCGCCCCGCTCACGACCGTTGAAAAGTGCGTGTCCACTTGGAAGTCTGACGTGTTTACCACATAGATGATGCTGCTCACCCCATTGCCCACCAGCAAATCGCCGGTAAGCGGGTCTAGGATTATGGGTGTCACTCCGGCAGTGAGGGGAAGAAAGCCCGTCGCAACTCCAGTCGTCCCGTTTAACGCAAACACGCCGGTGTCGTTGGTAGCGTAAAGCAGTCCGTTCTCCTCATCATAAACGAGGCCATCGGGGTAACCCGGAACACTGATGCTTCGGACTACCTCTCCTGTCGTGAGATTGATGTATGCAATTGAGCTGTCACCGAGCAACGCAACATACAGGAGGCCGTTTGAAGGATTGTACCCAAAACCGATTGGATCGCTGCCGACAAACTGCAGAGTGGGCGGACCCAAATCGATCGCGCGAACCTCCCTCCCTGTGGAGGCGTTCAGTTCATAGGCATAATTCCCGGCAGAGTCCCCGACTACAAAGTTTCCCGTGGATGGAATGTCTATCGCGGCAGTAGGATATCCAGGTGAGGGGGGGTTGAATTCACCTTGGACAAGGGAGTCATTGAACGGGTCAAACGTGTAGGCGGTCGCAGTGGGAATCCATCGCGATAGCGGGGAGGGGGATGAGAGTAGGGCACCGGGCGGCGAAGGCGTAGCCGCGGCGGTTGTTAGTTGGGGAAACAAATCTCCCGACCACCACTTAGCTGGGGGCGATCCCAACCCCGCAGAAGCAGGAACTGAACTCACCAACAGTAGACTTAGGAATATCGACGGAACCAGCCAACCCAACATACGTGGCCGCATGTTGCGGGGCCCGCGAGACAGAGAACTGGACCTCGGGGCTTTTCCCATCTTCACCACTCTTGCCGGCCCTCGGATTTGGGTGTTCCCGAGCGCAAGTCAGGTCGCTGTTACTTCGATCTGGAATGTGCCCTGCAAACCGTGTGCGTCGGTTAGGGTCAGGGTGACGGTATACTCGCCTGGTTCATTGTATTGATGAACTGGCGCAGCCGCTTCCGACTGTGTCCCGTCGCCGAAATTCCATAAGTAAGTGTAGGGCGGCGTCCCCCCCGTGTTGTAGGACACGAACGTGAGGAGTCCATTCACGGGGCAGAGAATTGAAGGGGGCATCGCGAAACAACCAGCGGCGGTAAAATTCCCTACTAGAATCCAGTTAGAGCAAGGGTGGCCCAAGAGGCAACCCCCGTTGTATTCGACCTGGATCGAATATATCCACCTCGAAGACTCTGCTACTGTGTCATTTACCCAGAGACTGGCCTCATAGACACCGGTGCTGCTATATGAATAGCTCACAAGCCCGCAAGTGCTTGACTTAGCACCAACCGCGAATATCCACGCGCAAGAGTATGGTGGAGATCCCCCAATGCCAAGGCCGTCGAACACCACCGACGGGGTGGGCGTAACGGTGGGGTAAGCGTTAGGTTGAGCGTGCAACGGAATCTCAAGGGCGTAAAAACTTCCGTTTCCGCTGTATCCGGCAGGTGTTGTTCCGAAATAGATACGTCCGTCCGCCACAATGGGTTCTCCCGTAACCATGGCAGAGACATTGTAGCTTGCCGAGAGAACTCCGGTCTCAGCGTTTAGGACCTCTATTGTCGTCCAAGAATAGTTCTCGGCCATCGCCGCGTCGACAACTAAGCCGTTCGCATAGGTTGGTCCCGCATAGAAAAATCCAGGCGATCCGTGGATCCACTTCGAAGTTCCGTTGCTCGGATACACGGCCCAGATCGACCCGGGTGACTTGTCAGAGGAGACTGACACAAGTACCGCCGTTGCTTGAGAATTGGTCACGGTTGCCAACAGATCGAACGAGCCGAGAATCTGTATCTCCGTTGACTGGGGGACAACTCCGAGCGTGAGCATTGCAATGACGCTGGAATGGCTGCCACCGGACTCATTTGCATAGACTTCAATCCGGTAGGCACCCGCCACCGACGGTGTACACACGAGCGCAGGCGTGTTTGAAGACGCGCAACCGCTGGGAAGCCCGGTATAGGCGTAACTAACCGTCCCCGTTGGATTCATCACATTGACCGCGAATTGCACGGGGGTCCGTACCGAAACTCCGTCAGGCATGTTAGTGGTGAATCTGTTAATCTCGAAGGAACCCGACGCTGCCACCGTTAGGCTAGTGTTAGTGTAGCCGATATGGCCGGCAGAGTCGACCGCCTTGGTTTCAATGATGTACAGGCCACTGGCAGCTCCGGATGGGGTGCACGATAGGTCCGGTGTGTTGGACGAGCTGCACCCGGACGGCAAGCCCGTGTAACTGTAACTAAGACCGGCTGGACCACCGGCTAGATATACCAGGCCTCCGCCTGCAGCAGCCGGGGTAACAGCGCCTTGTCCAGGCGGCCCACCAACTGAGTCCTGCCAAACTGGACCACCGGCGAGGTTGCTCCGGTTGAATGCATACGCGATGTCATCCTTGTTGGTGCTAATCGCGATCGGGGCACCGTGAGAGCCGGTGACCAGCGTAGGGCCTGCGCCGAAGTCGTCGTCGAGTCCCGCGACACTGGGCACTTGCCAATGCGCTATGATGTGGCTCACGTTCGAAAGGTTCAGTTCAATAATGGCGGAAGCGAGTGGTTCGTTGGGAGTTGCGTAGTAATTGTTCCCAGTAGTGACCCAGATCGTACCGTTCCTGGTATCGATTGACGGGGAACTCCAAATGCTACCGCCAGTTTGATTTGAAAGGACCATGTCAGCGATATGGAGGACATGCCCGGTTGTGGCATTCAGTTGGAAAAGCGCTCCCTGCACCAGTGGACCATCACAACCACTCGAGTATCCGACATAGACGTCCCCGTTCCATACGACGGGACTCGACCAGACATAAGCACCTGTCCAGGAGCCATTTTGATAAGTGGAGAGATTCTTGGACCAGTCAACTGTGCCGGCAATGTGCACGCCGCTTGCATAGTAGGCAGTTACCCAGCCGTAGCCCGGTTTGCCAACTGTGCCACCAGTGCCTACGATCACAAGGTTTCCCCAGAGTGCTGGTGTTGAAATGATTCCACGCGGCCACCCCTGGGTACAGTTGTTATCCATGGCTAATCCAGTAGTGTTGGAAATCCACGAGGTGCCAGATGAGTAGGTTACCCGTCCGCTGGTGACGTTTAGTGCGTAGAGATGCCCAGCCATCGTGCCAAAGTATGCCGTTCCGTTCGCGACTGAAGTTGACCCCGCGATGGCTCCGTTAGCAACAAAAGGGAAGTGAGGCGCTAACGCAAGCGCGGAAACATTTGTGGTAGCTAATGTCTGTTCCAGAGGTTGGTCGCCAGTCCGCAGGTCATTTTCATCGTACATGGGCCAGGTGCCGAAAGACGCGATAGAGAGCCCGGCAGGGGAGAGCTGCGGAGTAGAATTGTTGAGTGTGAGCTTCAGATTGCTGGATTGGCCGGCCGAAGGTAGCTCGCCCAGCCCAGGATGCGGGTTAAGAGAAAGCGGATTTGCCAGCAGTAGGCATACGAGGGCTACAGCAGATAACTCAAGAGCTGCGACACGCTTTCGGTTCGACATGGGACTCACCGGGGCGTGAACGGCTTTCGAGGACAAGTACCCTTGGTCGGCCGTGATTCGAAAATGTTGGAGGCGGGGCCTGGCCGAACCATCGGGCGGTTCTTCCACCGATAGGGTAGCGCTGGAGGTCGGTGTTTCATCCCATGGAGTCTGGATGCTGAACATTCTTCCCGACGATCGTCGTCCGCGGAGGGGGTGGAAGCGCTTTGAGACTAGACCCCAAGTGAAATTTCAACAAGATACCTCTGACCCTATTGAACATTAGCAGCGTTAGCAGATCCCCTAATCCATTTTTCGCGAGCTCTTGGTTTCTCTGCACGCCTTGGTTGCAGGTTTGGCTTCACCGCTGGATTAGAATCTCTTGGGGATGCGGATACCGACCAGTCCAACATGTTGCGAGGCCGGGGAGTCCCAGATTTGACACCCCTATCGATCCTGATTGGGTCTAGGACTTCGGAAAGAGCACCGAACTTTTCGTCAATTCCCAACTTTATCGTGATTAGACTTCGAGGTAAATCGGGTTTCCTCGGGCCCTAAGACATGCCCCGGTTTGAGGGACGCGGATGTCGACTTTCCTCGGTGGCCCTCCCTTGGCTCTAGCCCCTAGGTCGATTCCCACCGCGAAACCTATGCGGGGGCGAAGCCCTGGGAACTGGGCCCCCCTTTCGATGGGGTAGGCAGGTCCGAAAAATCTATCCAAACGTGGAAGAGTGATTTGAGCAGACTCCTTCGAGGTTCCTTGGTTTCTTTCAGACAACTTCTGGGAAGGGATTGACCCGAACCACGAGATCGATACGCCCTCTGGGATCACCCGATGGAACCTCAGGGTTCCAACAGAGGTCCAATGAAGTTCGCCAGCCGGTTGAGGCCGTCGCGCATCTCATCCTCGTCCAGGCCGATGTAATGAACGGTTTGATCCATCGACGTGTGTCCGTAAAGATTCTTCAACTGGACCAGGTCCATGCCCGCCTTGTGTGCGACGCGCCCGAACGTCCGACGCAGGTCGTGATGGGAGACCCGTAGTCCGAGACTCGGAAAACCGGCCCTCTCCGCGACCCGACGCAGGATGAGGTCCGCTCCCGAGCGGGACAAGGGGACCACCAAGGCGTCTTCGCCTTCCTCCGTGGGGAGGGAACGTAGCACGCGTGCGGTCTCGGAGAACATCGGTAGGGTGCGCCACTTGCCCCCGTTTCGACCCTTACCGAGGACGTGAAGGCGCTGTCGCGCAAAATCGACGTCCTTCGCGCGTAGCCGCAACACCTCCACGCGACGGAGCCCATTGAAACCTTCCAAGGCTAGAAGAACTCGTTCCCGACCCCGGGCAGCCCGATAGAGGCGAACCAGGTGTTCTGGTGAGAGCCACCTTCTGCGTCCCGTCGTCTCCGCGGGGACGGCCCAGACCCCCCGGTCGGTGCCGAGCGGGTTATGTGACCAGCGGAGGAATCGTCGGAGCGCGTTGAAGTGGACGGCGAAGGTCGCTGGGGTCCACGGCAAACCTCGCTTGAGCTGTTCGACATGAGGCGCTCTGAGGCGGCCCGGAGTCGAGGGCGGCGAAGTCACTCCGACCTTTCGAAGGAGCGACGGGGTGCGTCCGATCTCGTAGAGAATTCGACGTTTCCAGGTTTCGCCGACGGCGAGGTGAGCCAAGTCCGCGTTCGCAAAGCGTCGAACCGACGCAGACCAAGTGTCCACTGCGGGGCGAAACGCCCCGCGAGCTCTCGATGACCGTCGTGCACGCCGCTTCACGCCGTCCGAACAGGCTCACGTTTTACGTGTTCAACGGGACTCGTGAACGGTGATAACTGGGTGCGCGGTCCATTGCACACACTGATGATAGCAAGGGGCCCCTCAGTGACTTGCTCGAACCCACCCGTCTTGCAATCGAAGGAGATGATGCGCCCCGTTCTTCAACCCCGAGAGATTATCATCGTGGTAAACCTGTAGCAGTGGTGGGGCGCATCTGCCGCATCTAGAACTCTCTCGACTCCTCGCCCAGGGAGGCACGGGAAGAACCCCCCGGGGGTTTGAGGACGATTGCTGGGATTCGGCCCGCGAGATAAAACGCATTTCGCGATTAGCCGGATTGCAGTCCAAGCCGCTGCCTTATCGATTGCTGAACGTAGGCGCATGCCCAGGTCTTTGGCGCACATACTACGCGTTCAAGATTCATGCGAGTGG
>JBEKJG010000005.1:0-67818 GCA_050011355.1 Thermoplasmata archaeon | reverse complement strand
GAGGCCGCCGGTCCGTCGACCTTCGTGGCCTAGGGCAAAGCGAACGTTTATCCACCGTTCCCGCCAAGTTGATGCAACCCCGGCTCGAACCGCCCCCTGCCCGCTGGGGGTCGGCTTCGTGGAGGCATCACGATGGTCCGCAGCAACGGAGGGAAGCTCCCGACCCGCCGCCGCACGCTCGTCGCGCTGGCCGTGGCCCTCCTGATGGGTTTCTCCTTGCCCGTCGTGGCCGAAATCACGAACACGACGCCGCACGTGGGGGCCTCGGCGTTCCCCGCTGCCCCGGTCACCGTCTCGACGGGCGGAGCGGTCCCTGCCGATTACCCGAGCATCCTGAACGAATCGACCCTGGTCCTGTTCAACAACACCTTGCAGCCCGGCGATCTCCTTTCCGTCGGTAGCAGCCTCCCCTCCCTCGAAGTGTTCGACCCGCAGACGGACGAGGTGTTCGTCGAGGGGTTCTACTCGGGGACCATCGACGTGGTGAGCGGCCAATCGAACGAGGTGGTCGCGACGATCGACGCGGGCCAGTACGCCAACACTCTCGCCTACGACTCCCAGAACAACAACATCTACTTTGGACTCCAGACGGCGGACCTCGTCGGGACGGTCAACGCCTCGACCGACCTGATCCAGCGGACGGTCAACATCGGGTTCGAGCCGCTCGCGATGGCCGCCGATCCGGTGACGGGCGATCTGTTCGTGACCGGGTGGAACTCCACCGGCACGGCGTTCGTCGCGGTCCTCAGTGGGGCCTACGGGACGGTCCTCACCACCTTCCCGTTCGGTACCAACCGCTTCCCGGTGGCCGGGCCGAACGGGATCGCGTACGACCCGACCGACGGGAACTTCTACATCCCGTCGATCGTCGGCGGGGTCCCGCAGGGCACCCGGGGCAACCTCACGGTCGTCAACGGCACGACGCCCGCGGTCCTCACGAACCTCTCTCTCACCTTCAACCCGGACGCGATCCTGTACCTTCCCTCGACCGGTGACTTCTTCCTGGGAAACGGCGGCGGTGCCAACCTCTCGATCTACGACCCGACCTCGACCTCCGTGGTCGGCAACGTGTCGCTTCCGAACACTCCCTCCCTCCTCGAGGACGCCGCGTCGCAGCACCGGGTCTACGTCGGGATCGACGGAAACGTCTCGGTGGTCAACAGCGAGACGAACCGGGTGATCAAGACGTTCGCCGTCACGCGCCAGCCCGACGGGCTCGCATTCGATACCCTCAGCTCCGAGCTCTACATCTCGGATTACGTCTGGAACAACGTCAGCGTCGTGAACACCTCGTCCTACCGCCCAGTCGCGGCGGTGCTCCTCGGGGCCGCTCCGTACAACATGGCGTTCGACGGCGCCAACGGGGACCTGTACGTCGCCGACCTGCTCTCGAGCCAGTTGATCGTCGTGAACGGCTCGTCCGACCGGGTGACCGGCTTCGTGCCGCTCGGCTCGACCCCCTACGGGGTCGCCTACGACCCGCGGACCCGGGACGTCTACGTCGACAACTACTACGCGGGCAACGTCTCGGTCGTCAGCACGGCCACCAACTCCCTCATCGGATACCTCCCCGCCGGCGTCCAACCCTGGGGGATCGCGTACGACGGCGCGAACCACGACCTCTACGTGACCAACCCCGGGTCGGACAACATCACCGTCCTGAACCCGGCCAACGGGACGGTCGCTGGCTCGATCAACATGTCCTCCGCGCCGGGAGCGATCGCCTACGACCCCCAGAGCTCCCGACTGTTCGTCGGAGATTACGACGTCAACAACGTGTCGATCTACAACGCCAGCACGAACGCCTTCCTCGCGAACGCGACCGTCGGGACGGAGCCGTACACGATCGCCGTCGACCCGGGGTCGGGGAACGCCTTCGTCGGCAACTATGCCTCCGACAACGTCACCGAACTCGGGCCGGACGGCCAACAGTTGGGCAGCAACATCGCGGCGGGGGTGGGGGTGTTCGGCTCGACGTACAACCCTCGGGACGGCGACCTGTTCGTCGTGAGCTTCACGACCGACTTGGTCACGGTCATCAACTCGACCTCCGGCGCGGGCGTCGGGGGCTACCAGGTCGGGAACGGACCGGTCGCGGCCGCCGTCGACCCGGCAAGTGGCACCGTCTTCATCGCCAACTACGATTCCGGCTCGCTCACGCTGCTGTCCCCCACGGTGCTGTACCAGCCGTACAACGTCACGTTCACCGAGACCGGACTCCCCTCGGGCACCCCGTGGAGCGTTCGGCTGGACGGGGTCGGCCACGCCGCGGATTCTGACACCATCGCCTACGCGGAGCCGAACGGCTCGGCGCAACCCTACTCCGTCGGGCCGGTGCGGGGATTCGTCGCGACCCCCGAGTTCGGGCTCGCAGCGGTCTCCGGCCACGCGGTGACGATTCCAATCGCCTTCCAGGCACAGGTAGGTCCGACCGAGTACGCCGTGACGTTCATTGAAAACGGACTTCCGACCGGCGCCGCCTGGTCGGTCACGTTCAACGCGTCCTCCCTCCCCGGCACCGGCTCGTCGATCGGCTTCCTTGCCCCCAACGGTACCGGCTACGCGTACTACGTCGCCGCCGTCGCCGGGTATCGGGTCGCTCCGGGCTCCGGCAACCTCTCCGTGGACGGCGCTCCGGTGACGGTGACGATCCAGTTCACGGCCGTGGAGTACGGTGTCACCTTCGTTGAATCCGGCCTGCCCACGGGATCGGAGTGGGGGGTCGAGTTCAATGGAACGACCACGGACTCGTCGGGCAGCTCCGTCGGATTCACGGCTCCGAACGGGACGGCGTACTCGTTCCGCATCCGCTCCGGGCCCAGTGGATACACTTCCAGCCCCTCCCAAGGAACCCTGAACATTTCGGGGGCGAACGTTTCCGAGACAATCCAGTGGTCGGCCCACCCCATCTCCGGCCCCTACACCGTGACCTTCCGCGAATCGGGCCTCGCCGCGGGCACCCTGTGGTCCGTCACCGCGAACGGAAGCACCCAGGAGGCGGCGACCTCCACGATCGCGTTCGCGGAATCGAACGGGTCCTTCGCGTTCACGGTGGGCAGCGTCTCCGGCTACACGGCGAACCGCACGAGCGGGCTCGTGTCGGTCGATGGAACGAACTCCACGGTCGCGGTCGGATTCGCCGCGACGTCCACCGGAACGTCCGCCCCCGGATCTCCGGCGGCACCGACGTTCCTTGGGCTCCCGCTGTACGAGGGGCTCGCGCTCGTCGTGATCCCCCTGGTCGTCGTGGCCTCCGTCGCGACCGCTCTCCGGGCACGCCGCCGCCGGACCAAGTACCCCCCGTCCAGTTACGAGCGGTGAGACGTGCGGCGGGGCGGGTTACCGGGTCAGGGTTCCAGCACCGCGGCGCCCTGGATGCGGCCCTCCCGAAGGTCCGCGAGCGCTTCGTTCGCGCGTTCGAGGGGGTAGGCTGTGGTCCGGGTTCGCAGCCGGTGGACCCGGAGGAACGAGAAGAACTCCTCCCCGTCGGTTCGCGTAAGGTTGGCGACCGAACGGAGGACGCGCTCCTCCCAGAGCAGGGCGTAGGGGAACGTCGGGATGTCGCTCATGTGGATTCCGGCGCACACGACCGTCCCCCCCTTGACGACCGCCGAGAGGGCCGCCGGAACCAGCGCTCCCACGGGCGCGAAGATCGCGGCCGCGTCGAGCGGTTCGGGGGGGCGCTCGTCCGAGCCGCCCGCCCAGACCGCCCCGAGGTCCCGGGCGAATGCCTGGCCCTCGGTATCCCCGGGACGCGTGAAGGCGTAAACCGACTGGCCTCGAGCCTGGGCCACCTGCGCGGCGATGTGGGCGGCGGCACCGAAGCCGTAGAAGCCCAGCTTCGCCCCCGGCCCCGCCAGGCGAAGCGCGCGATAGCCGATGAGGCCCGCGCACAGAAGCGGCGCAGCCTCGACGTCACCGTACCCCTCCGGGATCGGGAACGTGAACCGCGCGTCCGCGACGGTACGCTCGGCGTAGCCCCCGTCGAGGTGGTAACCGGTGAAGCGGGCCCGGTCGCATAGGTTCTCGCGACCGGACCGGCAGAACGCGCACTCCCCGCAGGTCCACCCAAGCCAGGGCACCCCGACCCGCGATCCGACCGAGGGAGCAGTCACTCCGTCACCCACCTCGACGACCGTCCCGACGATCTCGTGGCCGGGAACGACCGGATGGCCCGGGAACGGCAGCTCGCCGTCCACGATGTGGAGGTCCGTGCGGCAGAGGCCGCAGGCCCGGACCTGCAGGAGCACTTGACCGGGTCCCGGGCGCGGAGCCTCCCGGCGCGGGTCGAGGAGGAGCGGCGTTCGGGGGGCGTCCAATACCATCGCCCGCACGCCCGCGACCTCCGGGTCAACGGAGCGCCCCGGACGCCTTGAAGCCTCGGCTACGCCGGAGTCGGACGGAACTCGCCCGAGAGGGAGGTCCGTGCGCCCGGGGGTCAATTCGATTCGACCAACGACTTTTCGTAATGACGTTCGTGTCAGGGTTCGGAGGTCGCACCCGATGACGACTCCCGGCGCACCCTACCTCGACCGTGCAGACGCGGGGCGTCGCTTGGCGGCAGAGATCGGACCCCGCCGGTTCTCCCGCGCGATCGTTCTGGCGCTCCCCCGAGGCGGTGTCCCGATTGCCTCCGTCATCGCGGAACGACTCAACGCGCCCCTGGACATCCTGGTGGTCCGAAAGGTCGGAGCCCCCGGCAACCGTGAGTACGGGCTCGGGGCTGTGGCCGAGGGCGGGGTACGGTACGTCGACTGGGACCGGGTCCGGGAACTGGGACTCTCGCCCGGCCAGTTGGACCCGGAGATCCGCTCCCAGACCGAGGCGGTCGATCAGCTCGCCCGACATCTCCGGGGAGGGCGGAGCCCCCCGGACCTTGAGGGCCGTACGGTCGTGCTCGTCGATGACGGGATGGCCACGGGCGGCACCGTGCGATGTGCGGTCGACGCAGTACGTCTCCAGCGGCCGGGGCGACTCGTGCTCGCGGTCGGCGTTTCGTCCCGGGAGGCGGCCCAGGAGCTCCGGCCCCGGGTCGATGACCTTGTGTGCCCGCTCATCCCACCCCTGCTATTCGCCGTGGGCGAGTGGTATCGGGAGTTCCCCCAGCTCACGGATGCCGAGGTACTGGCCACGCTCCATCGGCACTGGATGCACTCGACCGCGGACGTGACCGCGGCCTGATCCCCACCCGTGGACTCGGGGGGACGGGCCCACCGAACTGCTCAATGGGTCGGACGGGATCGCCCCGTTCGAACTTCCAGACGATGCAAGACGCCACCGTTCCCCGCCCGGCGGATCCGCATGGACCCCGGTCCCCGGGCCGCCTTGTGGGCTGGCTCGTTGCATACCATGCGCTGTTCCTGGCAGGGTTCGCCGTGTTCCTTCTGGGGGTGATCCGGGCTGAGACCGTCTGGTCGGCCCTCGGTCTTGGACTCATGATCGGCGGATTTGTGACCCAGCAGCTCGTGCTCCGTCAGTCGGCCCGATGGGCCATCGAGGGGACTCCGTTCTTCCTTGGCCCGGAGCCCCCGTCCCGGACGTCCAACCCCACGGGTCGATGGCTGTGTCCGGCGTGCGGCTGGAGGGGCGTTCGAGGAACGGCGAGCTGTCCTCGGTGCGGTCGATTCCTGGTCCGGCTGCTCCCCGAACCGCTCGCCTCACCGACGCCGTGAGACCCCAAGGGTGGAACGAGCCGCCCCGTCCGACCCTCGCACCGGTGACCCTACGCCGCCTTCAGGAAGCGGGTCAGCGGACCCCAGTAGTGTTCGCGCCATCCGCTGGAAATGCTCGCGAATGCGTCCGTAGGAACGCCGGACTGGGTGAACTCCACCCGCGTCCCGCCGGGGACCCGGGTCAGGACCACGTCGACGATCGAGTAGTGACCGACGGGCCAGCTGTTGGCGCGCCAGGCCAGGACCATACGTCGGTCCTTCTGGAGGAAGATTGTGAACCCCTCCAGCGCGCCGCCGTAGTGGGAGAACGCTCCGCCGGGCCGTCCGGTCGACCGGGCCGGTCGGCCGGAGAACTCGGCGTGGACCTTGGGGTCCACGAGGGCCCGGTAGACGGCGCTCGGTGTTCCGGGTAGGACAACGGTCTGCTGGATCGTGCGTACTTTCGGCATCGAAGGCTCCGCGGACCCACCCACGGGGGGTGGATAACCCCCCGGGTCGGCCGGACAGTATCCCTCGAAAAGGCAACCAAACGGTTGCCTTATATATCGGCCAACCTCAACGCAACCGGCGGGTTGCGCATGACGACGGACCGGATCGAGAGGGTGATCGTGCTGCGGGCACCGCCTCGCCGGGTCTGGCGGGCGCTCTCCGACGCCACCGAATTCGGGCATTGGTTCGGGATCACGTTCCAGGAGCGGTTCGTCCCGGGAGCCACCGTGCACGGCGTCATCTCGGGCACCAAGGTCGACCCGGAGGCCGCTCGCGCCATGGAGTCCGTGGTCGGGGTACCCCTCGTAATCACGATCGAGCGCATGGAGCCGGAGAAGGTCTTCTCCTTCCGCTGGCATCCCCACGCGAGCGACCGCAGCGTCGACTACTCGGAGGAGCCTACGACCTTGGTCGTCTTTGAGCTCGAGGCTGTTCCCGGAGGCACGCGACTGAAGGTCACCGAATCCGGGTTCGACCGCGTCCCGTCGCACCGCCGCAGGGCCGCGTTCGAGGCGAACTCCGCGGGATGGGACATGCAGATGACGCTCGTCGGAAAGCACCTTGACCGTGCACCGTAGACCCCCGACGGCCGCATCGTTGAGGGGATCGGCCCCGGTCTTCGACGCCCTCGGCGACCCGACCCGCCTTCGCATCGTCTCCCGTCTGTGCAACCACGGGCCGATGTCGGTGTCCACGATCACGCGCACGGCCGGCGTGACCCGCCAGGCGGTCGCCAAGCACCTCCGGGTACTGGAGGACGCCGGATTGGTCCGCTCCGTGCGGCGGGGAAGGTCGCGCATCTGTCAACTGGAATCTCCGACGCTCGAGCTCGCCCGACGGGACCTCGCGTCCATCTCGGACCAATGGGATCTCACCCTCACGAGGCTCCGCAAGTTCGTCGAAGAGTAGGTCGACGCGTTCGGCCAGGGGCGCGGGGTCCGAACTCCGGCCGAGCGGGCCGAACCTGCCGCGTCGCGGCCCGGAGTGTCCCCGCCGTCGGCTCGGACTGAGTAGGGGGAGAGACCAGGACGTCCACTGGACAGTCTTCTGCAACCCCCGAGGAGTGATCGAGGGTGGGCGCACCGTTCAGCTCGAGGATCTCGGCTCGAGTCGATGACCGGGGGGTCCGTGTTGCGCGAACCCGGTAACCTTCCCCAGAACGCGAGGCGCGACGGGGAAACAACCCCAATAGCCACCACTTCATGGCCCGGCCGCTTCCCTTCGATGACCACCGTTCGGACCGTCGCCGCACACGAGGTAGTCCAGGCCGCGTACCCGCGGCCGGTCACGGAGAGGGACGAGATCGGAATGGCGGTCGGGAAGGCGATCGACGAGACGCTCGCGAAGTACAGCTACGAGTTCGCCCAGTCCCGCAAGCCGACGCGCACGGCGATGAACCGCCTGGCATCCGAGATCCTCGACCGGGAGCTAGAGGATGCGGACGTTCAGCTGACCACTCCGGACCGCGAGCGGCAGCTCACCGCGATCTCGGGAGTGCTCCAGGCATTCCGGAACAGTCCGGTGATGGGGCTGGCCCGGCCCCGCAGCCGGCTCATCATCATCGACGGGCGGGTCGGCATTTACGCCCAACCGGACTACTGGGACGGGCGCGACCGATTCTACGAGATGAAGAGCTACCATGCGACCCCCACCCCGCCGGACGTGCAACTCCAACTCCGCCTGTTCCAGCTCGCGTTCCCGAACTTCCGCGCCTTCCTCGCCAGTTTTGACCGACACGTCACGCCCGTGACCACCACGATCGAGGAGATTCCCGCCCTGGAGGCGGCGACCGGCCAGGAGGTGCTGCGGCTGGCCTACCGGACCGCGGTGGAGAAGGGCATCGACAAGGTGCTCGAGTACGTCGACAACCCCACGGTGCGCTACACGCTCCCCGACGGGAACGCGCCCCGCCGCCCCGGGACGGACCCGGTGGACCCATGAGCGGAGCCGGTGGTCCCTCGACCGTGGAGGAACGCCTCTCGGACCTGGATTCCGTCCTCGATCGGCACGGGCCCCCCGGGGCGCGGGCAGCGCTCGGTGACCGGGCCGTGGACGACCTGCTGACCCACCGTTCGACCTCCGTCGAGGCCTCCGTGGTCGTCGGCGACCTGCGGATGTCGACGATCGTGCTCCGGGAAGCGGTCGCGACCACGCAGTTCGCCCGGTTCATCGTCGGGTTCACGGAGGCCGTTCGAAGCCTCGCGAACTCGAGCGGCGGATGGTTCGACAAGTTCACGGGTGACGGCTTCGTCGCCTACTGGCTCCACCCGGCGGGCGAGACGGCCGCCATGCGCGATGTCCCCGAGTTCTGCCAGGCGCTGCTCCCGGCCGCCGGCAGCCTGGTCGCCAACCTGCGGCGGACCTCCCGGAACTTCCCGGTGGGGGTCGGGCTCTCGCTCGGGGCCGACTCCGGCCCCTGCGAGCTGGTGCTGGTGGGGGAGGCGCTCACCCTCGTCGGCGGACCGATCGTCGGGGCGACGCGCATGGTGGCGGGCGCAAAGCCAGGACAAACACTGCTCAACGTCTACCTCGGAGAACAGCTCGCCGAGCGGAAGGACTGGCTGGAGGAGCGCGGCATTCAGCTCGCTCGGACGAGCGTGAAGACAAAGGAGTACCGCCAGGGTCAGGAAGCGTACGAGCTCCGATTCCCCCGAGCGCCGACTCCGTGAGTTCCGCGGTAGGTCCCCGGTAGACCCCGGTCCGACCGCCGGCCGCGGGGCCGACCCGGAGCGGGGGTGGTCATTTCGAAGGCGACCCGGGGTGAGGGGCCGCGGCGGCTCGAAGAGAGAATCCGCTCGCCCGATCCAACGCGATGTGCGCAGCCCAGCCGAGCACCGGCCATTCGATGGAGCCCACGACCACGCTCCAGACCACGAACACCGCTCCGAACGTGATCCAGGTATGGAGCGCATTGTACAGGCTCGGACCCCACCGGGGCCACTCCCGACCCTTCCCGGTCGCGAGGCCGATCGGGAGGAAGGCGCCCAGGTCGGGCCAGAGGAACCAGAACACCGCGAGGACGATCGACCCCGCCGGGAGGTCCTTGAGGAGAAGCCACGGCCAAACGATCAGGATCCCGAGGATCGCCACGAAGGCGAGCGCGTACTCGAGCCGGTAGATCCACGAATCCACTCCCAGGAACCCCGGCCCCCACGGCGGAGCGGAGCGCTGCCGTTCCTCGGAGGGACCGTGCACGGAGAACGCCTACCGCGTCCCGTCGGTCCCGGGGGCCGGGCCGTCGCCACGCCCCGCGGGGGAGGCTTCCCAGAGTTGGAGGAGAGTCGCGAAGCGCGGGTCGTTCCGGAACTTGGCCAGCGCCGGTGATATGCGGAGGGTGGCCCGGAAGGAGCCGCCGGTCGGTGTCTTAGGGTCGAGGAAGACGGAGTACGCGTCCTCCGTTTCGCCCATCAACGCGAAGAGGTAGCCGTAGAACGGGGGCGAGAACTGCTCAGCCTCGGGGAGGGCCCGCATCCGGTCCATGACCCGGTGGGCTTCCTCGCGATCGCCGAGGATCGCGTGCGCGGCCGCCCCCACCCAGAGTCGGGAGGGTAGGGCGGCCGGGCCCTTCTCATACGCCTCCAGCCGGCCCCGCGCCTCCTCGGCCCGCCCGTGGAGGGCGAGCACGGACACGAGGTTGAACGTCACCACATCGGCCGTCGGAGCGATCTCGAGGGCGCGCTCGAGCTTTCGGACCGCCTCCTCCGCGCGGCCCCCGGCCCACGCGAGCGCGCCGGCGGAGTTCAGGACCGTCGGCGAGAGCGGGTCCAGCTCCTCGGCCGTCCGCATCTCCGCCCCCGCCTCCTCGACCCGGCCGCTGCTGAGCAGCACGAGGTGCAACCAGTGGTGGGCGATCGCGTATCCGGGGTTCAGTGCGATCGCGGTCCGGAGCTCGCGCTCCGCGCCCGCAAAGTCCGCGAGGTGCGCGAAGACCAGTCCCAGGGAGGCGTGGACCTCGGCCGAACTGGGGTCCAGCTCGATCCCCCGCTCTGCCTCCGCGCGGGCCCGGGCGGGGATACCGGATCCGGAGTACATGCCCCGATCCACCAGCACCGAGTAGCAGTCGGCCAACCCGGAATGCGCGAGCGCGAACGCGGGGTCGATCGCGATGGCCTCCTCGAACCGGCGCGCCGCCTCCTGGACGGAGGCCACGGTCCTCTGGTTCCACAGGAAGCGCCCCCGAAGGTAGAGCGTGTAGGCCTCGACGTTCGGCATCGGGGTCCCCACCGCGGAAGGTGCCGGGCGCAATCGCAGGTCGAGCGCTTCCGCGACGCTGGAGGCGATCTCGGCCTGGAGGGCGAAGATGTCCGCGAGCTCCCGGTCGTACCGGTCGGCCCACAGGTGCTCCTCCGTCGCCGCCTCGATGAGCTGGGCGGTGATCCGGATGCGCGTTCCCGCCTTGCGGACGCTGCCCTCGAGCACGTATCCGACCCGGAGCTCGCTTCCGATCTCCCGGACCGGTTTGGTGAGGGCCTTGTAGCGCATCACCGAGGTGCGCGCGATCACCCGCAGGCTCCGAATGCGGGAGAGCTCGGTGATGATCTCCTCCGTGAGTCCGTCCGCGAAGAAGTCGTCCTGCGGGTCGGGGCTCATGTTCGTGAACGGGAGCACGGCCAGCCGCCGCGGCGGCTCGACCGCCCCCGGGGACGTGCTCGCCGGGGGGGGTGGGGGGGCGAGAACGATCCGGTAGACCGGAATGGGCATCTGCACGTTCTTGAGCTCGGGGGCGTCCACCCGTTCGAACCGGAAATCCACCTTGTTCTGCACCTGGTCGTACACCGGACCGGAAACGCAGATCCCGCCCGGCTCGGCGAGCGGCTCGATGCGGGAGGCGATGTTCACCGCATCGCCGAGCAGGTCGCCGTCCGACGCCACCACATCGCCGAGGTGCACCCCGATCCGCACGCGGAACCGCTCCCGCTCGAGGGTCGTCGAGGGCTCGTCCCGGAGCGACCGCTGGATCTCCACCGCGCACGTGGCCGCGTCGAGCGCGCTGTCGAACTCCACGAGGAAGGCATCGCCCATCGTCTTCACCTCGCGGCCGTGGAAGCGAGCGAAGAAGGGGCGAAGCTTCTGGTTGTGGCGCTCCAACAACCGCAGGGCGTCCGATTCGCTCGTCTGGGCCAGCGTCGTGAAGCCGACGATGTCGGTGAACATGATCGCGGCGAGCCGCCGCGTGCCGGTTGGGGTTCTCGAAGCCACGGTCTACCGGGGGCGGGACCGACCGCTAGGATTTGGCCCCTTGCCCGGTCGTGCGCCGCGGGAATCCCGACCGGAGGCACGTCGCCCCCGGTCGGAGGAAGGGGTTGCCCCGGTCCGGTCGGGCCTCGGTGCGTTCGGCGCTACCGTCCGGTGGGGACGGGGATCTCCTTGCCGTGCGAGAAGACCGGCCCAACGCTCATTCCTTCCAGGACGGGGCTGGGGCTTTCGAGGAGCTCCCGCAGGAACCATTCCATCTTCTCGTGGATCTGGACGACCCGCGCGAACAGGTCCGAGGTTCCCGGGTCGCACTGGGCGTCGGCGAGCTCGTAGCCTCTCTTCAGGTCCCGGATGATGAGACGGTGCGAGGCCACGAGGCGCTCGACCATCCCCTTCGGGTTCGCCGGCAGCTTCTCCTCCACAGCGAGGGTCGTGGTGTGCCGGAGCTGCTCGAGCGTGTACTCGGCCGCCTCGCCCAGGATCCGCTGGCGTTCGGCAAGCTCGTCCACGGTTTCGAGCACATGCTCGGCGTTCTCGTCGAACATGGTGTGAAGGTCGCGGAACATCGGTCCCGCGACGTTCCAGTGGTACCCCTTGTACTGCAGGTAGAGCTGCACCGCGTTGGCCTGCTCTCGCCGAAGATACTCGATCACCGTGGCCTTCTCCTTCCGGTCCATCCGACACCTCGGGGCGGGGACTCCCTCCGAGCGTATTCGGGTTCAGTCAATTCGAGTTGACTCAACGAATTAATGCCCGTGCAGTATGGGACCCACGGTAGGTCCCGCATCGGGGTGCGGCCCGCGCCCGTCGGTCGATTTGGGCGGGGCGCCCGACATCCCCTCCGTGAGCCCGCCAAGGGGGGTCGGGACCTACCCCGAGAGGGGTCCCAGAGCGAACCGCGGCAAAACGTCGCCATCCTCGCGCGTACGCGGAGGCTGACGAGCGTCTCCCGGGACGGGCGACGACGAGACGCTCCCATCGCACGCGGGGTCTAGCTCGAGCGGTCCAAAGGCGTACTCGTTCACGCCGGAACCGCGGGGGGAGCTCTTCGCACCCACCGAAGGGGTACCCGCGGTCGGTCGAGTGGACCGCTCTTGACGGCGGCCTCATAGACCCCCCGGCGCGTCGCCCCCGCACCGGTCCATGCGGTCGCCAGGCAGCTCCATCGGTCGGCGCAGGGGCCCGGGTCGCCGGGCCGCGGCGAAGGATCCCGACCTCTGCGGGGTGCCGCTCCTCGAGATCCGATTCGATTCCCCCCCGCGGGGGCACGCGCTTGCGGACCTGCTCCAGAAGGAGGGCGGCGAGGCCCACCTGATCGCCTGTCGCCTGACCGACGGGTCCCCCCGTCGACTGGTCCGCTGGCTGGACGTCGAGGTCGACCCCGAGCGGATGGACCCGTTCCTGACCGCGTTGCGCGCGCGGATGCGGACGCGCCACCTCGGGCTCTCCCGGCTCGGCCCGGGGCGGGTCCTCCTCCGCCTCAGTGAACCCGCTCCCGCGATCTGCGCGGCGACGCACGAGGCGGGCGGCATTTGCGTCCGCTGCCCTTTGCTCGGGACCAAGGAGCGCGAATCCTGGAGGATCATCCTCCCGAGGGGGGCCCGGACGAACGCGTTCGTGCGGGACCTGCCCTCCGGCTCGATCACGCACCGCGCGATCGCCCGGGTGGGCCCCTACCGTTCCCCGACCACGCTGACCCGGCACCAGGACCGCGCGCTCCGGGTCGCCTACGACCTCGGCTACTTCGACTATCCCCGGCGCGCCACGCTGGGGGACGTGGCCCGCACGCTCGGCACCGGCCGATCCTCGACGCTCGAGGTGCTGCGGCGCGGCAGCGCGAAACTAGCCGGACGGCGGTACGGGGAGGAGCTGAAGACGCGGGTCCTGCCCGAAGGGCCGCGGGGCGCCCTCCGGTCCCTCGAGTAGGACGGTCACCACCGGGGGCTCCGAGCTCCCCTCGGAGGTCTGGAAGTGGACCTTCCCCTCCTCAATCAGCGCCCGGAACAACCCCTCCACGAACTTCGGCGGGAGCCCGAGCTCCTCCGCCCAGCGGCGACTCCGCTCGAGGACGCGACGCTCCTGCGCCCGGTCCGTCAGTCGACGCTCCTGGCCGACCCGCACGCGGAGCGCCCGACGGGCGGCGTGGAGGCGGGCCGCCAGCAGGAGGACGAGGGAGCGGTCGATGCTCTCGATCTCCTGGCGGAGGCGGCCCAGCGACTCGTCTTCGGGGGAATGCGCGGTCATTCTCCTCGGAGAGGCGAGGTGGCTCGATGCCCCTTGCGCCGCACCGGTGCGGGGTCACTCTGACGTGGACCAACGCCTCCCATCGGGCATGGAGCTCGTGCTGGGGACGAACTTTGACGACGCCCTACCGGACCGAGTCTCGGAGCTGCCGGTCCGTGCGTTCTTCGGGGGATTCCCGGTCTCCCTGACGGGGGCCGGACGCCCCCCCTACATCCTGCCCGACATCGACCGGGACGGCTTCGAGCGGCACGTCGAGGCGATCCATGCCGGCGGTCGCGAGTTCTATGCCACGCTCAACAGCAGCGACCTCGGGCTGCACGAATACCGCTCCGGCTACCTGTACGCGTTCATCCGGGAGGTCGCCGAGCTGCTCGACCTGGGAGTGGACGGCTTCGTGGTCGCGATCCCGGCGCTCCTCGAGGAGATCCACCGCGCCTACCCCGACGTTCCTCTGACCGTCTCCTCGTTCGCGCGGATCCGTTCGGTGACCCAGGCCGAGTACTTCGTCCGGCTGGGGGCCGACACGGTCGTCCTGGAGGAAGCCAACCGGGACTTCGCGCTCATCCAGGGCCTCGTCCGGGCCGGGGTCCGCGTGGAGGTCTTGACCAACCAGACCTGCATCCGGGAGTGCCCCTTCCGCGCGCACCACCTGAACACGAGCTCGCTCTGCTCGCAGCCGGGCGGGGACCACCTCTGGTTCGAGTTCCCGATCCTCGAATGCGGGCTCGAGGTCGTCCGGGACCCGCGGAAGATGATCTCCTCGATCTGGGTCCGTCCCGAGGACCTCGCCGCCTACGAGGAGGCCGGGGTGCACCGCTTCAAGGTCTCCGGACGGAACCGCTCCACCGACTGGCTCGTCCGGGCGGCGACGGCGTACGCCCGCCGGGAGTACCACGGCAACCTGCTCGACATCCTCAGCTTCGTCCAGGTCAAGGGTCCCTCCAACGCCCTCGCGACGCTCGCCCACCAGGGGGTCGCGCCGGAGGTGGTCGAGCCGCTCCGCACCGCCTTCGCGGGACTCGAGGACGTGGTGATCGACAACGACGCCTTCCCGGCCGGATTCCTGCGCAAGATCGCCGCGACCGACTGTGCCCACCGGACGTGCGACGAGTGCCGGTACTGTGCGGGCGTGGCCGAGAAGGTCGTCCGCATCTCGGGCCAGCCGCCCTCGAGATACCGAGCGCCGGTCGACCTGCCTTCCCCGGTCGGCCTCCTCGCGGCGTTCGGGAAGAACCCGAGAGAGGTCCGGGTCGGCGGGATCGCGGAGCTGAACCCGGCCTAGGCCCGCGGTCGCGGGGCGCCGACCACTCCCGGTAGGGGGTGGTTCACGACGGCGAGATTGGGAGGTGCGATTCCTCGTGCCCCTCGTAGTGCGGGTACTCGGGCGTCCACTGGGTCGCGAGCACCCGGGCGCGCAGTTGCTCGGGGGTGGTGCCGACGGCATGGCCGGTCCGTTGCGCCTCAAGTCCGACGGCGACGGCGATGTCGACGGCCAGGGCGCGCAGGTCCGGGATCCGCGGGAGGAGCGGGCCGAACGGGTCCGTCTTGGCCGGAGAGTGGTCGGCGAGCGCGCGGGCCGCGGTCAGGATCATTCCGTCCGTGACGCGACGGGCCCCGCTCGCGACCGCCCCGAGCCCGAGCGCGGGAAAGATGTACACATTGTTGCACTGCGCGATGGGGACCGAGCGGCCGTCGACCTCGACCGGGGCGAACGGCGAGCCCGTGGCGATCACCGCACGGCCGTCGGTCCATCGGAGGAGGTCCTTCGGCACCGCCTCGCTCTTCGCGGTCGGGTTGGAGAGCGGGAAGATCACCGGGCGTTCGACCGTTGCGGCCATCCGGCGCACCAGGGACTCGTCGAACGCGCCGGCGACCGTCGAGAGGCCGATCAGGATGGTGGGGTGGGCCTCGTGCACGACCTCGGCGAGGTTGACCCGCGCCGGGTCGGCGTGCGCCCACGCGGAGACCTCCTTCCACGGCCGGGCGTACTGAAGTTGCTCCGGCTTGAGGTCGGTCCGTCCCGAGTGCAGGAGGCCGCCCCGATTGACGATCCAGAACTTTCCGCGGGCCTCGGCGTCCGGCACGCCCTCCTGGGCCATCGCGGCGCGGATCGCATCGGCGACCCCGAGCCCGGCCGAGCCGGCACCGAAGATCGCGACCCGTTGGTCCCGGAGCGGGGTCCGGGTGACGTTCAGGGCCGAGAGGATCGCCCCGAGCGTGACCGCGCCCGTCCCCTGGATGTCGTCGTTGAACGTGAGGGCCCAATCCCGGTACTTGTCGAGGATCGGACGGGCGTGCTCCGCCCCGAAATCCTCCCATTGCAAGAGCGTCCCGGGGAGAGCCTGGCGAACCGCCCGGACGAACCGACCGATGAACTCGTCGTACTCGGGGCCGGTGATCCGTTCGTGGCGCCACCCGAGGTACTCGGGGTCGCGCAGGCGGTCGACGTTGTTCGTCCCGACGTCGAGCACGATCGGCAGGGTCCGCTCGGGCCGAATGCCGCCGATGAGGGTGTAGAGGGAGAGCTTGCCGATCGGGATCCCGAGACCGCCGACCCCCTGGTCCCCGATCCCGAGGATCCGTTCGCCGTCCGTGACGACGATGGCGTCCACCTCCCGGTTCGGTCGGTGCTCGAGGAGCGCCGGGATCGACTCGCGCAGCGGATAGGGGATGAACAGTCCGCGCGGCCGTCGGTAGATGTGGCTGAACTCCTGGCATCCCTGTCCGACGACCGGCGTGTAGACGACCGGCATCATCTCCTCCATGTGGTCGATGAGGAGACGGTAGAACAGTACCTCGTTGGTGTCCTGGAGCGCCCGCAGGTAGATGTGCCGCTCGAGATCGTCGGTCTTCCGGCGGTACGCCTCGTAGGCCCGGACGGCCTGCTGGTGAAGCGTCTCGACCTGCGGAGGCAATAGCCCGTGCAGGCCGAGCGCAGCGCGTTCACTGTTCGTGAACGCGGTACCCTTGTTCAACATCGGGGTCTCGAGAAGATCCATCCCGCGCAGCCGCGGGAGTGCCCCCGGCTTCCGAACCGGAACGGCAAGGACCGGCGCGGAGGGTGGCGTGGTTACGGCGTCCATCACCCACCGGACCCCGCCGGCCCTGATGTACGCGCGGTCAACGCGGGTTGACGGGCTTTCCCTCCGCGCGGAGGGCGCCACCTCGGTCTGCGGCCGAATTCGTCGGGCACGGTTGGCCGCGCTCGGGGGTCGGGCGAACGGTTATGCCCGCCCTCCCCTGAGAGGGCCGGTGACCCCGATGGCGGACTCGGGTTTCTTCGACGTACCGGACGGCCGGCTGTTCTACGAGCGGGCGGGCACCGGCCCAGCCATCGTGTGGATCCACGCGGCCATCGCCGACCGCCGCATGTGGGACCGGGAGTTCGACCTCTACGCGCAGGAGCGAACGGTCGTCCGGTACGACGTGCGGGGACTCGGCCGTTCACCACCGGCCCGGGCGCCCTATTCGGATGCCCAGGACCTCCGGCTCCTGCTCGACCACCTGGGGGTCGGCGCGGTGACGATCGTCGGTTGCTCCAACGGGGGGCGCATCGCGCTGGATTTCGCGGTCCAGCATCCGGACCGGGTGCGGGGACTCCTCCTCGTGTCGCCCGGCCTGGCCGGCTGGAACCCGGAGCTCGACCCGGACGGACAGCCCGTGTACGAGGCCGACATGGCGCGCTCGGGGGAGATCGTGGCGGCCTGGAACGCCGGCCGTCAGGACGAGGCGCTCGAGCGCCTCCTCGTCTACTGGGCCTCGGCGACCGTCGGCGCGTCGCGGGACTCGCTCGCCCGGTGGATGAAGGAGAATTCCCACGAGATCTTCACGGACGCGAGCGGACAGTTCGGCCGCGCGGCCGAGACCGACACGGCGGCCCGGCTCGGCTCCATTCACGCCCCGACGGTCGTCCTGTTCGGGGACCGGGACGAGCCGACGATGGGGTACATCGTCCGCCGGGTGGTCCAGAGCATCCCCGGTGCCCGTCGGGTGGACGTTCCCGGCGGGGACCACCTCATCAACCTCTCCCGTCCCGAGGCGTTCGACGCCGCGCTGACAGAGCTGTTGGGACGAGCGGACGGTCGCTCGCCCGGCCGCTGAACTCCGGTCCCACCTGAGGGAACCGAACCCCGGGCCGTCGGGACCCGACGACCTCCTCAAGTGTCCCGCCGCCCTCCGTGCCGTCGATGAAACGAACGGGTCCTTCCGCCCCCCCGCGGGTCTCAGGGGCTCACGTGATCCTCTACAGCACGGATGCGGAGGCCGACCGGGAGTTCTTCCGCACGGTGCTGAGGCTCCCGCACGTGGACGCGGGCGACGGGTGGCTCATCTTCGCCCTTCCCCCGACGGAGCTCGCGGTCCATCCGACCGAGGAGACCCCCTCGCACGAGCTCTACCTCCTCTGCGACGACCTCCCGGCCACCGTTCGGTCGCTGCGCCAGAAGAAGGTCCGGTGCTCCGCGCCGGTCGACCGGGGCTGGGGGACGCTGGCGATGGTCACCCTGCCGAGCGGGGCCCGGGTGGGGCTCTATCAACCCCGCCACGCGCTGGCGCCCCGACCCTGAATCGCCCGGCCTACTCGCCGTCACGCGGCGGGGAGCGGTGGCTCACGTCGAGCGCATCCGATTGTTCCGCAGGTTGTGCTCGACCTCGGCCGTACCGAGCGCCTCGAGGACCGGTGGGAGGTACATTCCGAACCGGCCGCGGAGCCCCTTCTTGAGACCATACCACCCGCCCACCGGGTTGGACGCCGAGCGGCCCCACGCCTCGACGGTGTCGGCCGGGGCCTCCTTCTGCTCGTCCGTGCTCCCGAGCGGGATCCAGTCCCCACGGGCCTTCAGCATCGCCCCCAGGTCGTCGATGGCGCGGAGGTGGTAGCGCAGTTCGGTCTTCCCGACCGTGACGATGAGGGCCGGAGGGTCGGCGGTGGGATCACGGTAGGCCGTGAACTCCGACTGCCCGCTCGCGGTCTTCAGCACCCACGGCTTGGCACGTGTCCCCTCGCCTTTCACCAACATCTTCGCCATGACCGTTCCCGAGACCATCCGAGAGGAGCGGCATAAACCCCGATGTTACCGGTATAACCTTTCCGCGGGAACCCTCCGCAACGGTCGGATGCTCGGTGGGGTCGCCGCGCTTCGTCATTTCGCCTTGACGACCTCTTAAATCGCGCCGAGGCCCAGTTGGGAACCGATGGTCGACCTGCGACCCCTTCGTTGGATCTGGATGGACGGGAAACTGGTTCCCTGGGACGAGGCACGCGTCCACGTGCTGACCCACGCCCTCCATTACGGCTACGCCGTCTTCGAGGGGATCCGGTGCCACAAGACCGAGCGGGGCCCCGCCGTGTTCCGCCTGGACGAGCACATGACGCGCTTTTTGCAGAGCGCGCAGATCTACCGGATGAAGATGCCCTTCGACCTGCCCGCCCTCCGTCAGGCGACCCTCGAGCTGATCGCCGCGAACCACATCCCCGAGGCGTACATCCGGCCCATCGCCTACTCCGGGTACGGCCAGATGGGGCTCGACCCCACGCAGAGCAAGATCCAGGTCGCGATCGGGATGTGGGAGTGGGGCGCATACCTCGGCGCCGCCGGCGTCGAGAAGGGGGTGCGGGCGACCGTCTCGAGCTGGGTCCGCATGGATTCCCGCTCGCTGCCTCCGCAGGCGAAGTGCGCCGCGAACTACGCCAACTCGGCCCTCGCGAAGATGGAGGCCGTCTCGGGCGGGTACGACGAGGCGATCCTGCTGAACTCCCAGGGGATGGTGGCGGAGGGACCGGGCGAGAACATCTTCCGCATCAAGCACGGGATCGTGAGCACCCCGCCGGCGAGCTCGGGGATCCTCCGGGGCGTCACGCGCGACTCCGTCATCCGGTTCCTCGTGGACGAGGGCCTCGAGTTCCGGCGCAACGACTTCACCCGGGAGGAGCTGTTCACCTCCGACGAGCTGTTCTACACCGGCACCGCCGCGGGCATCACCCCCATCCGGGAGGTGGACGGACGCGCGATCGGGACCGGCGCCTATCCGATCACGAAGCGCCTGCAGGCGCGCTACGAGGACGCGATCCACGGCCGCAGCCCGCAGTACGCGGGGTGGCTCACGTACGGGACGTAGGCGTCCCCGGGGCCGGGCCGGGCCCGGCGGGCCGCGCCGCGTTCGCCTGGTCGAGCGAGCGCCGGCTGTAGCGTTCGAGCGCGGCGCGCTGGTCCGCGGTGAGCTTGAGGGCCGGCCACCCCCAGTGCACGGCCACCGACTCGCCCGGCCGTGGGTCGGAGATCACCCTCGGGTCGTAGCGGAGCTCCCGCTCGACCGGAGGTCCCCAGGCGATCGACCCCCCGTCGAGCACGAGGGTCGGGCCGCGGAGACGAAGCCGTTCGCCCGCGGCCTCCACGACCTCGGCCCATGCCGGTCGGCACGCCTCCATGTTGGCGAGCGTCGTCGGGACGTGGCCCGTGACGTTCCCCACGCCGACGTAGGCGACGTGGAAGGTGTGGTGCGGCAGGGGCTCGGGCGGCAGACGGTCGGCGAGGCCCCGGGCCATCGACCGCGGCAGGCCGCGGCGGACGAGGGCCTCGAGGAGCCGGAGGAAGTCGGCGCGGTCGAACGCGTCGAGGAGGGGGTTCCCGACCCAGTACGCCTCCACCACGTCGCGGTCGAACACCTCGCGGCCGTGCTTCTCCGCGATGAGCTCGAGGTACGGCATCAGCGCCTCGAACCCGGAGAGGGCCCGAGCGGCCTCGGGAAGCCCGCTCCCCTCCGTGATCGCACGGTAGAGCAGCGGCTCCGCGTCGGCGGGCCCGCAGTACTGCAGCCGGTTCGTGGCGAGGCTGAACCGGGCGCCCAGCGCGACGCCGTTCATGCCGAGGTCGGCGCGCGACGCGCGACGGACGCCCGGAGGTACGAGCCGAGGTCGCGCCACTGCCGCCACCCGGCGATGACCACCGCGCCGGCCACCACGGCCGCCGCGCCGATCGCCTCATCGAGCGTGAAGTGCGCCCCCTTCGCGAGGATGCCGAGGAGGAACGTGACGGGGAAGCCCAGGACGAGCATCGACGTCGCGACCGAGAGGTCGACCCGCTGCAGGCCCGCGTACCAGGTGAGGACAAAGGCGGTGAGCAGGAGCGCGCTGATCGCCACCCAGGTCCACTGGGCGCCGGACATCGCGGCGACCGCCCCGTACTGGCTCGTCAGGGCGAGGTAGGCGAGCAGGAACGCGGCCCCGAATCCCATCCGCCCGAAGCCGACCGTACTGCTCCGCAGCGAGCCGAGCAGGTGCTTCGAAACGGTGTACTCCGCGGCCCACAGGACGGTCGCCGCGAGGACGTACGTCGTTCCCGGGGTCCAGAGCGGGGAGATGATCGAGAGCAGCAGCACGTTCCCCGCGAGCAGGAGCGCGGCCCCGGCGAACACCCGGGCCGAGAACCGTTCGTGGAGCAGCACGATGCCGAACACGGTGGCCATCAGGAACAGGGTACGGTAGACGAACGAGGCCGTCGCCGCCCCGCCGGCGGCGGTGGCGAGCTGGAGGCCGTGGAAGAACAGGAGGAACGGGATCGCGCCCCCGATGAGGCCGACGAGGGCCAGCCAGCCGTAGTCGACGGCGCGCAGGCGCTCGGGGGCCCGTCGGGTCGCGACCAGGGCGACCGGGGCGATCATCAGCGCCACTACGAGGTTCCGGACGGTCACGAACGCATCCGAGCTCGTGCCCACGAGGGCGTACGAGTTCACGAACGTCGAGACCCCGCTGATCACGGCGGTGGCGAGCACGAGCAACAGACCGACGGCCGCCACGCGGCCGGTCGTAACCTTAGGGAGCGGCATGGACCCTCCGGGTGGGAGCCCCGAGCCGCGGGCCCGGCGTCGTTCGGCAGGCCCCGCACGCTGAGTCGTTGCTTCCGGTCATGGTTTCACGCATCCGCCGACGCGGTCAGGCGCTGGATCTGGCGGAAGTGCTCCTGCGCCTCGAGGGCCTCGGCCTCGGGGATGAGATTGGTCGCGAACCCGGCGTGCACGACCACGTAGTTCCCCACGGCCGCTTCGGGAAGGAAGACCAGGTTGACGCTCTTCCGAACGCCCGCGAAATCGACCTCGGCGACTCGGGCCTCGGGCGTCTCGTCGAGCACGCGGAGGATGCGGCCGGGAACTGCGAGACACATCGACCGTTCTCCGTCCTCCGTCCCGAACGCTCCGCAGGGTAAGACCCTACGCCCCGCTCGGGCCGGCCGAGGGGCCCGGTTCGGTTCGATCGTCGACGGTCAGCTCCACGAGGCGGATCCCTTGCGCGGCCGGATCGGACGGGTCGTTCGAGACGTCGATCTCGAGCCGGCCGCCCTGGGCGGGGGTGTCGGCCACCACGTCGGGCCACCGGACCCGGAGGGTCGCCGGGGTCACGTGGGCGAGCGCCCCGACCCACAGGCGGACCCGCCGGATCGTCACGTCCCCCTCGGCGCGGGAGACCTCCTGGATCTTCCGGCGCAGGTCGCGCAGGAGCGCTTCCTCATGCATGGGGGACCCCCGCGCGGAGGGGAACGGTTCCCGGGGAAGGGTCCCGGTGCACTTCGGCGACGATCGCCCCGGTGAGCGGGGAGAGGGCGCGGGCCACGGCCGGCGAGAGCCCGAGGCCGGGCGAGAAATCCTCGCCCTCGACCCCGAAGACGACCAGGCGCTGCGGCACCTGGCCGAGCGACCGGCCGAGCTGCCAGGCCTCTCCGACGGAGAGCCCGTGGGTCGACGTGGTGGGGGGCTCGGTGAGGAGCCGCGCGAGGTCGCCCTCGAACCGGTGGATGCGGCCGGGGGTGCCGTGGCTCTGGATCGCGTCCACGAGGACGACGAACCCGACCCCCGCCCAGAGGTCGAGGAGGCCGGTGGTCTCCCCCTCGTACCGTACGCAGTCGACCCGGTCGCCGAGCCGGTCGCGCACGTGGTCGGCCGCCTCGAGCCCCACGGCGTCGTCATGGCGGTGGAGGGTCCCGACCCCGAGGACGAGCGGCCGAGAGGAGGACATGCGGAACGATCACTCCCGAACGAGGTCGAGGGTCAGGAAGTGCGTCGCGCACGAGATGCACGGGTCGTGGTTGCGGATCGTCCGCTCGCAGGCGAACGTCAACGCCGGAGTGTCGAGGTCCAACGAGCGCTGCACGAGGTGGCGGACGTCGTCCTCGATCCGCTTCTGGTTCTGGGAGGTCGGGGCGATGATCCGCGCCGACTGGATGAGTCCCTGCGGGTCGATGTCGTAGGAATGGTAGAGCATCCCCCGCGGAGCCTCGGTGGCCGCGGCGCCGTGCACCGGATGGTCGATGGCGGGCGGCTCGACCCAGGCCGTCTCGGGCATGCGGTAGCGGTCCATGATGCGGAGCGCCTCCTCGCAGGCGTAGACCGTCTCGACCGCCCGCACGAGGACGCTGCGGAACGGGTTGCGGACGACCGGTTCGAGCCCCACCTCCCGGGCGGCCTTCGCGGCCCGGGGCGTCAGACGGTCGTGGTTGAGCGCGTAGCGCGCCATCGGACCGACGAGGTAGGAGCCCGCCCCCTTCCGGACGGACTGGAGCGCGTGGGAGTGGGGGACGTGGACCTCCTCGAAGGTCCCGTCGAACTCCGCCGGGTCGATGCTGAGCCCGACGCTCGATTCGATCCGGCCCTCGTTGAGCGGGTACTCGTCCGGGTGGCGCAGGGCCACGAACTCGTAGTCCTCCTCGACCGAGGGGAAGGTGAAGCCGCTGACGAAACGGACCGTCTCCTCCGCGAGCTCGAGGGCCTTCTCGACGTCCGGGCGAAGCGCGTCGAACTCCTCGCGCCCGGGGCAGCGGTAGAAGCCGCCGACGCGGACGTTGATCGGATGGATCTCGCGGCCCCCGAGGACCCGCATGATGGCGTTGCCGGTCTTCTTCAGCGCGAGACCCTTCTTCACCGCCTCCGGATGGTCGTGCGCGAGGGAGATCGCGTCCGGGTACCCGAGGAAGTCGGGGGCGTGGAGGAGGTAGATGTGGAGCGCGTGGCTCTCGATCCACTCGCCGCAGTAGAGGAGCCGGCGCAGGTCGCGGAGCGCGCCGCCCACGTGCATGCCGAGCGCCCGCTCGATGGCGTGGCACGAGCTCATCTGGTAGGCCACGGGGCAGATCCCGCAGATGCGGGCCGTGATGTCGGGGGCCTCGGTGTACTTTCGGCCCCGCAGGAACGCCTCGAAGAAGCGTGGCGGCTCGAAGATGCGGAGCTCCACCTCCTCGACCGTCCGGTCGTGGATGCGGACGTGGAGGGCGCCCTCGCCCTCGACCCGGGCGAGGTAATTGACCGCGATCGTCCGCTCGGTCATGGCGACGTCCCCCGCTCGGCAGCATCGCCGGCGGCGCGGAACGCGGGCGCCATGGCGTTGAAGGTCCGGAAGACCCGGGCGACCGCGGGCGGGTCCATCCCCAGCTCCGCGAGCTTGTGGACCATCGAGACCGTGTTCGGCGTGTCCTGCGGCCCGAAGCATCCGTAGCACCCCCGGTGGAATCCGGGGCATATCGCCCCGCAGCCGGCCTGGGTCACGGGCCCGAGGCAGGGGGTGCCGTGGGCGACGACGACACACACCTGGCCGCGGCGCTTGCACTCGATGCACACGCTCTCGGTCGGGACGTTCGGAGTCCGACCGCCCAGGAAGGCGGAGAGGACCTCGATGAGCTGGCCCTTGTCGATCGGGCAGCCCCGCAGCTCGAAGTCGACGGGGACATGGTCCTTGATCGGGGTCGAGGTCGCGAGGGTCTTGATGAACTCGGGGTGGGCGTAGACGATGCGGCGGAACTCGTCGACGTCCCCGAAGTTCCGCAGGGACTGGATCCCCCCCGCGGTCGCGCAGGCGCCGATGGTGACGAGGACCTTGGACTGGGCGCGGATCTCGGAGAGGCGCTCGAGGTCGTCCGGTGTCGTGACCGAGCCTTCGACCAGGGAGAGGTCGTAGGGTCCCTCGAGCACCGCGCTCGACGCCTCGCGGAAGTCGGCGATCTCGACGCGGTCCGTGACGGCGAGCAGGTCGTCCTCGCAGTCGAGGAGCGTCAGCTGGCAGCCGTCGCACGAGGCGAACTTGAAGACCCCGAGCTTGGGGCGGTTCGGTGGCGCCATTTCACAGCTCCCGTACGGAGAGGTACCGTCGTACGTCCTTGTAGAGGAATACCGGGCCGTTCCGGCAGACGAACTCCGGCCCGAGCTGGCAATGTCCGCAGACCCCGATCGCGCACTTCATGTTGCGCTCGAGCGAGACGTAGATCGACGCGTCGGTCATCCCCTTCGCCTCGAGGGCTTGCGCGGTGAACTTCATCATGATCTCCGGACCGCAGAGGAAGGCGACGGTGTTCGCGGGGTCGATGCGGATGTCCGGCACGCGGGCCGTGACCAGTCCGACGTCCCCGTACCACTCGCGGCCGGCGGCGTCCACGGTCGTCTGGAACCGCAGGTCGCTCCGACCCCTCCACTCCTGGATCTGGTTGTAGTAGACGAGGTCCTTCGGCGTGCGCGCACCGTAGATCACCTCGATCCGGCCGTAGAGCTCCCGGTGGCGGAGCAGCTCGTAGAGGACGGGGCGGAGCGGGGGTAGTCCGAGCCCCCCCGCGACCAGGACCACGTCCTTCCCCCGGGCGGCGGCGACGGGCCAGCCGGTCCCGTAGGGGCCGCGGACGCCCACGGTCGTCCCGGGCGAGGCCTGGGACAGGGCCGAGGAGACCTTGCCGGCCGAGCGCACCGTGTGGATGAGGGTCTCCGGATGGGCGGGGTCACCGGCCACGGAGATCGCGGCCTCTCCGACCCCGAAGACGTAGAGCATGTTGAACTGGCCCGGGGCGAACGGGGTCGCGGGGACCCCCTTCGGCGGGGAGAGGACGAGCGTGATCGTATCCGAGGTCTCCGCCGCGCGCTGCTCGACCCGGAAGGGGACCGGAACCCACGGACTCGCGCCCGGCGGCTCGGGGACTGCGGAGGGCATCGATCTAGCGACCATGGAGATCCATCAGTTGGAATCGCGTGTGGTCGAGCCGCTGGGCGACGACCGGTAGAAGGCGGAGGAGGAACTGGTAGCCGTACTCCGGTCGCGAGTCGAGCAGGGCGCGCAGTGGGGCCGCGGGCAGCTCCAGGCACCGGGTTCGCTTCACCGCACGGGCGTCCAACCACCACTGGGGCGGCGGGAGCAGCCACGACCAGCCGAGGACCTCCCCCCCTCCGACCGTCTGGATGGTGACGCGGGGCCGGTCGGGGAGGACGATCTCGAGCGCGACCTTTCCCTCGAAGAGCAGGACGAACCGGTCGGCGACGTCCCCTTCCCGGATCAGCATGTCCCCGAGGGCGTACGATTTCTCGACCGCCAGTGGGGCCAGCCGTTGCGGCAGGTCGCCCGTCATCCCCTGGAAGAACGGATGGTCCGCGAGGCGGAGGGGGGCGGGGGACGGGACGGCGGTCATGCCTTCCCCCCCGCGGCGGGGGCCGCCTTCACCGGCGACGGGAGGACCCGGAACGCGGCCGCCTCTTCGGTCAGGTCGATGCCGACCGGGCACCACGTGATGCACCGTCCGCAGCCGACGCACCCGGACTCGCCGAACTGGTCGTGCCACGTCCCCAGCTTGTGCGTGAGCCACTGGCGGTAGCGGGAGTTGGTGGTCTGCCGGACGCTCGTCCCGTGGACCGCGCTGAAACCGGAATTGAAGCACGAATCCCACCGGCGCCACCGCTCGGCCGACTCCCCCGAGAGGTCCGGTACTTCCTCGGTGGTCTGGCAGAAGCAGGTGGGGCAGGCCATCGTGCAGTTCGTGCAGGCGAGGCAACGTCGGGCGACGATCTCCCACCGCGGGTGTTCCGGGTTGTTGACGAACAGGTCGCGGAGGCCCTGGGGGTCCATCGTGCGTCCCATCGACGCCGCGGCCCCGTCGACGAGGGCGGTGGCGGCGCGGACGTCGTCGTCCGGTGCGTCGCGCAGCGGAAGCCCCGTGAGGATCCGGGCTCCGGCGTCGGAACCGACCTCGACGACAAAGAAGTGGCGCTGGGGCTGGATGACCTCGGTGAGGGAGAGGTCGTGCCCGGTGCGGACCGCCGGTCCGGTCCCCATGGACGTGCAGAAACAGGTCTTCCCGGCCTGGCCGCACTGCACGGCGATCCGAAGGACCCGGCGACGCCGCTGGGCGTAGCTCGGGTCGCCGGCCTTCCCGAACACCCGGTCGGAGATCTCCATCGCCGCGAGCTCGCAGGCCCGGACCCCGAGGAATGCGAGCGGGGTCGGGTCCACGGACTCGGGGGTGACCTCGAACGAGCCGTCCTTCCGGACGGCCGTCCAGAGGCGCTCGCGCGAGGGAAACAGGTACTTCTTCCAGCTGTGCGGTCCGACATTGTAGCCGAACAACGCGGCGTCGGCGCGACGTTCGAGGCGGTACTGGCCGGCCTCCTGCCGGTCCGTCCAGCCGATCGGAAGGTCGGATTCCTCCCGGATCTCGCCGTACACGATCGCCCGGTCCCGGACGGTCGGCCCCACGACGCGGTAGCCGGCCCCGCGGAGGGCCGTCAACAGGCGCGGGAAATCGGCGCGGTCGAGCTCGTGGCGTGTACCTGCAGCGATCGGACCGCTCATTCGGATCGTTCCTCTACCGTCCCGCGACTACGCACGGCCGGGGACGTAGGCGGTGGTCCGTGCGACCCAATCCTCGATCTTCTTCCGGTCGGCCTGCCCTTCGGCCCGGGCCCGGTCGAGCTCGACCTGCCAGGTCTCGGCCACCCGCGGAGTGAACGCGGCGGGAACGCTCGTCCGCACGTACTCCTCCTCGAAGTCGTGCCAGGCGCGTTCGGACCGGCACTCCTGGGAGAGCGTGATCGCGAACATCACGCGATAGCCGGTGATCTTCTCCTCGTAGCCCCGCAGCATGACGCGCACGGTCGCCCAGCGGACGCGAGCGTGCTCGTTGTCCGATGCGAGCTGCTGGAACGCCAACAGTCCGGCCGCCCCCTTGTCCGGATCGACCCCGGTGATCTGGAGCAGGCGGAGGTGGGCGTCGTGGAGCTCGAGGAGGTACCGGTCGACGAGGGCGAGCCCCTCCTCGATCACGGGGATCGGGATGTCGCCGCCGCGGTTCAGGGCGGTCGCGAAGGCGTCCAAGCGCTCCAGCAGTGGCTCGAGGACGTAGTCGTGCTCCTTCCGGAGGCCGCCCCGGAGCCGGGTGACGAGCTCCGCGGAGGGGACCGTCCTCGTCGCCTTGCTGATCGCCGCCTCCTTGCGGATGCGTCGGACCCGTCCCAGGAGGCCGGAGAGGGATTTCCGGGCGTTCTCCAGGTCTCGGGAGAACCCCTCGCTCACGGCTCCCTCGGCGGGGATGGGCGACCCGCCCGGAATCGCTGTCGGCTTGGCCGTCGATATCTCCGACGAGTCGGGCGGAGCAGAAGTCATCGTCTCGGAATGCGCGCGGGCGGTATCAACTCCTAGGTCAACGGCAGTTGACGGGACGCCCGGACCCGACGACGGGAGTCCGGGAGGTCCGTTCACTCGTTGGGCGGAGCCCAGAGACCGATCACGAGGAACGCCACGACCGCGACCGCGACCCCCGCGATGGTGGGCAGGGCGGCGGCGGTGAACGTGGGGGTATTGTAGTACTCGAGGCCCGCGAACAGGGCGTACGCCGCCCCCGCGATGATCGCGAGGCCGAACCAGGCGAACGGCGTGAGCCCCCGCTCCCGGGTGGCGGCCGGCGCGCTCACGGGCTCACCCACAGGACCCCCCACAGCCCCATGATCTGTCCCTGCTGGGAACCGGTCATCCACGACGAATCCCCCGCGGGATTGTAGACGTAGGAGACCGGGTCCACCAACCCGTAGATGTAGACCCCGGCCGAGAGGGTGGCGTCCTCCTCCAGGACCGGCCCGACCTTGAGCGGCTGGGTGGTCAGCGGAACGAGGCCGGCCCCCGTCGTGTTGATCGCGTAGATCCCGAGCGAGTACGGGAGCGTGTAGTTGTGCGCGGCGAGGTAGTCCTGCTGGCTGGTCGGGCTGTCCGTCGTGACGTTCACGAGGTAGTTGTCGACCCCGATGCTCGACGTCGGGATGGTGTACCGGAAGGCGACCGGGCCGGGGGCCGCGGTGAGGGTCGGGCCCGGCACGGAGTTGTCGAACAGCCCTTCATTGTCCCCGGTGAGGGTCGTTCCTGCGGCGCCCCAGACGGGCGGGTTGTACGTGTCCCCTTCGCCGCCGTTCGACTGGTAGGCCGCGAGGCTCGCCGTGCCGTTCGCCGGAAGTACGACCAGCGCCGCGACGTCCTGCCCGAACCACGGTCCGTTGTACTCGGAGTCCGGGGCCGCGTAGACGCCCGGGATGGTCGGCGCCTGGAACAGCCAGTACGACATCGCGTCCGGGATGACCTGAATGTCCACGGTCGGGAGGTTCCGGAAGGGGATGTAGAACCCTCCCGTGGCCCCCTGCGCGGTCGCGTTGACCGCGATCCACTGACCCGCCCGGGCGACGATCACGTCCGAGAAGGACCCGGAGATCGGCCCGCTCTCCTGCACCTGCCAGTAGTACTGGTGGTCGACCAGGCTCAGATACTCGCTGCCGGCCGGGGGATGGGCGGGCGTTCCGATCGAGGTCGAGTCCGTGAGGGTGAGGGGAGAGGTCGCCACGAGGACGGTCACGATGAGGACCACGACCACGGTGATCCAGGTCCGTTCGGCCCGTTCCCGTCGTGCGCGGGGCGCCTGACGGACGAACGGAACGTCGGCGATGGGCACCGTCGGCTTCGGATGCGTCGACTGCGCCATCTTCCGGACGATCTCGTCCAGCGAGAGACCCTGGACGGTGAGCAGTTCCCCCTTGAACAACGTCAGGAGCACGTTGGCGGCGAAGAACAGCTGCGCGGCGATCGAGACGATGACGAACACGGTGAGCCAGACCTGGTCGGAGACGACCGAGCTCGTCAGCGGGAAGATGAGGGACCGACGGAGGATCCCGTCGGACCCCAGGAGGTCCATGAACAGGACGAGTCCGCTCCAGCCGATCGCCGTGGAGACGAAGTGGGCCTGGGAGAGGCGGGGGGAGTACCACAGCCGACCCGCGAGCAGCGGGAACGCCGCGTAGACGACCGCGAACCCTCCCGCCGCGATCGAGAGGAGCGCGAGCGCGTGGAAGTGGCTCACGATGAAGAGCGTGTTGTGGAGATCGATGTCGAAGGCGAGGCTGTTGTTGTCGGGTCCGGTGAGGCCACCGGCCATCGTGCCGGCGAACGAGAGCGCGAGGAACAGCGTGACGGTGTTCCACTGCCAGTCGCCCCGCTTCACGCCCTTCGTCGTCATCCAGATCGTGAAGAACGTGATCGCGGAGGGAATGATGATCAGGAACGTGAGGGCCATCGTGAGCCACGCCGACCAGGGCGGGACCGGCGTCAGGTAGAGGTGGTGGATCGAGAGCACCGGCGTGAGGATCGTGAAGATCACGGCGGCTGCGAACGCCGCGCGGTAGCTGTAGATCGGACGCTTGGCGAAGATCGGGACGAGGAAGTAGAACGCGGTGATCGGGATCAGGAAGAGGATGTAGACGAGCCCGTGGCCGAAGAACCAGAACAGCACCTGGTTGAGGAGCGGGTTCACCGGCCCGACCCCGAAGTAATTGGCCAGGTCCCAGGACGAGGAAAGAAGGACGGTCACGTAGGACAGGGGGATCAGGATCACGAGCGCGATGACGAAGAGCGCGAACGGTGGGATGCGTCGGAGTTGGCCGCGGTGGGTCCTCAGCCAGTCGCGGAGATGGAGCGCCATCCAGCCGGACCAGATGATCACCCCGACGCTGAGCGCGATCCAGCCGAGATACCACAACGGGCTGGCCACGTAGGAGGAGAGCCCTCGGATCCCGAGCGGCGAGTAGAAGTACCATCCGAGGGCCGGAAAGTAGTTGTCGTTGAAGTAGGGGTAGAGGAAGAATGGCCCCTCCATCAGGAGGAGGCTCAAGTTGATCAGGAGCACCGAGAGGTAGTAGGCCCACTTGTGGCGCGGCGTGAGGCCGAACGCCGTCACGAAGATGATGCCGAACAGGGCGAGCTCGAGCTGCTGGGCGAACCCGAACAGCATCCGGATCCCGTGGAGCGTCAGGGAGGAGTAGATCTCCTGGTTTGACAGCGTGAGGGGTTGGCCGAGGGCGAACAGTGTGACCTGCGTCCGCCAGTCAAAGATGTCGACGGCCCCGAGGATCCCCCAGAAGACCGAGAGGACCACCATGAGCATGGTGATCCGCGTCATCCAATCGCGGTCGAGCTGGAACAGACGTTGGAAGAACGTCCGCTTCACGAGCCGGGAGCGGATCGCCTCCTCGGTCCGGTCGAAGAACCGGATGACCGCGGGCGGGGTTTCGAACAGGGGGATCGGCGCTTCGGGAGCGGGCGTCTCGCTCGCGCCCGCCATGTCTCCGCTCACCGCTCGGGCACCCGTGGCTCAAACCGCCCCGGCCGCCTTACGGAGGAGGTTCGTACCGACGAACCTCGTGAATTTCGATTGACGGACGGCACGGTCCGGTCGGGGGGAATCGGCGGTCCGGCGCTCGGCTCAAGAGGGGTTGACCATGCGCTCTAATAGCCGGCGGACAGAATCCCCATCATGTCCACTCCATTGGTCACGGACCTGCTGCGGCCGTTCCTCGTCGAGGAGGTCATGACGGCGCCGGTGTTCACGGCCGGACCCGACGAGAGCCTCCTGTCCGCCGCACGGACGATGCGAAGTCACCACGTGTCCGGGCTACCGGTGGTGGACGCCAAGGGACGGGTACTCGGCGTCCTCAGCGAGAAGGACATCGTCGGGGCGCTCGACCATCAGGTCGGGGTGGGGCACGCCCGAGGGATCCTGGACATCCTGCTCGCCGGCTACGAACCGAAGCGGCAGGACCTGCTCCAGCGCTCCGTCGCGGCCCTGCTCAACGGGGTCGTCAAGGACGCGATGTCGAAGCCTGCCGCCACCGTGGACGAGGACGCGCCCTTGAGCGAGGCCTGGCGCATGCTCCGACAATTCTCCGTGAACCGGCTCCCGGTGGTCCGGGGCGACCGGCTCTGCGGGATCATCACGCGCCAGGACGTGCTCCGGGTGCTCGAACCCTCCCCACCGGCGCCCGAGGCGCCTGCTCCCAAGGCCGGTCCGAAGGGAAGGACGACCGCATGATGGCCCACCCCCGTACCCTCCGTCCGATCGTCGACGTCGCCAGCGACCTTGGACTGCCCAAGTCGGACCTGATCCCTGCCGGCAGCGGCGTGCTCAAGGTTCCCGTGGGGCTCGTCCGCTCGCTCGCCAGCCGACCCCGGAAGGGCCGACTGATCCTCGTGAGCGCGATGACGCCGACCGAACACGGCGAGGGCAAGACCGTCGTCGCGATCGGACTCGGGATGGCCCTCGACCGCCTCGGCCACCGTTCGGTGGTCTGCCTGCGGCAACCCTCGCTCGGCCCCGTGTTCGGGGTGAAGGGTGGGGCGTCCGGTGGCGGTCATGCGACCGTCGACCCTCGACCCGCCATCGACCTCGGCCTCACCGGTGATCTGGACGCCATCACGAACGCCCAGAACCTGGTCGCCTCCCTCATCGACCACCACATCTACCGTGGACGGACGCCCGAGATCGTCGATGGTTCCACCGAATTCCCGCGGGCCTCGGCGATCGAGGACCGCTCGCTCCGGACGTTCACCGCGGGCCTCTCGCAACCGGGCCACGGGTTTCCCCGGGCGGCCCAGTTCGTCGTCAGCGCGGCCTGCGAGGTCGCCGCGATCCACGCGCTCGCCCGCGATTACGTCGACCTGAAGGACCGCTTCGGACGCATCCTGGTCGGCCGCACGGCCTCCGGCGCTCCCGTTCGCGCTGCCGATGTCGGAGCGGCCGGAGCTTCGGCCTCCCTCCTCTCCAACGCCCTTGCGCCGAACCTGGTGCAGACGGCCGAGGGAACGGCCGCCTTCGTCCACGGTATACCCTACGCGAACGTCGCCCACGGAACGTGCAGCCGGCTGGCGATAGAAGCCGGGCTCGCGCTCACCGACTTCTGCGTGGTGGAGGCCGGATTCTCCTCCGAGCTCGGCGCAGAGAAGTTCGTCGACATCGTGGGGGCCGGCACGGGTCTGGACGCGAACGTCGGGGTCCTCGTAGCGACCATCCGCGCCCTGCGCTACCACGGCGGGCTCCCGTCCAATGCCCCGCCCTCGGTAGCGGCCGTGACCAAAGGGCTGGCCAACCTGGACCAGCACGTCGCCAACATGCGCCTTCTCGGCCTCGACCCGATCGTCGCGCTCAACCAGTTCCCCACCGACACGCCCGAGGAGGCCCGCATCGTCGAGCAGTACTGCGCCGAACGCCACATCCCGTTCGCCCGCGACAGCGCCTACGCCGACGGCGGGAAAGGCGCCGAGGAGCTCGCCCGGCTCGTCGTGGCCGCGGCCAAACGGGGCCAGAAGAGCCGGGTGCTCTACGGCCCGACGGCGAGCGTCGAGACGGTCCTCGACACGGTGGCGACGAAGATGTACGGGGCCGCGGGCGTGGACCTCTCCCCGGCAGCGGTTGCTGACCTCGACCGGATCCGCTCGCTCGGCGAGGCCCTGGGACCGGTTTGCATCGCGAAGACCCCACGCTCCCTCTCCGACGACCCCAAGAAGTGGGGACGACCGACCGACTTCCGGGTCCAGGTACGGCGGCTGGAACGCTGGTCGGGCGCCGGATTCACGGTCGCGCTCCTCGGAGGGATCATCACGATGCCGGGCCTTCCGGAACACCCGGCCTCCGACACCATCGACATCACACCGGACGGACGGGTCGTCGGGGTCCTCTAGGGCCTCCCCGACCGACGATCGGATCGGCCCTCGCCCTAGGACGGCTCCCTCGATCGCGCGAGCGGGGGTGCGGGAGTGCCGGTCGGGACCGGTCGCTGGCCCGACGAGGGATGGAGGAGCAGCAACGCCAGGATGATGAGCGCCAGGGCGACCGCCTCGAGCGGCTCGAATCCCTCGCCGAAGGCGACCACCCCCACCAGCAAGGCCACTACGGGATTGAGGAAGGTCACCTGGTTCGCACGGACCGGACCGAAACCTTGGATCAGGCGGTAGAACAGCGTGTAGCCGACGACCATCGTCAGGAGGCCGACGTAGACGACCGAGCCGAGCGTCGAGGCGTTGAGCGGGAAGGAGAGGTTACGGGCCAAGAACGGAAGGGCCACGAGAGCGGCCGCCCCGGCCCCGGCGAACTGGAAGGTGAGCCCCCAGGCGTTCTCCCCGCGGGGGCGGGCGCGACCGACAAAGACCGCACCGACTCCCTGGCAGGCCGCCCCCAAGCCGAAAGCGGCCACGGCAACGAGCCCGGCGAGGAGCGAGCCGCCCGTCGTGGCGAATCCGATCAGGATCACGCCGGTCAATCCGAGGGCGAGTGCCACCACCTGGACCCGCCGGATCCCGTCGGACGCTCCGAGAATCCCCAGGGCGAGGAGGCTCACGAAGGGGGCGGTAGCGTAGACGATCGACGCCGCCCCGCCGGTCGCGTACTGGAGCCCCCAGTAGAGGGGCAGGTTGATCCCGGCGATCAGGAGGGCCCCGAGTCCGGCGGACTGAGCGAGGGTCCGCAGCGGCGGCCGGGGCGTATGCGACAGCGCGAGTACCGGGGCCATCACGACAACGGCCAGCGCCAAGTCCAAGACCACCAGGACGAAGGGGTTGGCCCCCCCGTCGATACCGACGCGAGCGATCGGGAACGTGGCCCCCCACAACAGGCCAAGGAAGAGGAGTTGGGGAACCCCCGAATCCCAGATCGAACGCCGGTCGGCCACGGTGCAACTCCCGTCCACCCCGGAAGTGGCTCTCCGGGCACTTGGCCGCGAGGTCGATTCCGCTTGACTTGCGGGCGCCCTTCCTCGGAACACCGGTCGATTCTGCCCCCGGGAGTTCTTCGTGCGAAGGCGTTCCCCGGCCGGCGGCTCCCTACCGCCGAACGGAGGCTTATCTCCGTACGAGCCCTCGCGGTGAATGGAGGATTTTTCAGCCCGTGGCCACAAGCGAGCTCTCCCCTCGCCCCCGGCCAGCCGCGACGCTCCGGGTGAACGGCGTCGACCATCCGATCTCCCTCCAGGGCGACCGCTCGCTGCTCTACGTCCTGCGCGAGGAACTGGGGTTGACCGGCGCCAAGTATGGGTGCGGCGAGGGGGAGTGTGGAGCGTGCAAGGTCCTCGTGGAGGGGGTGGCGGTGCGCTCCTGCATCACGCCGGTCGGAGAGGTGGTCGGCCGGAAGATCACGACCATCGAGGGCCTCGCGGAGGGGGACCGGTTGCATCCGGTACAGCAGGCGTTCCTCGACGCGGGCGCCTTCCAATGCGGCTACTGCATCCCGGGGATGATCGTCGCCGCCGTCGCCCTGCTCGATCGGAGCCCGCACCCGAGCGAGGAGGAGGTCCGCGCCGCGATGGACGGCAACATCTGCCGGTGCTGCGGGTACCTCCGCATCCTCGACGCGATCGACCGGGCCGCGCGGAATTCCGACCGCCCGAATCGAGGGGAAACCCGATGACGACCCCGGCGTCGGTCGTCCCGGACGACCTCGTTTCTCCCGCTGAGCGCCCCTGGTTCGACCGGCTCGGGAACGGGCTGGTCGTGGTGCTTCCCGCGCGAAAACCCGACCCGAACGGGTGGGGACGGGGTGGTCCACCTCACGGTGGCGCATGGATCCATCTCGGGGCCGATGGGAAGGTACGCGCATTTACCGGAAAGGTCGAGGTCGGTCAGGGGACGCGGACGGCCCTCCTGCTGCTGATCGCGGAAGAACTCGCCCTGCCGATCTCGGCCATCGAGCTCACGATGGGGGATACGGACGTCTCGCCCTGGGACATGGGGACGTTCGGCAGCCGGTCGATGGCCGACGCGGGCGAGCACCTCCGGTTGACGGCCGCCGCGATGCGAGCCATCCTCTGTGAGCTCGGCGCCGCCCGACTGGGGATCGTGCCGGAGTCCGTGGAGTTGGTCGACGGGCAGGTCCACGTGCGAGGACACCCCGCGGGAGGCTCGCTAGGGTATGCCGAGCTGGTCCGGGGAATTCATCGGATTGAGATGGTCCCGCCGTCCGCCCGACCCACTCCCCCGTCCGAGTGGACCCGGGCCGGTCGGCCGGCGCGCGGGGTCGAAGGCCGCGAGATCGTGACCGGCGCCCGACGGTACACCTCCGACCTCCACCGGCCCGGGATGCTCCACGGTCGCCTGCTGTTCCCTCCGACGTTCGGCGCCAAGCTGCGTCGGGTCGATCTCGCCGCGGCACAGTCACTACCGGGAGTGACCGCGGTCCATGCCGGGGAGTTCGTGGGCGTCGCCGCGCCGGACCTGCTCACGGCGCGGGCGGCCCTGAAGGCGATCCGCGCCGACTGGGATACGACCCCGCAGCCGTCCGAGAAGGAGATCGTCGAGTACCTGCGCCAGCATCCCGCCGAGGGGGAGGATTTCTGGGACGTCATCCACGAGGCGAGCGGGGATGTCGCCTCCGCCCTCGCCACCGCTCCGGTCACGCTGCGCGCGACGTACACGACGGCGTACATCGCCCACGTCCCGATGGAGACGCACGCGGTGCTCGCCGAGTGGGAGGGCGGACGGCTGACGGTCTGGATGGGCTCCCAGACCCCGTTCCGTGCCCGGGACGCCGTCTCGGACGCACTCGGCATTCCCCCGTCCCAGGTCCGGATCGTCGTGCCCCCCACGGGCTCCGGGTTCGGAGGAAAGCACGCCGCCGACCTCGCCGTGGGTGCCGCCCGTCTGGCCCAAGCATCCGGACATCCGGTCCGGATCGTCTATACGCGGGCCGAGGAGTTCTCCCAGGCCTACTTCCGCCCGATGGCCGTCATCGACATTCGCTCGGGAGCGGAGGCGGACGGGACGCTGACCGCCTGGCAGTTCGACGACCTGAACGCCGGATCCTCGGCCGCGCGCCTGCCCTACCGGGTGCCGAACCAGAAGATCGCCAACCAGCCGGCCGATTCCCCCCTCGCCCAGGCGTCGTACCGCGCGCTCGCCGCGACCGCCAACAACTTCGCGAGAGAGTCCCACATGGACGAGCTCGCGGCCCGGGTCGGTGCCGACCCCCTCGAGTACCGCCTCCGCCACCTGGCCGACGAGCGACTGGCGGCGGTCCTCCGCGCCGTGGCCGAGCGGGCGAGGTGGGTCGCCCGGAACCCGAAACCGGAACGACGCGCGGGCCGGGGCCGCGGTCTGGCGGTCGGTCTCGAGAAGGGCGGACGGGTTGCCACGTATGCGGAGGTCGAGGTGCACGAGGACCGCCGGCTCGAACTGCTTCGGTTGGTGACGGGTTACGAGTGCGGGGCGATCGTCCACCCGTCCAACCTCCGAAGCCAGGTGGAAGGCGGCACGATCATGGCGATCGGGGGCGCGCTCTTCGAGGCGATCCACTTCGAGAACGGGCGCATCCTCAACCCGAAGTTGTCGGAGTATCGGGTCCCCCGCTTCCGCGACGTGCCCCCGATCGAGGTGGTCCTGCTGGACCGCCGGGACCTCCCCTCCCAGGGCGGCGGCGAGACCCCGCTCATCGCGGTGGCCCCCGCCATCGCGAACGCGATCTACGACGCATCGGGTCGGCGCCTCCGCGCCCTGCCGTTGGCCCCCGACGGTACCGTTCCCTAGGGGGACGACACCGCCGGATTCCGCATCCTGGTACCCATGAGCGACCCGAACCCGCGCGCGGACGCCGGAGTGAAGAGTCTATTCGGCCCGGGGGCTTGGGCGGTCGATGCCCGAGGGCGCTCCCCCCAAAATGTTCATTTCCGACCTCCGACCCGACCGGATGGCGACCATCGAGGCCACGGTCAGCAAGCTCGAGCCCGTCCGGGAGTTCGAGCAGCGGACCGGCGGGAGCAAGAAGGTCCGGAACGGCACGCTCAAGGACGGGACCGCGGAGATCGCCCTCGTGCTCTGGGGCGACGAGGTCGACCTCGTGAGCGAGGGTGAGAAGGTCCGGATCGTCGAGGGGTGGGTGCGGGACTACAAGGGCCGGCCGCAGATCTCCCTCGGAAAGGTCGGCAAGCTCGAGAAGATCACCGACCCATAGGGGTACGTCCAGCGGGCCCACCGATCGGGCGTTACCGGGCCGCCGTTCGGCCTCGCAGGAACCGGATCGTCTGCTCGAACCCATCGCGGAACGACCACGCCGCGTAGCGCGTCGGCATCTCGTACGGGCCGGGTGTCTCGGCGATCCGGAGGACGGTCGTCAGGTACTCGCGCATCTCCCCGACCGCCTCGAGGGTCGTGACCGGTCCGTGGCCGGGGATGATGCGCTCGGGATGCAACCGCTCGATCGCGTCGAGGACCTCGAGCCAGTGTTCGGGATTCCCGGAGCCCGTGCTGGGGTGAACCCCCGACAGCACCAGGTCGCCGGTGTGCACGATCCCCTCGTCCGGGAGGTGGAGCACCGCGTCGCTGTCGGTGTGCCCGCTGCCCCAGCTCAGGAGCTCCACCTTCCGCGGGGAGGGAAAGCGGAACTTCTGCTCGAACCCGTGGGAGGGTGGGGTCAACCGGAGGGTCGTGGCCTCCGCCAGGAGCGACCGATTCAGGGCGAGGACGTCCGCACTCACCCCGGGGTCTCCGGCGGCCAGGAGCCGCTCGATCTCGGCGACGTCCTGGGTGAGCTTTTCGGGCGCCAGCTCCCCCTCGAGCTCGCCGCGCTTCTCGAGAAGGATCTCCCGCGTGCGCCGCGTCGCGTAGATCGGGAGGGCGGAGAACACGGAGTTGCCGAGCATGTGGTCGAGATGCCAGTGGCTGTTGGCGGCGAGGGTCGGCCTCCGTCCCGTCAGCTCGAGCGCAGCCTTCGCGAGGTCCTCGGCCGCCCGGGGCGTGAGCGTCGTGTCGAAGACGAGGGTCGCCTCCCCCAGGTCCACGACGGCGGAGTTCGAGACCGCGAGGCCCCGCAGGTCGGCGATCGTCGCGCTGACGCCCTCCGTGAGCGTCTCCACCCGGAAGTGTTCGGACTTCAATCTCGGGGTCGCCCTCCGCGCTCGGTCTAGCGGCGCCGGACCTTATACTCCGCGAGCGGGCGCGCGGAAGGTCCGCGGGGCTACCGGTGGGCCACGAGGAACTGGCGACGGAACGGGAACAGGACCTGTCCGTTCCGCTGAGGAAGGTAGGCCAAAGCGACCTTCCGGGTGATCTCGGCCAGGAACTCCTCGCGCTCCCCCGCGGAGATCCGGTCGAGGTAGGGTCGAAGGGTGGTCCCCTTGACCCACTCGACGATGGCGGCCGCGTCGGGGAGGGCGTGGACGTACTCCGTCTGCCATAGCTCCACTCCCGAGGCGTCGGGGGTCAGCCAGTCGAAATAGGAGGCAGGTGGGGCGACGTGGGCGGACGTGAGACCCGACCCCCATCGCGGGGCCCAGGAGGGGCTCTCCGCGACCTCCCGGATCGCCCGATGGGCCGGCGAATCGAAGTTGACGGGCATCTGCACCGCGAGCGCCCCGCCCGATGCGACCTGCCGGAGCAGGTGGGGGAACAGCGCCGCGTGATCCGGTAGCCAATGGAGGGCGGCGTTCGAGAAGACCAGGTCGAACGGCTCCTCCGCCGTCCAGGTCCTCGCGTCGGCGAGGCACCACGTGACGGATCCGTCGGACGCCGTGGCCGCGGCGATCATCTCCGGTGAGCTGTCGAGCCCCGTGATCCGCGCCTTCGGCCATTGGGCGCGCAGGAGGGCGGTGCTGGAGCCGGTGCCGCATCCGAGGTCGATGATGCGCGCAGGGGTGCCCCCGGCGATCCGGGCGATCAGGTCACGGCAGGGGAGCGTGCGCTCGCGTTCGAATCGGAGGTACTGGTTCGGGTCCCAGGTCGGCATCCGCGTTCACCGAACTCAATGGCCCGGGGCGGCGTCGAGGTTCGGCGCGCCCGACCCGGTGGAGGAGCCGGTAGCGGACGGCGGCAGCTGCGGACGCAGCTCGACCACGCCGAACGCCTTGGGGGGCCGTCCCAGGACCGAGGTCTCGGCGCTCAGCCCCCGGCCGAGGGCTTCCGACCGGAGCGCCGCCGAGCCTTCCACGGTGATGGCGCCCTCCGGGAACCCGTTCTTCATCCGGGAGGTCAGTTGAATCGTTCCGCGGGAGAAATCGCTCGCCCCCCAGTTGGTGAGGTCGAGCGCGAACTCGGGGTTGGCCCACTCGACGTCCACGACCTGCCCGTCCACCCGGTGCACGAGCACCCCGTGGTCGTCGAAGGCGATCCGGTCGGGGATCCGGCGGAGCGCCCATCCGAGCCCCCACCACAGCGCCGGCGCCAGGGCGAACAGGTAGCCGACAAGCAGGAAGAGGAGGATCGCCGGGACGGGGGGAGCGCCCGCCCAGGGACCGATCAGGAGCACGAGCAGGATCGAGGCGGCCACCGCGCTCCCGACCGACGCGACGATCCGGGCGGTGCGGAGCCGTCGGATGCGGCCCTGGGGGTCGACCTCAATCCGCCACGCGGCGTCCCACCGGGACTCGGGTGGGGCCGCCGACGGGGAGGGCATCGGGTCGCCAACGACCGGGGCGGCATAACCCCTGCCGAGGTCTCGCCGACGGAAGGGCACCGGTGGCTCACTTCAAAGATTCCTTTCTTCCGGCGTGCAAATCCCTCGCGGGACTCCATAGACCGAAGACTTCGGAGTCGACGACCGGGGCGCCCCGGATCGCGAGGGAGGCGAGGTTGAGCCCGACGCCGGGGCCGAGCATGAACCCCTGGCCGCACATCCCGATCCCCAGCAGCAGACCCCGCACGTTCGGCGCGTGGCCCACGATCGGGTTGCCGTCGGGGGTCATCGGGTACAGCCCCCGCCAGACCCGGCGGATCGTGAGGTTCTTCAATCGGGGGATCAGGTTGACGAGCCGGGCGGCGACGATCGGCATGAACTCGAACGTCGAGGTCCGGTCCTCCCCGGCGATCGGGGGCTTCGGGGTGTAGCAGAAGATGATCTGTCCGTCCGAGTCCTGACCGAAGTAGAAGTTGACCGTCTTGCCCTCGGTCCCGGGGCGGAGGTCCACGACCAGCGGACCGAGGAACTCCCGGACCGGGGCGGAGATACCGGCCTCGTGGCTCTCGGGGAGCACGGGGAGGTCGAGGCCGGCCATCCGGCAGATCCGGGTCGCGTGCGCCCCGGCGGCGTTGATCACGACCGGCGCACGGTACTCCTCCCGGTCGGTCCGCACACCGGTGACCGTGTGGTCCTCCATCACGAGGCCGGACACGGTTTCCCGGTACCGGTATTCGGCGTGAAGTCGCACCGCTTCGTGCGTGAACGACTCCGACGCCTTGAGCGGGCTCACCTGCCCGTCGTCGGGAGAGTAGGTTCCCCCCCGCAGTCCGGTCGGGTTGATCCCGGAGACCACCCGGCGGATCCCGTCGGCGTCGAGCCAGTCGATGTTGAGGTGGAAACCCTTCTGGATCGGCAGGAGCTTCCGAAGGGTCCCTTCGACGGTCTCGTCGAACGCGGGAAAGCAGTACCCGCCCGCCTTCCACCCGATGTCGGTCCCGGTCGTCTCCTTCCAGTGGGTGAAGATGTCGAGGCTCTGCTGGGCGATCTGGATCTTGGCCGGGTCGGAGTGGGTCGCGCGTACCCCGCCGATCGCCGCCTTGTTCTGTCCCTGGCCCGACGCCGGCAGCTCCTCCAGGACCAGGACGCGTAGCCCCTCGCGCGCGAGGAAGTAGGCCGTGGGGTTTCCGACGGACCCCGCGCCGATGACGATCGCGTCAAACTCCGGATGCGCCATCGTCCACCGTAAGGAACGCCGTGATCGGTACTTCCTGCGTGAACGGACGGCGCGTGGCGTGGGTCACGGACCGCACGTCCGTCCCAAGCTCCCGGAACACCCGCAGGATCAGCTCGTCGCACGTCTTCCCGCCGCAGGGTCCCATCCCGCTCCGGAGGCCGGCCTTCACGGCATTCAGGTCGCGCGCGCCGGTCGTGCGGATGAACTCGACCACCGTTTCCCGAGTGACCCGCTCGCACCGGCACATGATCGTCTCGGCATCGGACGGGGGCGCGAACGTCTCGGGATGCACGAGCGGCTCGGCCGCCCGGATGCGGACCCCGGCGACCCGGTCCGCTTCGGCGGCGGGGACATCCAGGACCATCAGGCGGCGACGGTTGAGCGCCCGCCCGGAGAGGATCCGGACGACCTTCCCGTGGCCCACTGCCTCGCCTTCGAACCCCGTGGTGGGTACGCTCTGACCCGGCTCGACCAGGCCCTCCGGCATCTCCCACGGGATGGTCACCTTCGCCCGCGCTCCGGTCGGGTCGTAGCGCCGGTCGACCATCGTGATCGCGAGGCCGGGGCAGATCGCCACGCACTTGAGGCATCCCACGCAATCGCCGGCGAGGTGCGGCCGGCCGAGGATGTTCCCTTCGGGGATCATGATGCTGTCCTTGGGACAGACCGTCGTGCAGGGGTTGCAGGGGATCTCCTGGGCGCAGCGGATGACGGGATAGACGGGCACCCCCAGCGGCACGGGGTAGGCTCCGAGGACCGGGCCGGGGTGCGAGGAGAGCATCGTCCCCATCGCGCGCCATTCGTCGGGCACCCCGACGGGGATCCCCAGGTCGTGGAGGATGGTCCGGGCGACGATCTTCCCCGAGAACATCGCGGCGGACGCCTCCGCGATCTCGTGGGCGTCCCCGGCCGTGTAGACCGCCATGCCGAGCCGGCGTCCCTCCTCGTAGAGCTCGTTGATGGGGGAGAGGCCGACCGCCACGAGCACGGTGTCGACGTCGAACACCGTCTCGGTTCCGGCGATAGGAGAGAACCGCTCATCGACCTTCGATGCGATGACCCGTTCCACATGCTCCTTCCCCTCGGCCCGCAGCACGGTCGTCGAGGTGTAGACGGGTACGCCGAGCCGGAGGATCTTGTCCCGATGAACCTTGTATCCACCGACCTGGGGAAGGATCTCGACCACCGCGACCACGTCGACCCCGGCCTGGAGCGCCTGGTAGGCCACGATCAGTCCGACGTTGCCTCCCCCGACGATCAGCAGGCGCTGGGAGGGCTTGATCAGGTCACGATTGACGAGCGTCTGGAACGCGCCGCCCCCGTAAACTCCCGGGAGGTCCGCCCCCTGGAAGGCGAGCGCCTTCTCCCGCGCCCCGGCCGCCACGAGGAGGGCCTTCGGCTTCACGACGGTGAAGTGGCCCTGCTTCACCACCCCGACCTCGCCGTCGTGGAAGACGCCCACGACCGGTGAATCGGTCCAGACATCGACCCGCGATTGGGCGCGAACCTGGTCCTCGAGCAGGTGGCCGATCTCCGTCCCGCGATGGCCGGCGTAGCAGTCGCCGACCGAGCCGAAGAAGTTGTGCGTTTGAAGGCTCAGTTTGCCGCCGAGCGCGAGCTTGTCGTCGCAGAGGGTGACCCCCACCCCGTGCGAGGCGAGCTCGACCGCGGCGGTGAGGCCGGCCGGTCCGCCCCCGACGATGAGGACGTCCGTCGTGACCTCCTCGACCCGGGGGATTGCCCGGAGCGGGACGTCGTCCGCGACCAGTTCGGGATTTCCGATCAGGGAGTGCACCTGCATCCCCGGCCGCACGGGCGTGATGCATGCCTTGACGGCCCGGCCGTCCGCGACCACGAGGCACTGCGCGCACTGGCCGTTCGCGCAGAAGATCCCCTGGGGGGCGCCGTCCCGCCGATGCCGGCCGAAGACGTGGATCCCATGGGCGAACAGGGCGGAGGAGATCATCTCCGATGGCCGCGCCGTGAGCACGGCTCCGTCGAAGGTGAACTCGACGAGGTCGGGGTGCGATGGCACGTCCAGCACCGGATGACGCTCGAGCCGTGCGGCTGCCATCGAAGACCTCTCGAACTATGGAGGCGGGGCGTTCGTCTTTAATGCCCCATCAAGGCGATTTGACGATAGGGTTAGCTGGTTCCGGGAACTGGAAGGAGGCATGAGCTGGAACGCCGAACGCCCGGTCAACGACGTCAACACGATCCGATCCTACGCCGCCAACTCCCCGGACCGCCGGAAGCTCGAGGAGGAGATCGCCCGGATGCGCCAGGCGACCCTCGAAGTCCCGCTCCTCATCGGGGGCCGGGAGGTTCGCACCGGTACCGTGGTGGACATCCCCTGCCCCGACGACCACGGGACGATCCTGGCCCGGGCCCACCTGGCCGGCCCGGAGGAGCTCCGCCGGGCGGTCGACAGCGCGCTGGCCGCGCACGCGGCCTGGGCCGAGATGGACTGGTACCATCGGGTCGCCGTCTTCGTGAAGGCCGCCACGTTGCTGGCGGGCCCGCGGCGCACGCGGAATGTCGCGGCGCTGATGCTCAACCATTCGAAGAACCCGTACGAGGCGGAGATCGACCTCGCCGAACTGGTCGACTTCTGGAACTTCAACGCGTACTTCTCGCGCCAAATCTACGAGATGCAACCCCACCAGTACCCGGGCGAAACGAACCGGTTCGACTGGCGTCCCCTCGAAGGGTTCGTGCTCGCGATCCCCCCGTTCAACTTCTACTCGATCGCGGGGAACCTCCCGACCGCGCCCGCGATGGTCGGCAACGTGGCGCTCTGGAAGCCCGCCCGCTCCGTGATCTTCTCGAACTACGAGATCTTCCAGGTCCTGGTCGAGGCGGGACTTCCCCCCGGAGTGATCAACTTCGTCCCGTTCTCGAGCAAGGACGCGAACGTCCTGCTCGACCACCCCGACCTCGCGGGCATCCACTTCACGGGGAGCTACGACACCCTCGTGCACGTCTGGAAGCGCGTCGGGGAGAACCTCGAAAAGTACCGAAACTTCCCGCGGATCGTCGGGGAGACCGGCGGCAAGGACTTCATCGTCATGCACCCGTCCGCCGACGTCCGGGGCACGGCGGTCAACCTGCTCCGCGGCGCGTTCGAGTATCAGGGCCAGAAGTGCTCCGCCTGCTCGCGGGCCTACATTCCCGCCAGCCGTTGGCCGGAGGTCGAGCGCTGGCTGAAGGAGGAGGTCCCGAAGGTCCCGGTCGGACCCGTCCACGACCTCAAGAACCAGATGGGCGCGATCATCGATGAAGCGGCGTTCAAGAACATCCAGTCCTACCTCGAGTACGCCCGCGCCCACCCGCAGGAGTACACCTTCGTCGTCGACGGGGGCACCGACCGCTCGAAGGGCTGGTTCGTCCGCCCGACGGTCGTCCGCGCGACGGACCCGCGGGGGAAGCTCATGTCGGAGGAGATCTTCGGCCCGGTGCTGACGGTCTACGTCTACCCCGACGACCGGTTCGAGGAGACGCTCGCGCTCTGCGATTCGACCTCGCCCTACGCGCTCACGGGCGCCATCTTCGCCCGGGACACGAGGGCGGTCGCCCAGGCCGAGGCGGCCCTGCGGTGGAGCGCCGGGAACTTCTACATCAACGACAAGCCGACCGGGGCGATCGTCGCACGGCAACCCTTCGGCGGGGCCCGGCACTCGGGGACCAACGACAAGGCCGGCTCGATCGTCAACCTGCTCCGTTGGGTGACCCCCCGGAACATCAAGGAGAATGCGGTGCTCCCGGACGACTGGCGGCGCCCCTTCATGCTCTGAGGGGACGGCCCCCACGTCGGGGTAGGGCGGGTGGGCGGTCACGGACGCTCCCAGGGACCCCCCGCCCGCAGGGATCGGAACCCCCGTCCCTGAGGTGCGGCCCCTACCGACCGGCGAAACCGTTCGAACGGAACGAGTCGGCGGGGAGGACGCCCATCCAACCCTTCCGGGCCGGGTTATGCCGCACGGCGCCCTGCCCGAGGCGGTGTCCGGCCCCACCCCGACGCCACCGCGGTTCGCCGACGAATGGCTCGCCCCCGCCAATGGGCCGCCCGCCTCCCCACCCTCACCTCCGAGGTGGACCCGGCGCTACCTGGTCTTTGCCACGATCGTCGTGGCGGTTGTGTTGATCGTCGGCCTCGGATTCGCCGGCCTGATCCCGGGCCTGGACCTGGGGCCCAAAAAGGTCGAAGGGGGAGGGAACCCCGTGGAACAGTACTACATCCTCACTTTCCTAGAATCGGGACTGCCCACCGGCACGGCGTGGTCGGTGACCCTGAACGGCTCGACCCAGGGGTCCGCGGGAGCGCCCCTCGAGTTCGCCGAGGCCAACGGCTCGTACTCGTATCAGGTGGGCAACGTCCCCGGATACAACGCGACCCCGAATTCCGGGACTCTCCAGGTCGCCGGAGCGGCCGTGAAGCTCTTGGTGGTGTTCAGCCTCCGGCCCGCTCCCCTGAACCCCGTCCGGTTCGATCAGGCCGGACTTCCGAACGGGACGAACTGGTCGGTCACCCTGGGGGGGCTCACGGCCCATTCCACCGGAGCCTCGATCCAGTTCCTTGAACCCAACGGGACGTATGCGTACTCGGTCGGTCCGGTCCTGGGTTTCCTGCCCTCACCGTCCTCCGGCTACGTGACGGTGGACGGCGCCGGTCCGACCCATCCCGTCACGTTCTCGCCCAGCGTGGTTACCGGCTTCGTCCTCTCGTTCTACGCGGTCGGGCTGATGGCGGGGACGGACTGGTGGGTGAACGTGAGCGGCACCCTCCACCCCTCCTCGGGGTCGGAGGTGACGTTGGACGAGCCCAACGGCACGTACGGGTACGTGGCGGACCCGGTGCCCGGCTACACGGTCACTCCGGCCTCCGGTAGCGTACTGGTCAGCGGGAGCAACGTCACTGTTGCGATCTACTACGGCAACGGGACCGGGATCCCGATCGGATCCGTCTTCGCCCTCGGCAACCCAGTCTCAGGAACCTGCTCCACCTCCCAAGTGGCCGCCCGGCTCTGTGCGACGGCAGGGGACGAGACGTTTGCGTTCACCATCGAGCAATCGACCATCCTGCTCGGAAATGTTGCATTCTTGGTGCGGACGGCCGGGGATGTGGTGCTCCAGAACAACCAGACCGGAGCCTTTGCGTTGGAGAGCATTGTCGGAACGGAAATCGTCGACGATGCGATCGCCGCCGGGATCGGTCTTGCCATGACCGGCTCGTGGACCAACTACAACGGGACGTACTCACCCGACTCCCCGCTCACGACCACCATGTCCCTCGTGATCGATGTCGGAATTCCCGCGACGGACTGGACCCCCGGTCAGGGCGATACCGTGGTCGGCATCGGTCTCGGTGGGTACGTCGGCACGACCAGCGCGGTCGAGCTGCCGTAAGGGGACCCCCGGCCCGCCCCGACCGAACCAAACGACCTATCGATCCGGCGAGCCGCGCCGGGCCTGGCCGGTGTTCTGCGTCCCGAAGTCCGTATGAGCGCGTATCGGCCTCTCCAATCCTCCCGATGGCGCGCCCCACCAGGGTCAATGCGGAATGGCATCGTCAGCACAAGATGCCCATCCACCCCTCTCCCGAGGAGCGGCGGCGATGGCACGTCGAGCATGCCCGGCAGTGCGGTTGCCGCCCGATGCCGAAGGACCTAGAGCAGCTCCGGCGAACGTGATCCTACCTGCCACGAGTTCCGACCCCGGACCGAGCCCAGTTCGCGGGGTATATGCCGAGCAGCGCCTTCGGCTCGGGACACCGACCGCGTCCCATGCGGACGGTCCACGGGGGAAACAGATGCCCGACGGAGTCAATCGACAGTGGTTGCTCGTCCAACGGCCGAGCGGTGCGCCGGAGCGCGCCGTCGGCCCGGCCACCTTCCGATGGGCGGAGGGCGCGATCCCCTCCCCCTCCGAAGGTCAATTCCTCGTCCGGAACCTTTGGCTCTCGTTCGACCCCACCCAGCTGCTGTTGATGTCGGATCCTGCCGACCAGGGTGGGATCGCGATCGGAGGGGTCATGCGGGGACTGGCGGTCTCCCAGGTCCTCCAGTCCCGCCATCCCGGTTTCCGGCCCGGGGATCTCGTCCACGGTCACTCGGGGTGGGAGGACTTCTCGGTCCTCGACGGCCACGGGTTCTTCGAGACCGCCAAGGTCCCGCCGGGCGTCTCACCCAACCTGGCGGCCGGCACCTTGGGCGTGACGGGGATGGCGGCCTACTTTGGCGTCGTCGAGGTCGGACGGCCCCGGAAGGGCGAAACCTTCGTGGTGTCCAGTGCGGCCGGCGGCGTGGGGTCGATCGCGGGCCAGGTCGCCAAGATCCACGGCCTCCGGGTCATCGGGGTGGCGGGCGGCGCCGACAAGCGCGATTGGCTCGTGCGGGAGGCCGGGTTCGACGGGGCGATCGACTCCCGCTCCGAGGACGTCGGGGAACGCCTCACGGCCCTCTGCCCGGAGGGGATCGACATCTACTTCGACAACGCGGGGGGCGCCGTTCTCGATGAGGCGCTCGCCCGGCTTCGCCCGCACGGACGGGTCGTGCTGTGCGGAGGGACGTCCCGCTACGGGCAGCCGTCCCCTCCCCCCGGTCCCTCGAACTATCTCGCCCTCGTCATGGTCAACGGGCGGATGGAGGGGCTGCTGGCGCGGGACTACGCCGACCGATTCCCGGAGGCGGTCGCCGTCATGTCGGGGTGGCTCCGGTCGGGCCAGCTGCGATCCCTCGAGGATGTCACCCTCGGACTCGAGAACGCTCCGGCCGCCCTGGCCCGACTGTACTCCCGGGCGAATCTCGGAAAGCAGCTCCTCAAGATCGCGGACCTTGGACCGACACCCTCCGCCTGAGGTGCCGCCCCGGGCGGACCGGACCGCCCTGGTTCATGGCGGCGGGGGAGGAGGGGGATGTTCCAGTGCTCCCGCCGGTGGAGCGGTCACCGAGCTCGTCGGAGACCTTCCGCGACCGCGGAGCTTGAGCGCCATCGCCACCCCGAGGGCGATGGCGATGACCAGGACGACCAGCAGGATGTACCCTCCATCCCCCGACAACCCGAGGAACGACGACCCGCCGGTGCCCGGTGGTGGGGTGGTCGTTCCCGTGGGCTGGAACGTCACCGATTGCGAGACCGGTGCGCCCGTCACCACGAGGGAACCGGTGCCGGGCGTGGCCGAATATCCTCCAACGGGGGTCACGGTGAACGAATACGTGCCGTTCGGTTCGCGGAAGGTGATCGTACCGCTCGTAGAGGAGGTCGGTGTCGTGCCGAGCGTCACGGTCCAGCTCGTACCGGTCGGCAACCCGGTCTCGGTGAACGTCACGGTCACGGCCGCGATGGCCGTGAATGTGATCGCCTGATTCACTGCGGTCCCGGTAACCGTCAGGGATCCCGATGCGGGGTCGGGGGTGAACCCGGCGATCCCGCCCACGGTGAACGGGTAGCTACCGTTCGGTTCATCGAACGAGATCGAGCCGGTAGTCGATGAACGGGGGACCCCGCCCAGGGAGACCGTCCACGACGCGCCGCTCGCGAGGCCGGTCTCCGAGAACGTCACGGGGAACGAGGGGGCAACCGTTCCCACGCTGACCACCGACAACGTCCCCTGGTAGGTGTCGCCGACGTAGAGGACCCCGCCGGGACCATCCAGGGCCATGTATTCGGGTCCGTTCCCCAAGGTCACCGCCGCGACCGGGGCATTGGTCGCGTCCGAGATCACGCTCACGTTCTGGGTATCGGTCACCGAGACGAACACGTTCCCGGTCTCGGGGTCGTAGCTCAGCCCCAGGAAGTCCGAGTAGTCGAGGGGACGGATCGCATCGCCCGGCCGGGGGAGGTCCCCGAGAGGTCCGCGCACCACGTCCCGGGGACCCAGGATGAACGGGTCGTTCGGTACGGGGATCGTCGCCACCACGGTGTTCGACGTGTCGGAGATCACGCTGAGGTTCGTCGAGAGGTCGTCGGCCACGAACACCTCGCCCTTTCCGCTGTCGTAGGTGATCTGGCCCGGGGTCTGCTGGACCGGGATCGTGGCGATGACCGTGTTGGAACTGGCGGAGATCACGGTGACGTTCCGCGCTCCCGCATCGGAGACGAACACCTCACCCTTGCCGGCATCGTAGGCGATCCCGTACGGTTCGCTCCCTACGGCTACGGTGGCCACCACCGTGTTCGTCGCGTCCGAGATCACGCTCACGTTGTTCGAACCGTAGTTCGCCACGAACACCTCGCCCTGGGCCGGGTCGTACGCGAGGGCGGTGGCGGCCTCGCCCACCGGAATGACCGCCACGACGGCGTTCGAGGCGTCCGAGATCACGCTCACGTTGTCGCCGCCCGCCACGAAGACCTCGCCCGTCCCGTTGTCGTACTCCATGGCGACGGGGGCGGTGGGGACGGAGATGTTCGCCACCACGAGGTCCGAGCGGGTCGACACGACGTTCACGAGGTCCGGCCCAAAGTAGGTGACCGAGCTCGATAGGAACACTTCTCCGGCCCCGCTGTCGTAGGCGAGCGGGCCCGGACCCAGAGAGAGTGGAATGGACGCGACCGCGAGTTCGCTCACGTCGGAGATAACGCTCACATTGTCCGAGAAGTAGTTCGCGACGAAGACCTCGGAGTCGGCGGAACTGTAGGCCGCGGCGACCGGACCGGCGCCTACGGTGATGTTCGCCACGACGATGTTCGTCGCGTCGGAGGTCACGGTCACTTCGTCCGCGAGTCCTTCCACGCCGTAGACCGTGCCCGTCCCGCGGTCGTAGGCGACCGGGGATCCGGCATTCGTGATGTTCATCCACAGGGTGTCGTTCGTGTCGGAGATCACGCCGACGCCGTCGTCGTCCGCGACGTACAGCGCGTCGCGTCCGCTGTCGTAGACGATGGTCCCGACGGTCTCCCCCACCGTGATGTTCTGGACGATCGAGTTGTTCGAGACGTCCATGATGCTGACGTTGCCGTAGTTGAAGCCGGTCACGATCGAATACGTGCTCAGCGCCACGAACACCTGGTCCGTGCCGCTGTCGTAGGCGAGACCCGCCGGCGCGCCCGCCAGTGGTACCGTCGCCAGCACCGAAAGGGTCGAGTCCGAGATGACCGTCACATTCCCAACGAACGACAGCGTCAGGTTCGAGTAGGAGTAGGATGCGACGAAGACCTCGCCGTTCGTCGCGTCGTACGCGAAGGCGACGACGGACCCCGTGACGGGAATGTTCGCCACGACCCGGTCCGTTCGGTCGGAGATCACGCTGACGTTTCCGTAGTCGCCGGCGACGTACAGCTCTCCTGTTCCGTTGTCGTAGGCGATCGCGGAGGGATTCCCATGGATCGGGACCGATGCCACCACGACGTGCGTTCGTTCGGAGATCACGCTCACCGTCATCGAGTCGGTGTCGGCCGTGAAGACCTGCTGGGTGGCCGTGTCCACGGCTACGCCGGATGGCTCGAGGCCGTTTCCCGCCAGGAAGTTGCCCGAAACCAGGGTATCGTTGAGCAGCACGAGGGTGCCGGTCACCTGGGGCCCATTGCTTGACGGGGCTGCGGCGGCCGTGACGCGGTGCGATGCCCCCACAGTGACCGTCGACTCGGTGGGGGGATGCACGCTGGGGGCGTGGGGAACGAGGGCCAGGCCCGCGCCCGAAACCACGACGATCAGAACAACGGCGGTCGCGAGAATAGTCGCCGTTCCACGGGCCGCTCCCGTGCCCACGTTGGTGTGCTGCTGCATGATTGGACCGGACCGCCATCCGGGTCCGCGAGTTTAACGATGCGGGGCCCCGCGGCGACAGGGAGTCCGGGTCCGCCCTGAGACGGACCCCTGACCAGTGCGGTGGCGGTGCCTATCTCCGTCAGAAAAAACCGTGCGGCGACCGTGTCGATTGGGGGGACCACAACCTTCTAAAACCGGGACCGGCTAGGCCGCGCCGGTCAAGTTGACAAACGACCGTTCGGGAGTCACGACTCCCGTAGCGCCTACCCCGTTCGGCGGCCTCACCTCGGCGGTCTCCCACCCGCCCGCCCGCTCCCGAGGAGCGTGGCACCGTCGCCGACCCGTGGAGGTACTGGTAGTTTCTCTCGCCATCGGGGCGATCTGCTTCCTCATGCTTTCACCGACCCACGCGGGCACCACGGCCGGGGGCGCACCCATGGCCCCCGTGTCCGGGCTTGCGGTCGTGGGTTACGATGGCCCGCTGGCTCTGACCCACCCCGTGGACCCCGTCGCGAGCGGGCCGGTCTGGATCACGCTCACGTTGACTCCGAACGACTACGCCGGGCTCAACGCCTTTGACGCCGCGGTCATCGACCCGACGAATCCGGCCTACCACCACTTCCTGACCGAGGCGCAGTTCGTCGAGGAGTACGCCCCCACCCCGGGGGAGGTCGCGTCGCTGCACTCCTACTTCGGAACGTACGGAGCGTCCTCCTGGACCGCCACTCCCGACGGGCTGGGCGTCTCCTTCGAGATCTCCAGCCAGAACGCCGAATCGGCGCTCCATACCCTCCTCCTTCCCTCGCCCACTCCGTCCGGTCAGCTCGCCCTGAGCGCACCGCCGCGACTCCCTGCGAGCCTGGCCGCCGACGTCCTGTCGGTTGGTCACGTGCTGTCCGGATCGTCGATACCCCGCTCCGGGGCCGCCGCCGCCGTACCGGGCTTCGCGTCCTCGCGTTCCGTTCCCGACTTTGTCACCGACAACGGGACCCAACTGCTGGTCGGATCCGATTACACCCAGCTGTTCGGCGACAGCCAACTGTTCCCCGGAGCCGGGACGACCAACGCCAGTTTCGCGACGAACGAGGCGGTGGCCACCATCCTCTGGTCCGGAGAGAACGCGTCCGGTGAGGCCCTGCAGGCGCCGTTCAACCCGGCGTTCGTGAACGATTACTTCAACGGGACGTTCCCGTCCGGCTGGCCGGTCCCGGTCGTCCAGGGCGTTCCGACGACCTTTGCCGACATCACACCGCCGGTTCCGGGACCGTTGACCGGACCCGACCCCTCGGGGGTCGAGGGGGAGGCCTACCTCGACCTGGAGATGGCGGGCAGCATGGCGCCCGGCGCCACCCTGGTGACCTTCTACGGCCCCGGCTTCGACGTGCTGGTCAGCGACCCGGACATGGAGGCTACGTCGCTCTCCCAGGCCCTGAGCCACAACTACGAGGGGAAGAAGCTCGCCGCGGTCTCCAATTCCTTCGGCCTCACCGAGACCAACGACACCCTCTGGAACACCGAACTTCTCCATGCGGCCTCCATGGGAGTCACGGTGTTCGCCTCCACCGGCGACACGGGCGACGCCCCCCTCGGTGTGACGTGCCATTCCAACTCGGCGTCCTTCAACCCCGAATGGCCTTCGGACGTGGCGTTCTCCAACTACGGCGTGGTCGCGGTGGGCGGCACGACCGTAACCGCCACCGGGGTCGCCACCACCAACGTGGGGTACGATTCCAACGTCGGCGCGCTCGCGAGCCAGTCCGCATGGTACGAGTCGTGCGGCCAGGGCGTGTTCACCGGCTCGACCGGAGGCATCAGTTCCGTCTTCGCCGAACCCTCGTGGCAAAGCAGCTCCTCGGCCCAGTCGGCGATCGTCAACGATTCCCAGTTCGAGGCCGGCTACCGCGAGGGTTCGGGCCCCGTGGCGAACGCCCCGCTCGGTCGAGGGGTTCCGGACATCTCCCTTCCGGGAAACAACACGATCATCAACGTCCAGGACCCGAGCACCGGGGCCGAAGGACTCGAGATCGTCGGCGGGACGAGCGTAGCCTCCCCGATGGCCGCGGGGATGTTCGCCGAGATGTCGGCGGTCGCGGGCCACTCCTTCGGGTTCGTCGACCCCGAGATCTACCGGATCGGGAGCTACTTCACGGCCAACCCGGGGTCCACCAACCCCTTGCTCGACGTGAGCCAGGGCGGGAACTTCCTGTTCAAGGCGACCAAGGGCTGGGACGCCGTGACCGGCTGGGGCGACATGAACGCGCCCAATTTCGTCGCGGCCGACGCCAACCCGTCGATCGCGAACTACGGGAGCACGGCCGGCTCGAGTACGAGCGGACTCAGCAGTCTCGGCGCCATCATCGCCCTGATCGTCATCGTCCTCGTGGTCGTAGTCGTGGTGGCCGTGCTCCTGATGCGGCGCGGCCGTACCCCCCGGCAGGCCCCCACGGGCCCCATGGGAGGACCTTCTCCCGGGGGCTATGCCCCCACCCCCCCGGGCTCGCAGAACTACCCGTACTACTCCGGAGGCCCCCCTCCCGGTGCGGGCGGGTATCCTGGCGCTCCACCGGCTCCCTCGCCGCCCCCGCCGAATCCGACCTATCCGACCCCATCCTACGCCTCCCCCACTCCTCCGCCGTCGCCCCCTCCGGCCGCCGCTCCCGTAGCCCCTCCGCCGCCACGACCTGCGCCGCCGACTCCCGCACCCTCCATGGCCACCTCACCCCCCGCGCCGGCGCCCTCGTCACCGCAGATGGTCGCCTGCCCGCGCTGCGGTCAAGCTCGACCCTGGGGACCGATGTCCTGCCCCTCCTGCGGTAGCCCCTGAGATACGCCTCGTGGAGGACCCGCTCCGGCTCGAGACCGGGGCTCTGACCTAGCCCGGGGGGCCCCCGGTCCCGTCGCGGGCCTGCACCCGAGGTCGTGACCTGCCCGTGCGCCGGCCCCCCGGGGGGAGGGAAGCCTTGCTTCTCTCTACCCGGGAGGGAGGTAGGCTCCGCACCGCGGGCACTGGACGGTGCCCAGCGGGGCGATCGCGCCGCACCGGACACACCCCTTCGTCTGAGGGGGTGGGGCCGCGGCCACGACCGGAGCGGCGGCGGCCGCAGGAGGTGGTGCGTAGGGTGGTGCTTGCGGTGGAGGCGTCCACGCGGCCGGCGGCGGCGTCTGGGGCTGAGCCGGTGGCGGCGTCCACGGCGCCTGCGGAGGGGGCTGGTACTGCGGAGGTGGAGGCTGATACTGCGGTGGAGGGGTCTGGTACTGCTGCGGAGGTGGGGGCTGGTATTGCTGGGGAGGCGGGGACCACGGTTGCGGAGGGGCGGAGGGCTGGGGTTGCTGGGGAGGCCAAGCACCCTGCGGAGCGTACCCCGGGGGGGCGCCACCTGCGCCGGGGGGCGGGGCGTTGCCGTAGCCCGCGGGCGGGTAACCGCCCGGAGGATACCCTCCGGGAGCGTATCCGGTCGTGGGCCGGGAGCGGCCCCTCGACCGTAGCAGCAAGAGTGCGGCCAGGATGGCGACGATGACCACGATCAGAACGATCCAGATGTAGTCCGAAAGACCGCCGAGGGTCCCGGACCCGGACGATCCCGAGCCCCCGCCGCCCCCGGGCGTACCCGTGCCCGACGAGGAGGCGACGACCAGAGTGACGGAATCACTGGTCGTCATGAGGAGTGTATCGGTGACGGTGATGGTGACGGTGAACGACCCCGTGGCGGTCGGCGTGCACTCCAGGTTCGACACGTTCGCGCTCGCGCAGCCGGCGGGCAGATTCTGGTACGCATACGTGTAGGGAGGGCTCCCTCCCGTCACTTCGACCGTGAACGACACGGACTCACCGACGGTGATCGAGCTGGAACTGAGCGTGAACGAGGTGATCGAGGGCGCGCCCACGGTCGTGCCGGCGGTGACGACGAACTGGAGGCTCGAGTGGACCGTTTGGTCGTCCGTCGTGTTTACCCAGACGGTGACGGTGAACGTACCCGCCGCCGTCGGGTCGCAGGCCAGCGCGGCCACATCCGCGGAACTGCATCCCGTGGGCAGACCCGCGTAGGCGTACTCGAAGGTGCCCCCACCTCCGCTGGTCGTGACGGTGAAGGTGGTCGACTGCCCGACCGTGGCCCCGGTGGGGGTCGCGGTGAAGCTGACGAGGGTGAGCGTCGGCGGTGGCGGAGGCGCGCCGGAGCACGGAGCGGAGAGGCTCACCTGGAGGACGGTATCCGAGGTGAGCGTGCAGACCCCGAGGGGGGTGGTCGTGCCCCCGATGGTGACGTTCACGTTGTACGACCCCGGGAACAGGCTCAGGTTGGCGACCCCACCGAAGAACGCCGTCGGTTCGCCGTTGACCGTCAGGGTCCCGTTCGCCGATGCGTCCGTGAAATTGAGACCGGCCACGAGGGTGTAGTTGTAATCCTGCGCCAAGCCGCCGCCCGAGGGCGTTCCGTTTAGCAGCAGACCGGAAAGGTTCCCGTCGACCTTGAGGTACACCCCGCCGTCGATCACATCGTAGGCGCCTTCGGCGGTCTCGGACCCGAAGTTGAACGTGTTCTGCGGAGTCTGGAAGTTGTGGCCGTTGAAGTACCAGAGCTCGAACAGGAAGTCGGAGAGTACGTCCTCGGTCTGGGAGCCGCCCCCGGGGCCGCCGATGATGAGCTCGAGGTCATAGGGCTCGCCGATCGGGGTCGTACCGCCGCCGAACACGACGAACCCGAAGTCCACGCTGAGGGTCGTGACCCACGGGAAGTCGACCACATCGTAGGCGACCTGCCCGTACCCATCGTAGTAGGTGAAGGCGAGCCCGGGAGCGCCGGCGTTCGTCACGAAGGCGTCCATCTCGAGCGTGAAGGAGCCGGGAGACGCGAGGGGCACGTTCTCCGAACCCGGAAGCGCGCCGTTCGCGAAATCGTCGTAGAAGCCCCCCTCGGCGGAGGACTGCACGCTGCCGTTACCGGTGACGCTCGAATTGAACATCTGAGCGCCCGACGCCGAATCGTTCCAGATGTTGTCGATGAACCCTGCGATCTCGTCGTTGCTGGTGTTGTAGAGCACGACGTCCTGGACCCAGTAGGTGTACTGGGTGTCGGACGTCCCGACGTCGAACACCATCATCACATTGAGCTGGATACCGAAGTACGGGGAACTCGCGCCGATCGACGCATTCTGGACGATCGGGTTTCCGAGCAGGCTGACGGTCCCGCGGACCGCCTCGGTGGTGTACGAATACTCCCCCGCGCCGGCCGAAGTGACGCCGTAGTCGGCGACCCCCATCGGGGCCGGTTCCTGATGGTAGAAGTCGTACGGGTCGATGGCACCGGTGGACGGGTGGCTCTTGCCGGTGGCGTGGGGCAGGAAGCCGCCGGAGTACGGGGAGACCTTGGGAGTGGCGAACCTCGGGAGAGCGGCGGGGGCGGGAAGGGAGGCGTGCGAGAGGCTCGGGGCCGAGTGCGCCCGTTGGGAGGTCCCGACGTTCGCCAGGCTCAGCGGCAAGAGAACGAGCACGGCCAGGATCAGGATCACGCCGACCGTCGTCGCGTTCAAAGTCCGAAGAGATGCCACGCTCATACCCCGGGCGAGCGACACGGGCTGTTGATTAAATCCTTTCGATGGGCGGAGAAAAAAAATCGCCGGATTTTCCACGGAAATCCCCTACGTTACCGCTGTGAAATCTATGACCCCACGGGCCGGCCCGGCCCTCAGAGGATCGATGTCACTAGAGTTCCTTGGAACACGGCCGTGACCGATCCTCCGGCGACCGGTATCAGGGCCACGGTGAACGGCCCGTTCCCCGATACGTGGAAGGAGGCGACGAACCCGGCCGAACCCAGGGTGGAGGAGTAGAGGAGGCCCGAGCAGGAGCCGCAGCCTTGTCCCGGGGAGTTGATGGTGACCTTCCCGCTTTCGAACGTTCCCGCGGTCGTCCATGTCCCGGAGAGGGCGGCGTATCGAGCATCCCCGAGTTGGAATGCCACGGAGAAGGGGTGCAGGTAACAGCGGTAGTTGGAGTTGGAGGCCGTGAGGGTTTGGTCGAAGGAGGTGCAAACGAGTGGGATATTGGCCAGCAGGAACAGCGCTAGCCCCACGGCGGTCGTGATGAAGAGGACGGCGAACAGCCGGGCCTTCAGGCGCCGGTAGGGCGGGCGACGCCTCGTTCCGTAGGGATCCGAGATCTCCGGAATCGAAGCGGGGACGTCCCCCCGAGTTGGAGTGGATCCGTCGTTCACCGCCTCCCCCGGCCGGAGGTCGCTCAAGCGAGCGCCCCTCCTCCGGTACCGTACCTCGAGGGACCTATGAATAGGAATCTTGGGCCCAGGGGCCCGTGCACCCTACGGTGACGGAGGCGGGGGCGGGCCTTGCCCCGAGGGCATTTGCGGCATCGCCGATGCGGGCGGTGCCTTCCCCCGGATCCGCATGAGACCCAGACCGGCGATGACCGCCACCACGACGACGGCGATCCCGATCGCTGCGTACCCGAGCAGGGGGAAGCCCGAGGACCCGGTCGGGAAGCTCACCGAGACCGGTGCGGCGGTGGTCCCGCTGACGGTCAGGGTCCCCGAGGTGTTCGTCCGTCCCGGGGCCGAGGAGGAGTAGGAATAGCTCCCGTTCGATACGTAGAACCGGATCGTGGAGGCACCCCCCGACCATCGTGTGAGGGTGGTCGAGGAACTCCCGGACGGGGTCAGCAAGACCACCGACGAGCTCCCTCCGGTCACGGTCACGGACCAGTTGGTCCCGCTGGGCAGGTTGCTCGCGGTGAAGATGAGGGCGAACACCTTCGCGTACGAGACGGGAATGGTCTGAGCGCCGCCCACGACGGTCACGGTACCGTTCGCCGGGTTCGGTCCGAATCCTCCGGTCGACCCGACGGAGTACGCGTAGGTACCGTTGGGCTCCATGAAGGCGACCGTGGCGGTCGTCGAGGTGTGCGTCGTCCCGGCGACCGTGACGGACCAGCTCGCCCCGGAGGGCAGGCCGGATTCGGCGTACGAGACAGGGTAGGTCTCGAGGGTGAACGTGACGGACTCGGAGGCCGCGGTGCCCGAGACCTCGATGCTACCCCGAGCGGGGGAGGGGGCATACTGCTTGTTGGCCGACGCGACGGTGAAGGGGTACGTTCCGTTCGCGAGCTGAAGTGCCGCGCTGGTCGTGGAGCTGACGACGGAGCCTTGTCCTGTGACGTTCACATACCACTCTCCGCCCGCGGGAAGCCCGGTCTCCGAGAAGATGACGGAGTATGGCCCGGAAACCGGGGCGAATACGACACCACGCTCGAGGCCGACCCCGTTCACCGTAACCGACCCCGAGTCAACCGCGGCGGCATACCCGGGAACGGGTCCGACCGTGTAGGAGTACGTCCCGTTCGGCTCGGTGAAAGCGATCGACGTGGAAGTGGAGGACAGCTGGACGCCATTCAACGTGACCGCCCAGTTCGTTCCGGTCGGAAGGCCGGTCTCGGTGAATGTGACCCCATACCCTCCTCCGGAGCCCCCGGTAATGATCGAGAGTGTCCCCCCGTCGTAATTGGTGCCGTACAGGTCCCCGGTCCGGGAGTCGTAGGTGAGGCAGAGGGGGCCGAGGCCGGTCGTGACGTTACCGACGGGCGTGTCGGAGGCGCCGGAGAGCACGGTCAGGTTGTCGGAATAGTAGTTCGCCACGAACACTTCCCCGGTCACCGGGTCATACGCCATCCCGTACGGTTCGACCCCCGTGGAGATCGAGGCCACGACCCGGTCGGACGCCGCCGAGATGACGCTCACATTCTCCCCGCCCAAGTTCGACACGAACACGGTGTCTTGGGCCGCGTCATACACGTCGAACTCCGGAGAGCCGACCACCGGAATCGTGGCGACCACCGAGTCGTTCCGGTCGGAGATCACGGTGACGTTCGCCGCGCCGGCGTCGGTCACGAAGACCTCCGACGTGGCACTATCGTACGCAACGCCGTACGGGTCTGCGCCCACGGGAATCGTGGCGGCGATCGAGTCGTTGGTGGCAGAAATCACGCTGATATTGGCGGAGCCCGAATTGGCCACGAACACCTGGTCCGTCCCGGAGTCGTAGGCCAATGCGATCGGGAACGCACCTACGGGGACGGTGGCCACCACGGTGTTCGTTGCATCCGAAATGACGCTCACGTTCGACGAGCCGTAGTTCGAAACGAAGACGTCCCCGGTGGCGCCGTCGTAGGCGAGTCCCAAGGGGTAATCCCCGGCCGTCACGGTGGTCACGATGTGGTTGGTGGCGTCCGAGATCACGTCCACCCCCCCTAGGGTGTAGTATCCGAGGTCGTAATCGGTGACGAACACCTCCCCCTTGCCGCTGTCGTAGACCACTCCGTAGGGGAGGCTCCCGACCAGGACGGTAGCGACGACCGTGTCGGTGGAGTCCGAGATCACACTGACGGTGTCCGAGTCCAGGTTCACGACGAACACCTCGCCTTTCCCCGAGTCGTACGCCCCCCCGTACGGTTCCGATTCCACGGCGATCGTCGCGACCACTGTGTTGTTCGCATCCGAGATGACGCTGACGTTGGCCGAACCGGTGTCGACGGCGAAGACCTGGCCCGTATGGGAATCGTAGACGACCCCTTCGGGTAGAGAGCTCACGTTGATGGTCGCAGTGACCCGCTCGCTCGCTCCGGAGATCACGCTGATGTTGTCGGTGAGGTAATTGGCAACGTAGACCTCCCCCTTGCCGGAATCGTACGTCGCTCCGTACGGGTCCGTGCCGACCTGGATCGTCGCGACGACGGAGTTGTTCGCATCCGAGATCACGGTCACGTTGTCCGAGTCGAAGTCGGCCACATAGACATCCCCGGTTCCGGAGTCGTAGGCGACCCCCGAGGGCTCGGGTCCGACCGGGACTGTCGTGACCACCGCTTCAGTGGTGTCCGAAATGACCGTGACATTGTTCGAGCCGGAGTCCGCGACGAACACCTCGCCCTTCCCCGAATCGTACGCGAGGGCCATCGGCTCGCCCTGGACCGGGATGGACGCGACGACCGTGTTCGTGGCGTCAGAGATGACGCTCACGTTGTCGGAGAGGTAGTTCGCGACGTACACGTCGCCCGTGCCCGGGTCGTACGCCACGTCGTACGGTTCGTCGCCCACGGGGATCGTGGCTACGGCGACGTTCGAGGAATCGGAGATGACACTGACCGTGTCGGATTCGACGTCCGCGACGAATACCTCACCCTTGCCGCTGTCATACGCGGGCCCGGCCGGCTCGAGCCCGTTCTGGCCAATGAAGTTCCCGGGAATCAGCGTGTTGTTGAAGAGGACCAGTGTGTCGGCAACCGTAGCCCCGATGGCGTGCGGTCGAGGGGCCCCCGAAACGTCGGTTGGCGTCTCACGGTGGATCGTGTAGTGGAGGTTGGCCGGGGTTGCCCGGACCGCTGACCCGAGCCCAGCGTGCTCCGCGGAGGTCCGCGCCCCGTGACCAGAGGCGGCGACCAGACCGGCGCTCGCCCCCGAGACGAGAACGAGAAGTACCGTCGCCATCACCCAGCCGCGACGGATTCCGACATGGGGTCGTTTGCCTGACACGACGGCCCACCCTTCCCGGACGTTCTCGCCACTGGGCTCGTCACCTTAAGGGTATAGGTCGGGCCTTCTCGAGGGAAACCGGCAATCCGCGTTCCAGGGCCCCGACCTCCCCACCGGGGACCGGCACGGGGGTCTGCAGGTGGCCGCCCTCGTCGGGTGCCCAACGACCTGCCGTCTCAGTTTTGGCAGGAATTTGATGAGACGCCGGATCGGACGGACGCGACGCGTTCCGGCAGCCGGATTCCGGCGAGAAGGGGCTTAATCTACCCGCCACCGCTCTCGCGCCGTGGCCGGGAACCGACGTCTCGCCGCCATCATGTTCACCGACATGGTCGGGTTCTCCGCAGCCATGCAGGCCGACGAGGCCGGCACCCTCACCCTGCTGAAGGAGCAGGAGGAGCTCGTCCGCCCGCTCTTCGCGGCGGAGCACGGCCGCGAGGTCAAATCCACCGGGGATGGCTTCCTCGTCGAGTTCGACAGCGCCCTTCACGCCGTCCAATGCGCCATCGACATCCACCGCCGGCTGCACGAACGTAATTCCCAGGAGGGCGTCAAGCCGATCAAGCTGCGCATCGGCGTTCACCTCGGCGACATCGAGGAGCGGGGGAACGACATCTTCGGGGACGCGGTGAACATCGCGGCCCGCATCGAGCCCCTCGCCCGGGCCGGCGGGATCTGCATCTCCGATCCGGTCTTCACCCAGGTGCGGAACAAGGTCCCGAACAAGTTCGAGAAGCTGCTGCCGAAGAAGCTCAAGAACATCCGCTACCCGATGGAGCTCTACCGGGTGGCGTTGCCCTGGGAAGCCGCGGAAGCTCCCACCGGGGAGATCCCCCGGAGCCGCCTGGCCGTGCTCCCCCTCACGAACATCAGCCCTGACCCGACGGACGAGTACTTCGCGGACGGGTTGACCGAGGAACTGATCAGCGCGCTCTCGAAGATCCGGGAGCTCCGGGTCATCGCCCGCACGTCGGTGAACCAGTACAAGGCCTCGTCGAAACCGGTCTCCCAGATCGGCGCCGAGCTCGACGTCGCGTCGGTCCTGGAGGGCAGCGTGCGGAAGTCCGGAAACCGGCTCCGCATCACGCTCCAGATGGTCGATACCGCCACGCAGGAACCGATCTGGGCGACGACCTACGACCGTGAGCTAGACGACGTTTTCGCCATCCAGACCGAGATCGCGGAGAAGACCGCGGGCGCGCTCCGGTTGCAGCTGCTCGACCCCGACCGAGAGTCGATCCGCAAGAAGTCGACTTCGAACCTCGTCGCCTACAACCTCTACCTCAAGGGGATCCACGCCGCCCGCACGGCGACCTACGAAGGGTACAGCGGGTCGATCAAGTTCCTCGACGAAGCGATCCGGGAGGACCCGGAGTTCTCGCCCGCCTACTCCTACCTCGCGAACATGTACATGCTGCTGATGGGGGAGACGCTCGCCCCCCACGACACGTTCCCGCGGGCGAAGGTTCTCGTCTCCAAGGCGTTGCAGCTCGACCCGAACTCCTCTGAGGCCCACACGGCGCGAGGAAACCTTGCCCTCCAGCACGAGCAGGACTGGGAGACCTCCGAACGGGAGTTCAAGTGGGCGATCTCGATCAACCCGAGCAACGCGAACGCCCACTTCTGGTATGCGATGCTCCTCCTGGCCGTCCAGCGGTTCGACGAGGCGGCCGGGGAACTCCGGACGACGATCGAGCTCGACCCACTCTGGGAGCTGCCCAAGATCTGGATGATGGTGGCGCACTTCGCCGCCGGGGATTTCGAGGCGGCCATCGCCGCGGCCGAGGAGGAACGGGACCGGAACCCGAACGAGCCCGGCCCCCACATCGACCTCGGGATGATGTACGCCCGGTCCGGACGCGTCGAGGAGGCCCAGACGGAGGCGGAGCTTTCGGCCGGCGAGGTCAGCGAGTACGACCGTCTGAACCGCGCCGTCCTCTGGGCTCGGCTCGGACGCCCGGAGGAGGCCCGTTCGCTCGTCGCGGAGGGCGAGGAGGCGGCGCGTACCCGCTACGTCAACCCGTCGAGGATGGCGGCCCTATTTTCCGCTCTCGGGGAGAAGGAGAAGGCGCTGGAGTGGCTGGAGCGGGACTACCGCGAGGGGACGCGGGGTCTCTGGTTTGACTACCAATTGATGGCATTCGACCCGCTGCGTTCGGACCCGAGCTTTCATGCGATGCTCACTCGGCTGAAACTCCCCACCGGCGTCACCGGGATCGCCGAGCACCGCGCGACCGCGGGGTGAGCCTCCCCTCGCTCCGATCGTTCCGCGGGCGCGGGCCTCCGGTCCGGCCCCCGGCCGGCCCACCGCGCCCGAATCGGAAGGGAGATGTTCCTCCTCGGATACCGGCGGTCGTGATCGGGTCCGAGACCGAGAGCGAGGTCCGCTCGACCTGGGAGTTCTTCCTGAGCCGCGAGAGCTACGTCGTCCAGGCATTCGCGCTCGCGGTGACGGGGATCGGCGCCCTGTTCTTCGCCTACGGGCAGATCGGGAACCTGCACCTCCGGATCGTCGTCTCGGCGACGGGGCTCGGCGCGTCCACGGTACTCTGGTTGCACTGCTTCGCCTCCCTCAAGGACCGGGACGGGGCCGTCACCATCCTGAAGGCGACCCCCTCCGGCCGAAGGTTACTTGCCCGATACCAACAGATCACGGGCTGGCGAGGGGTCGGGCTTGGTCGGTGGCTCTACGTCTCGGTCACGCTCGCGGTGACGTACTTCTCGGCGTTGCTTGGGCTCGCCTGGCTCCTCATCCTCAGCTCCGACCTACTGTGGGCGACCGTCGGCCGGCCCATCCCGTGGATGCTGGACGAGATCGTGATCACGATCGCCACCGTCGGGGCGCTCCTCCTCATCGTCTATCGCAAAGCCCGGGCCAACCACGAGTGGCGGGCCATCGCCGCGTCCGCGGGGGAGTCCGGCGAATCCGGTTGAGCGGGGTCCGCTGGCCCCCCACGGCGGGGGAGAGTCGGGCCCGCCGTTGGGAAGTGGATTACGGGAACTCGAATAACGACTCGAGAGCCGGGAAATCGACTCCGCCGTCGTACCCGCCGTCCCCGGGCAGGCCGAGAAGCCACTCGAAGGTGGAGGTCAGGTCCATATCGGTCGCGTTCGCGAGGAACGTGGTGCCGCGGGAGTACGGACTGATCGCGACCGCGTACGTGTTTCCGCCGCACGCGGTCATGTTGACCTTGTAGGTCAGGAGGCAGTACCGGGTGTCCACACCGCTCACGTTGTAGCCCGCGTCCTTCGCACGGTGGTCGCCTTCGTCGTAGACTACGAAGAACGCGGTGTGCTGGGCGAGCTTCTCCTCCGTCGCATTGGTTGCATTCAGTATCGGTGCGAGAAAGCTCCTCAGCCACTCGTCGCAGAACCGTTGGGAGGAGCTGTGACAATCGTCGAGCTGGTTCGGCACGTAGAGCGAGAAGTTCGGCAACGTCCCGTTCGCTACACTTTCGTTGAACGCCGCACTGTTGACGACGTGCGCGTCACAACGGCTCTTGTTGTCGTCAATGTCGACGAGGTCGACGAACGGGTTGTGCACCCCTCCGTCGTAGAGCGAGGTCCGCTTCGAATCGCACGCGGTCGGCATCGATTCGAAGTACCCATCCCACGACATGTTGTGGGCCTCGAGGTCGTCCGGTAGGTCCGTGACATTGAGCACGATGCTGTGGGTGGAATTGTACTGGCACAGCTCGGTGTGGCCGCTGACAATGGTCACGTAATTCTGCGGGGAGGAGTGGCAGAGGGCGTAGTAGTGCGGAGCCCCGCCGTAGGTGTGGTATAGGTAGGCTTGGTAGGCGTCGGCGGACCCGCCGTTCAAGATGTGGGTCAGGTTGGAATTCTCCATCACGATGACCACGACGTGCTGGATGTACGTCCGGGGGGACGGGTCTACCGTAAATGGGATCGCCACCTGGAGGTACTTTCCTCGAACGGTCAGGTTCTCGGCACTGCGGGACGCCGCGTACCCCGACGCGGTCGCAGAGAACGAGTACGTCCCGTTCTCCTCCCGGAACGTCAGCTTCGTCGCATTCCCTGACTCCACAATCCCACCGAGAGCGACCGACCAATTCGCGTGGGGCGGCAGTCCCTCCTCCTTGAACTGTATCTCGTAGGCCCTCGCGGAGACGGTCAGGCCGGACCCCGAGATCGAGGGAGCGGGGGACCCCGTCCCCAGCCCGGAACTTTGCAGACTCCAGGCGAGCACCGCGAGCCCAGCAACTGCGAGGACCGGGGCGACCATCGTCCATCGAGGCCCGGTCCCGACTCTCTGGACCCGTCTCACATCAGTGAAACCGGGCCTCCTCCCTCTTCTACCGCGCCCCTAGAGAACCCGTAGGCGTGCGGTCCTCCCCCGTAACTATGGATTCGACGTGGAAGACCGTAGACACCCGGCAACGGGCGGCCGGCTGGAGTCCGGGTTCTTGCCCCGTTCGGTCGGTCCGAGGGACGAGCGCGCGCGAGGCGATATCGCGGGAGCCTGCGGTCGACCGAGAAGAGTGCACCAGCCGGCCCCCCGGGGGTCGCTTCACCGCTGGGTGGCTTCTGACGAGATCGATCCGCTAGCCGCTCGGAGGGGGCACGACGCGGCCCTCCACCGTAAGGATCCGGTCGACCTTACCTTTCCATCTCACGGAAAGTACGCCCCCGATCAATGCGAGCAGGAATCCGACTAAGAATCCTCCGAGGGCCAGCGGGATGCTCACGATAGAAAGGCCGATTGCGAGGACACCCCACAACGTGTGGCCCCCGGGAACGGCAATCATCAGCAAGCCCATCAGGACCGTCAGGAATCCTACCACGAGCCCCACGAGGAATATTCCGCTCAGATAGCCGAAGATCGCGAAGACAGCCCCGATGAGGGCGAACAAGAGTCCTCCGAGAATGATGAAGAACCCACCGATGATCGTCAGCACACCGGCACCCAGAGGTCGCGGCACGACTTCGTGAGAGACACCGGCAGAGAAAAGGAAGATTCCGAAAGGGGCCGGGCCGTTTCACGCCATTCCGGGCCGGCTCGCCCGGGAAAATCTATGAACGGGAACTCAATCCCCGTCCCCATGGCGACCCACGAAGTCAAGAACGTCTCCGCCTCCGCCGAGGTCCGGAAGTTCGAGCGCGCGAAGCTCGAGCTAGTGGAGCTCGCCGGCGGCACGGTCGCGCGATTCACCCTGCAGAAGGGTTGGAAGTGGTCCCACGACATCAAGCCGGTCGTGAAAACGGAATGGTGCGAGGCGCCCCACATCCAGTATCTCATTTCGGGAAAGTATCGGGTCCGGATGAAGGACGGAGCCGAATTCGATATCGGAGCGGGAGACGTGGTATCGGTGCCCCCGGGGCACGACGCGTGGGTGGTGGGCGATGAACCCGCCATCGGAATCGAGTTCGTCGGCGGACGGATCGCCGCCGAGGGCCCGAAGAAGCCCTAGCCGCGCCCGTCCGGCGCCGTCGGGCCACCACCCTTCTCCCCCGGCGTGCGCCAGCCAACTGGTCGCAAGGGGGATTGCACCCACGAATGCGTTGCATCGGCAAGCCCTTCCGGCATCTTGCGGGTGCACGCATAAAACCTAGAGAACCTATGAGTCAACCCGATCGCGGTAGCGACAGGATGTCAGCCGACAACCAGGAGTTCTCCGTTCTCTCCGAACTGACGGCGGCTCGCAAGCAGGTGCGCTCGGCGACCTACGCCGGCATCGGGATAGGCATCCTTCTCAGTACCGCGGGAGCTGCGCTGGCCTACTTGGAGATTTCTAACCCACGCCTACATGTTGAGAATGGAACTGGGCCACTCCAGTTTGTTGCTATTGCCGTGTTCCTGGTCCTGGGGTTGTTCATGCTGGGGCTCTCTCTGAATAATCTGAAGGCTGGCCTTTTCAAGGTCCAGATTACCACGAAGGAACTGGTCGATTGGTACAATCCCCGTAGGCCGTTCGCGAGAAGGCAGAGGTGGGATTCACCGAGTTTCCGCGTAGTACTGACGAGGGACGACTGGATGGGCGAGGAGGACGGCTGGAGCGAGAGCATGGGACTGATTGATTCATACCAGCTGAACAAGCCGGCGTGGAACGCGATTCTCGAGGCTGCCCAACGGGCCCACCTATCGATTAACGTACGAAAGCCCCGCCTTTGGGGTGGATTGCGAACGGTAACCGTAATCGGGCCGAGGCAAGAAGGTGACACTCGGAGTCCCCCCTGAGGCGTGCCCCGAAGCGTCGATCCGCATCTGGGAATCTCGCAGGTTCGTTTAAGCCTCCATCGAGAAATGGAGGCCAAAACGTGGGCTACCTTCAACAATGCCCTACGATGAGAAGGGTCGTGCCACCAAGAGATTCCGTCCGGTCTTGACAACCGACACGAATCGTAAACAGTCGGGAAGGGTACTACTAGTTCATCATTACTGATGCCTGACGAGAATGAACCATGACCGTTCGATTTCAGATTACCATCGACGCCCGTGACTCGGTACGCCTGGCTGATTTTTGGGCGAACGCGCTCGGTTACGTTCCCGAACCACCTCCGGAGGACTTTGCTACCTGGAACGACTACTATCGGAGCCTTGGGGTCGCCGAGGAGGATTTGTTCGACGGTACAGATTCCATAGTGGACCCGACGGGATCTGGTCCTCGGATCTGGTTTCACGCCGTTCCTGAGCCAAAGAGCTGTAAGAATCGCCTCCACTTCGATCTGGGCGTTGGCGGGGGTCGGAAGGTCCCCGTGGAGATGCGAAAGAAGAGGGTGGAAGCCGAGGCGGCGCGCCTGGAAGGAATCGGTGCAATCAGGTTAGAGACCGTGTCCGAGGACCGAGTTGGCCGCTACGCTGTCGCGATGGCAGATCCCGAGGGTAACGAGTTCGACCTCAACTGAGAGTCCGGAGCCTGTGAACGTCACCCCTGTTGCCCACAGCCCACCCCTTCTGCACTTAGACCGGCCGACACGTCAGGTCGGCCAGGGGTCCGGTCCAACAAATCGGCCAGCGCGTGCCCCGCCAGTGGAGCTCTCTTAGGAGTCTCTGGCCTCGGATTTCCATGCCTGCCGCGAAGAGCGTGGACGAGTACATCCGTGCCGCCCCGCCCGAAACGCAGACCGTATTGCGAAAGGTCAGAGCGGCAATTCGCGAGGCAGCGCCGGACGCCGACGAGGGGATTAGCTACGGAATGCCGTTCTACAGTTACAAGGGAGAAGTCGGGATCGAACGGCGACTCTGCTATTTTGGGCTCCAACGGTCCGGCATTCGGCTCTTTTTCCGACCTAAGGACCTAGACCCTCA
>JBEKJG010000004.1:0-76337 GCA_050011355.1 Thermoplasmata archaeon | reverse complement strand
GGTCGAGGGAGTGCGGGTGGAGACCATAGATTCCAGCGGGGCCGCGGAGGGTACGGCCGCCGTCAAGGGCTCGGGGACTCTGGGCACCCTATTTACGCTTTGCTCGCCCCCGGGCTTTGTCCTGAAATCGGTTTCCGGACTGGCCGGCGAATTCTAGAACACGCAAACGGTTCGGAACGGGGCACTCGGATCGCCCATGCCGACTCACGGACCGTGTTGCACCAAGGCGAACCGCGAATCGCCCAGCCCATTGGAACGGGCTGGTGGCCGTGGACTCGGAAGCGCGACGGGCGGTATCAAGAGATCTCCAACCTCCGCACCCCGGCCCTGGGGTCCGGGACGGAGGGAGTCGGGAGTACCACCGTGAAGGTCGTGCCGCGGCCCAACTCGCTCTCCACCGAGATCCGACCGCCTTGCGAGTCCACGAGTCGCTTCGTAAGGAACAGCCCGATACCGGAGCCCGGATGCTCCGGTCCGGGAGCCAGTCGCTCGAACGGTAGAAAGAGCAGGCGTTGGTTCTCGGCGGCGATGCCGATCCCCCGGTCCGTGACACGCAACCGGACCGTCCCCTCCGACTCGCCGGCGTCCAGCCTCAATTCGATCCGAGCGCCATCGCCGCTGAACTTGATGGCATTCGAAAGAAGGTTGATGACCACCTGGCGGAATGGCAGCGGGTCCAGGATCACCTCATCAAACCCCGGGCCCACCCAAATGTGCACCACTTGGTGCTTCCGGCGTACTCCCACTTGAAGCACGGAGCCGACCTCCTCCAATTTTCGTAGAGGCGAGAAGGGTTCGGGGCCCAGGCCGACCTTTCCGGACGCCGCCGTAGAGAGGTCGAGGAAGTCGTTGAGGAGCAAGAGAACTTGATTCCCACTGCTGAAGATGTGCGAGAGATACTCCCGTTGGTCGCCGGTGAGATTGTCGTCGTCCTGGGATAACAGGTGCGCGGAGAACCGGACGATGCTGTTCACGGGCTTCCGCAGTTCGTGCGAAATGTTCGCGAGAAACTCCGGCTCGATGAGCGGGGTGGACTCCACCGGAGGGGGCACCACGGTGCCCAGATCCATCGCGGGGGCGGAGCGACCGTACTCCGAGCCGTCCCTGGACATCTGCCTCTGCATCGGACACTCCCCCTTCCACGCTAAAGGAACTGGTAACGCGCATAAGGCGGAACTTGACCTGAATTAAGGGAGCGGAACTAGATGGGCAGGGTCCGGTGCGAAGCGGGGAAGCCGGAGGAAACTCGCACCGGAAGCAGGTACGTTAACGAAGAGGAAGGATCTCCACCTTGATGTCACGGCCGGACATATCCGCTCGGGCCCGGGCCCCGCACCGAGAGAGGTTCAGGTCAGAACTGTTCAACGCCGAGTGGTGATGTCCGCCGCCCAACCCGTACTTGGAACAGTCGTGGGGCCGGCGGTTCTGCAGGTCGGAAGGTGAATCCCCAGGCACGGTCTGAGCGGGTAGATGTTGTTCTCGATTGATTGGGAATAGATGCTGCGGGGGCGCTCAACGCTCGCTGGGAGGAAAAGTCGATGCGTCCGTGGGGGGGTTTGGAGTAACCGCGCGCGATATGGGGAGTGGCACGTTGGGGGATGCCATGAGCCCGCGCTCTTCCGGTTCGGCCCGCCGGTGCTCGTGGGCAGAAGGAGATCCCCTGCTCCGGTCCTACCATGACACTGAGTGGGGGGTACCGGAGCGTGAGGGGCAACGACTCTGGGAGAAGCTGATGCTGGACGGTTTCCAGGCGGGCCTCTCCTGGACCATCATCCTACGGAAGCGGGAGGCGTTCCGAAAGGCATTCCGCGGCTTCGACCCGGAACAAGTCGCGCGCTTTCGTGGGCCGGACATCGCTCGACTGCTCGAAGATCCCGGCATCGTGCGCTCGCGCGCCAAGATCGAGGCAACGATCGGCAACGCGCGCGCCTATCTTTCGATGCGGGAGTCTGGGGAGGAGTTCTCGGCCTTCGTCTGGGGTCTGGCGGGCGGGTCCCCGATCCAGAACCGGGGGCCCATCCCGACCCGGTCGCCGCTCTCGGAGTCGATCTCCACGGAGCTTCGGGAGCGGGGGTTCAAGTTCGTCGGTCCGACGATCGTCTATGCCTGGATGCAGGCGGTCGGCATCGTCAACGACCACGCCCCAACCTGCTACCGTCGTCGGGGGGTCGTGGCGCTCGGGAGACCACCGAAGGGAACCGCACGCCCGCACGGACGACCGAGTCACGGGGACGATCCGTCCTATCCGAAATCCTTAGGATAGCGACCCCCTCCGGCGGTCGTGGCCTCCCCCCGCTTCGGATACGCCTCACTGCTGCTCCGCCGGCTCTGGAAGTTCATCGCCGGATACGCGGCGGTGTACGTCGTGGCCGCGTTCGGGTTCTTCGTCCTGGAGGACGGAGCGAACGGCCACGACCTGCTGAACTCGTTCTACTGGGCGATGGTCACGATCTCGACGGTCGGGTACGGGGACGTCGTTCCGACCACCCCCACGGCGAAGGTGTTCACGATCTGCATCATCGCGACCGAGGTCTTCCTGAGCGCTTATCTCGTTTCGGTCGTCCTGGGCGTCGTGTCGGAAGAGGCCCAGCACCGGGCCCTCGGGACCCTGGGCACGAACTTCTCGGGCCACATCGTCGTCCTTGGGTACGGCGGGGTCGGGAAGGCGGCCGTCCGCGAGCTCCTCGTCGCCGAGGAGAAGGTCGCGGTCGTGACCGAACACGTGGACGAAGTATCCTACATCCGACAGCTTGCGCCCGAGAATCAGATCTTCGTCACCTCCGGGCCGATGGCGGACCACGAGATCCTCAAGCGGGTCAATGTGCCGGCCGCGCATTCGGTCGTCGTCTGCAGCCCGGACGACACCGTCAACCTGGTCGCCGCGCTCAACGTTCGCGCGCTGGCGCCCAGCGTGCGGATCGTCGTATCGGTCGCACGACCGGAGCTGAAGGCGACCCTCAAGACCGCGGGGGTGACCTACGTCGCCTCCCCCCAGGACATGGGGGGTCGACTGTGCGCCGACGCCGCCTTCCGTCCCGACATCGCGAACGCGATCGAGGACATCACCGAGGCGAGCTTCCATGCCGACATGACCGAGTACCTGCTGACCGACCGGACCCCCATCTCGACCCAGACACTGCCCGAGGCCGAAGCGCTGGTCCGACGCCAGACGGATTGCCTCGTCATCGGGTACGCCCGACCGGGACCGGACGGGGAGTTCCAGACTACGCTCAACCCCCCCGCCACCTTCCGATTCCGGCCCGGGGACGCCCTCCTCCTCATCGGCTCACTCGAGAATCTCCGACGCTTCCACAAGTGGTTCGGCACCCACCAGGGCCGATAGACCGGGGCCGAGCGTAGCTTCTCAGCCCGGTCGGTCGTTCCGCAAGGCCAGGATCCCCCCTACCCCTCCGGCCCTGAAGCGCACCCTTCGAGCGGAGCAAGCCTCGCTACCGACAACGGGCGCCGGTCGTCCGGTGACTCTTTCCGCTGTTCTCCCCCGGTGCGTCAAGCCTATATTCCTAAATCGATTTACCGATATCGGAAATACGACTCATGTGGCGCATGCGCAAGAAGCGGGGGCTCCGGAACTGGGTCCTCATGATCCTCCAGCGAGCGCCCCGGAACGGTGCCGAGATCATGGACGACATGGAGGTCATGACCCACGGATGGTGGCGACCCTCGCCCGGCTCGGTCTATCCGCTGCTCGAGGAGATGGTCCAGGAGGGGTCCCTGCAGAAGCGGGACGACGGACGGTACCTTCTGCTCGAGGGGAGCGAGCGCGTTTGGGGTTGGCCCGGTCCTTCGGGGCCCCGCACCCCGGCGGACGTGGCGCGCGAGCTGTCGGGGCTGACCGCCTACCTCGAAGACCTCAAAAGGACCCAGCCCACCGCCACCCAACCTATCCAGCAGGAGCTCGACGCGGTCGCCGACCGACTTCGACGGCTCAAGAACTGAGGAGAACATCATGCAAAACCAAGGGGCGATCATCGCCGAGAACCTGGTCAAGGTCTACAACGGAAAGGTGCGGGCGGTCGAAGGGGTCAGCTTCAACGTGGCCCCCGGAGAGATCTTCGGATTCCTCGGCCCGAACGGTGCCGGCAAGACGACGACCGTCTCGATGCTGTCCGCCGGACTGCGCCCGACCGAAGGACGGGCGATCATCGACGGGCTCGAGGTCAGCCACAACGCAGAGGCCGTCAAGCGCCGGATCGGGGTCATCTTCCAAGAGGCCACCGCGGACGGCGACCTGACCGGGCGCGAGAACCTCGAGGTGGCAGCCGGGACGTACGGGATCTCCCGCGCCGAGGGCCGGTCCCGGGCGACCGCCCTGATCGAGGAGATGCACCTCACGGACGCCGCCGACCGGTACTCCAAGACCTACTCCGGCGGGATGCGCCGGCGCCTCGAGCTCGCGGTCGGGCTCGTCCACCGCCCGAAGATCCTTTTCCTCGACGAGCCGACCCTCGGGCTCGACCCGCAGGGGCGAGCGGGGTTCTGGGGATACGTCCAGAAGCTCCGAAAGGAGACCGGGATGACGGTCTTTGTTACGACACACTACCTGGACGAGGCGGACACGATGTGCGACCGCATCGCGATCATCGACCACGGGAAGATCGTCGCGGAGGGGACGCCCAACCAACTGAAGGACCGCCTCGGGGGCGACGTCGTGACGGTGCGGACGGCCCCGGGAGCCCAGGACATGACCGAAGCGTTGCGCGCGCTCGCGGGGGTAACCTCCGTGCAGCGGACGGACGACTCGTACCGCATCAAGTGCTCCAGCGGCGAGACGCTCGTCCCGCTCGCGGTGGAAACGTGCTACACGGCCGGTGCCGCCGTCTCCGGCGTCACGGTCAAGCGGCCGAGCCTCGACGAGGTGTTCCTCGAGTTCACGGGCCGCGAGTACCGTGAGGAAGACGGGCCGACCGCGACCGACCGCGCCGTGATGATGCAGCGCGTGCGGGGCGCGATGGGAGGGCGGCGCTGATGCTGCGCGAACTGGGCGCCCTGACCCGGCGCGAGTTCCTCAAGCTCGCCCGCAACCCGCAGGCGATCTTCACATCCCTGCTCCTTCCGCTGCTGTACCTGCTGCTGTTCGGCCAGGGGTTCAACATCAATCCGGCCAACTTCGCCCCCCCCGGGACCCCGCCGGCCGTCGTGCAGGGGATCGTCTATGCGTACTTCCGCGGGGCGCCGACGTACTACTCGTACTTCGCCGCCGGAATGGTCGGGTTCGTCTGCGTTACTGCGACCCTCTTCATCGGCGCCAACGTGATCTTCGACAAGCTGTTCGGGATCTTCAAGAGGACCCGGGGCACCCCCGCCCCCTCGGCGGCGGTGTTCGGTTCCCGGCTCATCGCCGGGGCCGCGCAGCCGATCCTGCTCGCGTTCTTCGTGCTGGGGCTCGCGATCCTGTTCGCCCACATCCCGGGGCTGACGGGCCTCCACGTGACGGCCTCCATCGGGGTCCTCGGGGCCACGGAGGTCGTTCTTGCGATCGTGCTGCTCTCCCTCATGTTCGCGACCATCTTCCTGACGATCGGCATCCTCCTGGACGTCCCGCAGATCTACTTCGCCGTGGTCAACCTGATCAACCTGCCGGTCCTGCTCACGTCCGACGCGCTGTACCCCTGGGGCTCGATGCCCGCCTGGCTGCGCACGGCCTCCCAGTTCAATCCGATCTCCCTCGCGGTGAACGTGCTCCGGGAGACGTTCTTCGGCGCGTCGTACTACCCGTACTCCCCCGAGATCTACCTGCTCGGGCTGTTCGCGTGGACGGCCGTCCTGGTCGGGATCGCCATCCTGCTGGTCCAACGGGCGCTCCGCCCGCTGGATTGAGGGTCCGGGGGCCCGGGCGCCCTAGTCGCCGGTGACGTCCGTCAGGAACTCGCGGATTGCGCCGAGGTACTCCTTCGGCTGCTCGAGGATCGCCATGTGGCTCGAGCGGGAGAGCACCCGGAGGTGCGCCGGCTCGATCCGCTGGTCCATCTCCACCGAGGCGTTGAGGAAGAAGTCGTACCGTCCGACGAGGACGAGGGTGGGCAGGTCGATCTTGGAGTAGTACTTCCGCCCGTCCCACTTGGCGATGGTCCCGTCGACGGCGAACTCGTCGCCCCGTCGGCACATCATCGCCCGGTAGACGGTCGGGCTCGCGCGGGTCGCCTTCCAATCCGGGTGAACGCCCGTGAGGAACCGGGTCTGGAACGGCCGGAAGATCTCCTCGGCGAGCGCCTTGTACTCGGGGGATTCGAACGCCTTCGCCCGGTTGAGCTCCCGCAGCCGCGCCCGCTGTTTGGGGGAGGCGGCCCCCAGGACCATCCGGTTCGACTGGACGATCTCCTCCGCGCTGCCCGCGGTGCTGCACATGAGCAGGGAGGTGAGATGGTCCGGATAGCGGTGGGCGTACTCGAGGGCGACGAAGCCTCCCGCCGAGAACCCGAGCAGGTGGAGCTCCTTGATCTTGAGCGCCTTGCGGATCGCTTCCACGTCCTCGGCCATCCGAACGATGGTGTACTCCGACGTCCGCCGGGGCGCCCAGGAATGGCCGACCCCTCGCGGGTTGAACAGGATCACGCGGAGGTGGGAGTTCGCGAGACGGAGGAATCCCCGGAGGTAGTGGTAGGTGAGGCCCGGCCCGCCCGGGTGGACGAGGAGGGTCGCCGGGCCCTTTCCTTGGGAAACGTACTCGAAGGACCGTCGACCGGGAACCGTCACGCGACGCACTCGGGCCATCGCCGGACGTATCCCATTCGGGGGAAAAGCAATGCTCCTCCCCCGCCGGGGCCGGTCGGGCGGACTAGCTGGGTTTCAGGTCGGAGTTCCGGGCCTCGGAGGGGGCGAACGCGAGCAGGATCATCTCCTGCGAGGAGCGCTCGAGCTCCAACCTCCGGTCGGCCGGGAGGTTGACCGGTCGGAGCCCGACCCAGATCAGGAGCAGGAGGCTGATCGCCCCCCCCGCGTAGGCGACCGAGTTGACCACGTTTTCCGTCAGGGTGTTGACCGCACCGACCGAGACGAGGGTCGCGTTCAATCCGCTGAGGATGAAGAAGATCGCGAGCAGCGTGATGAGGCGCAGGAACGCCCGCCGCCGCTCGGGGAGGAACACGATGTGGATGAGCCCGGCCTCCAACGCGCCGCGACGTCGGAGGCGCTCGAGCATGAGCGAGAGGAATCCCAGGAGGGCCGCCAGGGTACCGAAGGCGACCAGGAGGACCAGGATGGAGTACGTCGTTCCGAGAGCGCTGGACATGGCCGTCCGATGGACCGCCCACCGCTTAGAGGTTCACATCGCAAGGCTCGGTGCCGGGAGCGGTCGCCCGGCCCCGGATCTCGGACTCCACGGCGCTTCGAGAGGTGCGGGCACCGGGATTTGAACCCGGGTTATAGGCTTGGCAAGCCTATGTGATAACCAGACTACACTATGCCCGCGTTCTGAAGGTCCGCCGCCCGGGGCGACGGCGAGCGCCACCTATCCGACCAATATAAACTACCTCGGGCCGCCGCTCCGGGGCGTTATTACGCCCGGTCGGACGTGGCGGTGGATCCCTCGGAGCGCGAACGATGGTGGACAGTTGGGCGGAGGGAGATGCGGTCTGCCTCATCGCGCCCCGCGAGGCGCCGCGGATCGTCCGCTTGGCCCGCGGCCCCCAGCGCGTCGGGGGCGACAGCGTCCTCGACCTGACCGAGCAGATCGGGCGCCCCGTCGGCGGCGAGGTCCCCTGGCTGGGCGCGACCTACCGGGCGGTGCGGCCCTCTCTTTCGGACCTGCTGACCACCCTCCACCGCGGGGCCCAGATCGTGACCGCGAAGGACGCGGCGCAGATCCTGCTCCTCGCCGGCGTGGCCCCCGGTGGCCGGGTCGCCGAGGCCGGTTCCGGTAGCGGGGCCCTGACGCTGGTCCTGGCCAGCGCCGTCGGGCCGGGCGGGCATGTCCTCTCCTGCGACCGACGGCCCGAGTTCCTGGAGAACGCCCGGTCGAACGTCGCCCGCGCCGGATGGGGCGACCGGGTCGAGTTCCGGCGCCGCGACGTCGCCCTGGAGGGGTGGGGCGAGGACGGATTCACGAGCGTCGTGCTGGACCTGGCCGAGCCGTGGGAGGTGCTCGACGCCAGCCGCACCTCGATGGTCAGCGGAGGGTACGTGGCGACCTACACTCCGACCTACAACCAGTTGGAGCGGACGGTCCGCCGGCTCCGCGACGTCGGGTTCGGTGAGGTGCGGGCGGTCGAGGTCATCGAGCGGGGCATTCACGTCGGCGACGGGGGGACCCGTCCCGAGTTCGAGATGCTGGGGCACACCGGATTCCTGGCCTCCGCCCGGAAGGTCGATTAGCCGTGGTGCTCCCCTCGCTCTCCATCGCGGCCGTGGTGGGCGTGATCCTCTCGGCCGGGTTCGTCTACGTCGAGGTGGGGCGGTACGCCACGCCGCAGGTCCCGGTCACCCTGTTCGAGGAGCGGCGGGAGATCTTCGCGTACACGGCGGGCCTGTTCGTCGGCATCCCGTTCGCGGTCGCCTTCCTGCTGTACGCCCTCGCGATGGTGAACGGGGCCCTCCCCGGCGCCCTCCTGTTCCTGCTGCTCCTGGTGGGCGGCACCGAGCTCGCCCAATGGGCCCTCCTCCGGAGCCGATACTGGGGCCGGACCGGCAGCTCCCCGTTCTACGCCCTCGGGTTCCGTGCCGCGATCGGCGGGATCATTTCGCTCGCGATCGTCGCCCAGTACCTGGGCGGCCCGGTGCTCGTGTGGGACGGAGTGCTCCTGGTGCTCCTCCAGTCGGTCGCGGTCGTGGCCCTCGAGGTGACGGGCGCCCTGTTTTCCCTGCCTCCCGGGGGTCCGGAGGAGCGTCGGGGCGGAGGTCCCCTGCCGGCCGGGATATTCGCCGCGGTCGGGTTCTTCCTCCTCGGCCTGGGGCCCCTCGCCGGGGAGGCCGGCAGCTTCGGGGGCGCGGGGCTCGCCCTTCTGGGGTCGCTGTACCTCTACCGACGGCTTCGGCTCCGCCTGGCGCTCATCCCCGCGCCGGGCGTGGGCCCCAAGCCGGAGCCCCTGCCGGAGTCGGCAGCGTACGGGCGGACCAAGGCGGGGCGCCGCTAACGCCCGAGGCGAGCGCGGTCGGAGGTTGCGCTCCTCGGATCGGGCCTAGACCGCGATGGTGTAGACGACCACCGACCAGGCCACGATGGCGAAGAGCAGGAGGATCGAGATCACCAGGAGGATGAACTCGCCCCGGCGGCGGGAGATGTAGACCCGGGTCTCCTCGGGAGAGGCTCCCGCGGCGAGGGCGGGTCGGAACTGGAGGTGGAGTCCGGCACCTACGGCGAGGCCGAAGAGGCCCAGCACGAGCAGGAGACGTGCGGCCATGATCGCCCAATCGACGTTGGCCGCGGTCCCGGCGTTGCAGCTGCTGGGGGTCGCGATGCATCCGGGGGGGACGACGCCGCCGGTCACGGCGATGAGGCCACCGACGAACAGCAGCAGGAGGCCGATCGACTGCGCGACGAATGCCAGGAACGACCACGGGATCTTCGCGGCCAGATGCTCCGGGGACATCCGCTGGGTCATCGGGACGGCGGGGGGAGGGGCCGACAGCGGTGCCGGAGGGGGCATCCAGTTGGCGGGTGGTCCGGGCGGCGGGGGCGGCATCGAACTGTAGGTGGGTCCCGACATGGGTATTGGGCGGACGTCACATAGGTTCTTAAGCGAACCTGCTTCCCGCCCCCCGAGATGGTGGACGAGGTAGCGAAGGAGCCCCTGAGCCACCGGTTCCGTACCGGGATGCGCGTGCACCGCGCCGTGGTCTCTGTCGTCGTGTTCGCCGTAGGGGTCTTCCTCAGCATCCTGGCCCTCGGATTCTTCACCCCCCTCTCGAACCTGTCGTTCTTCTCGTCCATCAACAGCGTCACCAACCCCTCGTACGCGAACTACAACCTCGTGTTCGTGATCGTCGGGCCGATCGTGGCGATCCTGGGGGCGTACCTCGTCGGTGCGTACTACTACGCCCGCCGAAAGTTCGAGCACCTCATGGTCACCAAGAGCAAGGCCGAGTTCCTCCGGAACATCCCCGAGCTCGAGGAGATCCTCTGGGACCTCACGCCCAACGACGAGGTTCGGTACGAGAACAAGCGCGCCGAGTTGCGCGTCCGCCGCTGAATCACCAACCCCGCGTCGGCCGCGTTAAGTACGGTCCCCCGGTTCTCGGGCCGTGTCCGCGCCCGCCTCCCGTTCCGCCGCCACGGGGTTCCGCATCCGCCGGCTCGAGAAACCGGAGGAGTTCCGTCAGGTGGACGCGGTCCATCGCGCGGTCTGGGGCGAGGACGCGACCGACGCGGTCCCGACCCCCCTCCAGCGAGCGGTCCAGGACAACGGTGGCCTGGTGCTGGGTGGCTTTGCCGACATCCACCTGGCCGGGTACGCGGTCGCGTTCCTTGGGTGGGACGGGGCGGCGCTCTACCAGTACATCCACTCGACCGCCGTCCGCCCGGAGTACCAGAACCACCACCTCGGCTTCCAGATGCACTCGTCCCTCCGGCAGGAGGTCCTCCAGCTGGGCCTCTCCGAGGTCCGCCTCGCCTTCGACCCGCTCCAGAGCCGGAACGCCTGGCTGTTCGTCCACCGGCTGGGGGGGCTTCCGGACCGGTACCTCCACCATTACTACGGCCAGCTCCCGGATGCGGTGAACCGGGGGATCGAGTCCGATCGGATCCGTCTCATCTGGTCGCTCGCGAGTCCCCGAGTCGAGCGCCGGCTCGAGGGGACCTACCCAACCCCCGCCGAAGACGAGGCACGATGGCGCTCGGCCACCCCGCTCATCCGGACCGAGCCCGGCGAGAGCGGGGTGCGACTCCCGGTCGAGGTGCAGGAGCCGAGTGGCCCGGTCGCCCATCTCGAGATCCCGTTCGACTTCGCCCTGGTCCGGGAGCACGAGCCGGCTGCGCTCGGCCGATGGCGTCACGCCACGCGCGACGCCTTCCGGGCCGCCGCCGACCTGGGCTACTCGGTCGACGACTTTGCGATCGTGAGCGTGGAGCACGAGCGTCGGAGCTTCTACCTCCTGAGCCCCACACCGGCGGCCGCGTCCGAGCCGGTGGCGGGCGGTCCCTCCCCCGGAAGGGGTTAATCCCGCCCCCGCGCTCGGTCGTGGGGTATGGCGCCGCGGGGATCCCGGCCTCGACCCTCGCTCCTCCTCCTGACCCTCGTGCTGTGCGCGCTCGCCGTCGGGGCGGCCGTCAGTCTGCTCGCCTCCGCCCGGACCGCCGGACCCCCGCCGCCGGTCGGTCCTACCGCCCAGATCGCCTTTCCCTCCTGGGTCGACTCGGTCGTCATCATCGGGTTCGCGCTCGCGATCATCCTGCCGGTCGTCTACGCCCGCATGCGCGTGACGAGCGCCGGACCATTGAACCGTCCGTTCGTCGTCGGCGCGCTCTGCTTCCTGCTCGCGGCCGTGATCGTGGTCGAGATCGCGCGCATCTTCGGGAGCGGCGGCGGAGGGTTCCAGACCGTCACCGGGGCCGGAGGCAACAACTCGACCGGCAGCAACGGAACCGGGACGCTGGGAAACCACACCGTCGCCCCGGGTCCGGGCGGGGTCCTGAACTCGCTCAACCTCTCACTCCCGTCCTGGACGCTCTTCGTGGTGGTGGCGGTGATCTGCGTCGGGTTGGTCGTCGCGGCCCTGCCGCGACTCTCCGAATTCGTCCAGGGCCGGCGCGAGGGCCGACTCTACCGCGAGCGCTCGGCGCAAGTGGCGGCCCGGGTGCACGCCGCGCTGGGTGAGGCCGCACGGGACCTCGAAAGCGCGCTCGACCCCCGTGCGACGATCCTCGCGCTCTACGGCACGTTGCTCGTTCGCCTCGAGCCCCTCGTCATGGACCTCGACCGGGCCACGGCCGAGGAAATCCGGGAGCTCCACCTGACCCGCCTCGGGATCCGGGAGACCGCGGCCATGGACCTTACGCGGGTGTTCGAGGAGGCCCGGTACTCGAGCCACCCCCTCGGGAGGGCAGAGGTCGAACGGGCCTCCGCGGCGATCCGCGCGGCGATGGACGACCTGTCGAAGTCGGTGCCGGACCGATGAACCTCCCCCGGGGGTGGCCGCTCCTCGCGGTCGCGGGGGTCGCGGTCGGTATCGCCGTCTACGCCGGTCCGAACCAGGGGGTCGCCACCGCCGGAGCGATCGTCGCCCTCCTGGCGATCGGCATTTTCCTCATCGGACCGGCCCGACGCACGACCGTCGACCTCCGACCCCCGCCACCCCCTCGGGAGTTCGACGCCGCGTCCCCGTTCCGGGCCTCACTCGCGGCCGGTCGATCGGGCCGGACCGAAGTGGTCGCCCTGCTGGACGAGCTCGAACGCCGGTCGCACCGCCCGGACCGCCCGACCACGCTGGCGATGGAGGTCGCCCGGCTCCGTGGCCTATCGCGGGCCGATTTCCGTGCCTACGTGCGGGGCCGCCTCGAAGAGCTCGAAGGAGGGAGCCGGTGAGCGCTCGGCCCCCGACCTCGGGACTCCGCTGGCGGCCGGCCGCGTACGTCCTCCTGGGCGCTGCGGTCGTCCTGTTCGGCGTGGGGATCGTGCTCCGGAGCCCGGTGCCCGTCCTCCTGGGGTTCCCGTTGCTCCTCGCGCCCCTCAGCGCCGGGCTCTTCGGCCCGCGCACATCGCCGCCCGTGCGCGTCGAGGGCCGCACCGACGGGAGCGGACGTTCGGTGCGCGTGACCGAGCTGTTCACCCCGGAACCCCCCGTACGGCCGGAGGCGCTGGAGGTGGCGGTCGCCGTCCCGCCGGGGGTGACGGAGGACCGCCCGCCGGAGAAGGTGGTCCGGGACGGGTACCTTCGGCTGACCCTCGCGTGGAGCGTCCCGGACCCGACGGTGATGACGGTCCCTCCTCCCGACGTGATCTGGCGCGACCCGCTCGGCCTGGTCGAGCGGCGGGCGCTGGTGGACGCGTCCGACCTGTTCGTAGAGCGCTACCCGCCCGAACTGCACCGGGCCGGAGCGGTGCGGCTGCGCCGGACGCTCGCCCTGCCGGGCGAGACCATGTCGCGCTCGGTCGGGGAGTCGGGGGAGTTCTACGGGATCCGGGAGGCCTCCCCGGGCGACCCGCCCCGACGGATCAATTGGCGGGCCACCGCCCGCGCGGGACGGCGGCTCGTGAACGAGTACGCCCTCGACCGGACCGGTGACCTCCTGATCCTCCTGGACACTCGGCCCACGTCGCTGGGTCCCGCGGTGGATGGCCGACTGCTCGCGGTCTCTCGGGGAGCCGCGTTCGGTCTCGCCGAGGCGTTCCTGCGCGAGAAGAGCCGGGTGGGCATCGCCAGTTACGGGGAGTTCCTGCGCGCGGTCCCGCTCGCGACCGGGCGCACCCAGCGGGTACGCCTGCGCACCCTGCTCCTGGAGACGACCGTGGCCGACCTCCCCGGCCCGGCGGAGCGGTGCGCGGTCGCCCTGCGCCGGTACTACCCTCCGAACACGACGACGGTGATCCTCTCCCCGCTCGCGAGCGAGGAACAGCTCGACCTCGTCTCGCATGTCCGTCGGCGGGGATTCCCGACCGTAGTGCTGAGCCCCTCCTACCTTCCGATGATGGCCCGACGGACGAACCTCGTGGAGGAGGACGAGGCCCTCGCGGCCCGCTTCGCCCGGCTCACCCGCCGCGAGGAGGTCGCCCGGATGTGGCGGGACGCCCCGGTGGTCGACTGGGAGGACTACTGGTCCCTGGGAGGCTTCGTGGACTTCTTGCGGAGGCCCGCGGCCCGGGAGCGCGGAGGATGAAGGTTCGGCCCACGGCCGCCCTGCTGCGACGCGCCTTCGGTCCCGCCTACGGTCTGCTGGTCGCGGCGTCGATCGGCCTCTCGGTGTTCTCGGCCGTTCCGCCGATCGTCGGAGTTCCCCTCGCGGTCGGCTCGGCCACGCTGGCCAGCCTCCTGCGCGGGGTGGTGCCCCGACACTACCGGTTCTTCGGCCTGCTCCCGCCGATCGTCGCGCTCGGGATCCTCGCCAGCTACTGTCCGTTGGGGACGATCCCCGAGCTTGCCGCCGGGCTCGCGGGGCTCGCCCTCCTCCTGTGGTGCTCCGAGGACCCCGACCGCGACCCCGGGGCGCTCGGCCGCGGGCTGGCGGGGGTCGTGGTCCCGGCGACCGTCTTGGCGCTCGCGTGGGTCAGCTCGTTGCTCCTTCCGTCGGGGGTGGGCTCCCTCGGGATCGCCGCGGCCCTCCTCGTCGCGTGCGTCGTGGGGGTCGGACTCCTGCTCGGAGCCCCCCGGGTGTTCGACCGCGACCCCTCGGCAACCTCATAGCGGGGGCCGGGGTGACCCGGACGGTGCGGGTAACACCGTGCCCGGGTACCGTCGAAGGGTCCCTCTTGACTCAACGCGGACGGGTCGTCCGCAGAGGATGACGTGAGGACAACCCCGGTGTCCGACACCCCCGGCCGGGGTCAGACCGCGGAGACGGCGTGCGCCCAGCCATGAGGCGGATCGTTACGGCCGGGGAACAGCGGCGCGGCCACCGACCGGCCTTATAGGGAGTCCGCCCTCCGCTCGGGGGACCATCGATGAAGGCCGCCGACGCCGCCGCGCTCGCCGAACGGATCCGGGCGGCGGTCCGGACGGCGGTGGTCGGGCGCGACGAGGCGGTCGACCAGATCCTGATCGGGCTGCTCTCGGACGGCCACCTCCTCCTCGAGGACCTCCCCGGTCTCGGGAAGACCCTCATGGCGAAGTCGTTCGCCGCGGCGCTCGGCCTGCAGTTCCAGCGGGTCCAGTTCACCGCCGACCTGCTCCCGCACGACATCACGGGGGCGGAGGTCCTGGACGCGAAGAACGGGACGTTCGTCTTCCGCCCCGGGCCGATATTCTCCAACGTCCTCCTCGCGGACGAGATCAACCGCGCGCCCCCGAAGGTCCAGTCGGCGCTGCTCGAGGCGATGCAGGAGTACCAGGTCACGAGCGAACGGACGACCTACCCGCTGCCGCGCCCGTTCCTCGTCCTCGCCACCGAGAACCCGATCGAGCTCGAGGGGACGTACGCCCTGCCCGAGGCCCAGGTCGACCGGTTCCTGCTCCGCCTGCGGATCGGCTATCCGACCGTCGAGGAGGAACGGACGATCCTGGAACGGCGGCGCCTCCGCAAGACGGAGCTGGTCGAGGTCCCGGCCGTGACCACGCCCGCGTCGTTCCTCGAGCTCCAGGCCTCGGTCGAGGAGATCGAGCTGGAGGCGAGCGTCGCCCAGTACCTCATCGACGTCGTCCGGGCGACCCGGGCCGACGCCCGCGCCGAGGTCGGGGCCTCCCCACGGGGCTCGCTCGCCCTCCAGAAGCTCGTCCGCGCCCGGGCGCTGCTCCGGGGGCGGGATTTCGTCCTTCCCGACGACGTGAAGGCGCTCGCCCTCCCCGCGCTCGCGCACCGCATCGTCGTGAAGCCCGAACCGTGGATCCGAGGGATCCGCGGCGAGGAGATCGTCCGGAACGCCCTCGAAAAGGTTCCCGTCCCCAAGACCCGCTGACCGGCGCGGCGGGCAACCGTTTTCAAGCGTCCCGCGGTCCACCCCACGATGGGGGAGATGCGGAGGGTCGTGGTCGCCGACCCGATCGATGCGGGGGCGGTCGCGCGGCTGCGCGACGGCCCCTGCGAGGTCGACGATGTCAGCGCGGACCCGACGAAGCTCGCCGCGGTCCTTCCGACCGCCTGGGCCCTCATCGTCCGCAGCCGGACCAAGGTCGACCCGAAGCTGATCGCCGCGGCACCGCAGCTGACCCTCATCGCGCGGGCGGGGGTCGGAGTGGACAGCGTCGACATGGCGGCGGCGGGAGCGCGGCGGATCCGGGTCGTGAACGCCCCGGCGGCGGCCACCGCGAGCGTCGCCGAGCTGTCGATGACGTACTACCTGCTGCTCGTCCGCGGGCTGCTGCCCAAGATCGCGTCGACGAAGGGCGGTCGCTGGGAACGGGGCACGTCGGGCCGCGAGCTCGCCGGACGGACCGTCGGGTTCGTCGGGTACGGCCGGATCGCGCGCGAGATCGCGCGACGGCTGGTCCCGTTCGGAGCGAACGCGATCGCGTTCGACCCGTTCGTCCCCACCGCGATCGATACGACCGCCATCGTCCCGCTGGACGACCTGCTCTCCCGCGCGGACATCGTGAGCGTGCACGCCGCCCTCACCCCGGAGAACCACCACCTCCTCGATGCCCGGGCGTTCGCGCGCATGAAGCCCGGCGCCTTCCTGGTCAATGTCGCCCGCGGCGCCCTCGTGGACGAGGCCGCCCTGCTCGAGGCGCTCGGCTCCGGCCGGGTCGCCGGTGCCGCGCTCGACGTCTTTGAGGAGGAACCACCGATGAACCACGCTCTGCTCGAGCACCCGCACGTGATCGCCACCCCCCACCTGGGCGCGTCGACCGCCGAGGCCCAGGCGCGCGCCGGGGCCGACGTGGTCGACGAGGTCCTGCGCGCGCTGCGCGGCGAGCCGCTCCGGGCGGAGGTCGCCCCCCCCGGAGGTTCCCGATGACGTTCGACCCCGAGACCGCGACGTTCCTCATCGCCGGCCCCGTCCGGATCCACCCGAGGGTCCTGCGGGCGATGTCGACCTCCTCCCTCAACCACCGCGGCGACTACTTCCACGGGGTCGTCCGGGAGATCCGCGACCTCCTCCCGGTGATGTTCGGCACCACCGGCCACCAGGTCATCCTCAGCGGGAGCGGCACCGCGGGACTGGAGGCGATGTACTCCTCGCTCCTCCCCCGGGAGGGCCGCATCCTCGTCCTTTCGAACGGGAACTTCGGCGAGCGGAGCGACAAGATCGTCCGCCAGTACGCCACGAACGTCACGACCGTGACCGCGCCCTGGGGCCAGCCGATCGCGCCGGCCGCCGTGCGGGCCGAGCTCGAGAAGGGGGATGTCCGCGCCGTCTGCGTCGTCCACAACGAGACGAGCGTCGGGCTCACGAACGACCTCGGGGCGATCGCGGCCGAGGTGCGCCGCGCCGGCTCTCCGCTCCTGCTGGTCGACGGGATCAGCGCGGTCGCCGGGATCCCCATCCAGGTCAAGGAGTGGGGGATCGACGCGATCGTCGGCGGCTCCCAGAAGGGCCTCGCCGCCCCGGCGGGCCTCGCCCTCGTGCACATGTCCGACCGCGCGGTCGAGGCGCTCCACCCCGGCGGCTTCTACCTCGACCTGAAGGCCCACCTGGCCCCGCTCGAGAAGAACGACACCCCCTGGACCCCCGCCGTCCCGCTCTTCCTCGCCCTGCGCGAGGCGCTCCTCCTGCTGAAGGAGGAAGGGCTCGACCGACGGCTCACGCACACCCGCCGGCTGGCGGAGGCGACGCGCGCCGGCGTGGACGGGCTCGGCCTCGAGCTGTTCCCCGAGCGCGCGCACGCGTCGGACACGGTCACGGCGATCCGGAACCCCGCGGGGCTCGGCGACCCGGAGGTCCGCAAGGTCCTCGAGAAGGAGTACAACATCCTGGTCCAGGGAGGCCAGGGGGCGCTCACCGGCAAGATCTTCCGGATCGGCCACATGGGGATCGCCGACTGGCCGGACCTCCTCGTGACGTTCGCCGCCCTCGAGCGCATCCTCGCGCGCACCGGCCACCTCAAGACCCCCGGCGCCGCCGTCCGGGCGGTCGTCGACCACATGCCGTAGCGCGGGCCGCCCCCGGCTAGATGTCGACGATCACCCGGGCGCGCCCGGCCCGCGCATCGAAGACGAGGTGGTGAAGGGTCACCGCCTTCACCTCGGTCCGGACCGTGTGCCGCTCGGGGTCGAACGTCTCGCCCTGGAGGCTCGCCACGAGCGCGGTCGGCGGGGACCCGAGGGGCCGGACCTCGATCCGGCGCGCGAGGAAGCCGTCGGGCTCGTGGACCTGGAGGAGCTGCGTGAGGTAGGCGACGACGAGGCTCTCGGGATCGTCCCCCGACGCGCTCACCGCCCGCACTTCCCGGGGCCGGACGTTCCTCAGGTCGGTCATCAGGGCGAACAGGCCGAGCCCGAGCCCCTCCAGCAGTGACGCGGCATCCGGCCCGCGGGCCCAGACGCCGACGTCCGCGGTCGTCGGAAAGCTTCCCCATCGGCGGCGGCGGGGAGCGGCGGCCGCTCGAGGCGACGTGGCGCGCGGATGGGCGGGGAGGGGTTAAAGGGGTGTTCCACCCCTTGGCCCCCGATGCGCGCCTCCCTCGTCATCCCGACCCTCAACGAGTCGGGGTCGATCGGGGGGGTCGTCCGGACGTTCCGGGCCGCGGCGGACGCCGCGAACCGGACGGAGTTCGCGGGCGACCCGCTCGAATGGGAGGTCCTGGTCGTGGACGGCGCCTCGACCGACGGGACCGCCGAGGAGGCCACCCGCGAGGGGGCCCGGGTCCTGGTGGAACGGCGCCGGGGGTACGGGCGCGCCTACAAGACCGGATTCGCCGCCGCGACCGGCGACATCATCGCCACCGCCGACGGGGACGGGACCTACCCCGTGGAGGAGATCCCGCGGTTCGTCCGGCAGCTGCTGGACGAGCACCTCGACTTCCTGACCGGGAACCGCATGGCGTTCCTCGACCGGCGGGCGATGACGACCGAGCACCAGATCGGGAACCGGCTGCTCAACAACTTCCTCCGGCTCGCCTACCACCACTACCTGCACGACATGCCGTCCCGGACGATCCTCGACAGCCAATCCGGGTTCTGGGTGTTCCGCCGTTCGGTCCTCGACCGGGTCGCCCTCACCCAGGACGGGATGGCATTCAGCGAGGAGCTGAAGATCGAGGCGGTGCTCCGGGGCCTGCGCGTCGTCGAGGTGCCGATCCACTACGGCGAGCGCTGGGGCTCGCCGAAACTGTCGACGTGGCGGGACGGTCTCAACAACCTGCTCTTCCTGTTCTCCAAGCGGCTCGCGGTCGCCCGGGAGCTGAAGGTCGGGGCGCCGACCCCCTTCGCGCGGGACGCGGAGACGGGCGCACCGCCCGCGTAGAAGTCGCCGACTACGCGGTCTTGCCGGACCGCTCGCGCGACTTCACGCGGAGCCCGTGGTAGCCGCACCGCCGGCACTGGACCGCTTTGGGCGGGTTCCGGGCCGAGCAGTTCATGCATATTTTCTTGTTGAGCAGTCGCTCGACCGCTTCGGGGAACGGCATGGGACGGCGGTGACCCTCCCTCGGCTATAAAACGGGGCCGGGGGCCCGCGATGCGGCTTTCCGCCCGTGAGGCCTGGGGGGGCCATGCTGTCTGCAGCGGATGGAGAACGGGCGGTCCACCTGGCCCGGATTGCCATCGAGCGGTCGCTGGACGTGGGTCGCCCCCGCGGACTTCCGGCCCCGGAGGAGGACACCCTCCCCCGCGTCTTCGGGGAACCCCGCGGCGTCTTCGTGACCCTGAAGCACTACCCCGACGGCGAGCTCCGGGGGTGCATCGGCTACCCCCTGCCGCTCCTCGCCCTCGGCGAAGCGATCCGCGACGTCGCGCTCGCCGCCGCGACCGAGGACCCCCGCTTCCCCCCGGTCGAACGGGAGGAGATGGACCACCTCGCGGTCGAGGTGTCGGTCCTCACGCTGCCCCAGACCCTGACGTCGGGCACCCCCGAGACCCTGGTCGGCGAGATCCGCCCCGGCCGGGACGGGCTCATCGTCGAGGGCCGCGGACGCAACGGGCTCCTCCTCCCGCAGGTCGCGACCGAGCAGGGGTGGGACGCCGAGCAGTTGCTCGAGGGGACCTGCGAGAAGGCCGGCCTGCCGCCGGACGCCTGGCGCGACCGGAGGGTGCGGATCCGCCGGTTCGAGGCGGAGGTCTTCGCCGAACAGCGGCCGAACGGACCGGTCGCCCGGGAGCCGACCGGACTCACGCCGCCCGTCGCACGAGCCGCGCACTGAACGCGAGACCGTCCAGGTCCCACTGGCGAACCTCCTCGCCCGGCGGGAGCGTCCCGTCCACGAGGTCGACGCGGTCCGCGAGCAGTTCCCGGGCGAGGGTCTCCGAGCGGGCCGCCACCGCGGCGAACAGCTCGCCGGTCGCCGCGAACGAGAGCTCGACGTGGTCGGTCGGGCGCAACCCGAGGTCCTTGCGGGTCTGCTGGAGGCGGCGCGCGACCTCGCGGAACAACCCTTCCGAGCGGAGCTCGGGCGTCGGCTGCCGGGGGAGCGCCGCGACGACCGCTCCGTTCTCCTCCCGCAGGACCCAGTCGGATTCGGGGAACGGGGACCGGTCGATCTCCGGGACCCGGCGGAGCGATTTCACGTTCAACTCCTCGACCAGCAGCCGCTCGCCCTCCGCGCCGAGGCTCGCGAGGGCACTCGAGGGAGGGCCGAAGACGACGAACTCCGTGAGCGGGATCCGGGCCTTGACCTCGGCCCGCTGACGCAACTCCCGCCCCACCTCCACGAGGCCCCGAAGCTCGGCCATCCCCTCCTCGAGGGCAGGGTCGCGGGCGGCGAGCTCGGTGGGCCACCGTCCGAGATGGACGGAGTCGTCCCGGGAGGTGAATCCGCATTCCCCGACCTCGTGGTGGATCCATTCGGCCGTGAAGGGGAGGAGGGGCGCGACGACGCGAGCCAGTCCGAGTAGTGAGTAGGAGAGGGTGTCGTGGGCGGCCCGCCGATCCTCCGGAGTGGTCGCGCCCCAGAACCGGGGCCTCGAGCGACGGACGTACCACGTCGACAGGTCGTCGACCAGTTCTCGAACGGCCAGCGCGGCAGGGCGGGGGTCGAACGAGTCGAGCGATGCGGTGACGAGGCCGCGGGTCGCCTCGAGGCGGGAAAGGGCCCAGCGGTCGAGCACCGAGGGGGGCGTCGGGCGGGCGCGGGCCGGCGGGAGGTGGTCGGCGTGCGCGTTCTCCCGGTGGAACACGACCAGGTTCGCGAGCGTGCCGAGCGTGCGGCCGGCCGACTTCTGGATCGTCGCCTCCCCGATCCGCATCGGCTCGGTGAAGTCGACCGTGAGGAACGTCCACCGCACCGGGTCGGCGCCGAGGCGCTCGAGGAGCGGGATCGGTTCGAGGACGTTCCCCTTGGACTTCGACATCTTCCGCCCGCTCTCGTCGAGGACCATGCCGGTCGTCAGGGAGGACCGGTACGCGGGCCGACCGAAGAGGGCGGTCGACAGGACCAGCATCGTGTAGAACCAGCCGCGGGTCTGGTCGAGCCCCTCGGCCACGTGGTCGAGCGGGGCTTGGGGGTCGAAGTCGCTCGGTTCGAACGGGTGGTGGAACTGGGCGAACGGCGCCGAGCCGCTGTCGTACCACGCGTCGATCGTGTACGGTTCGCGCCGGGACAGCTGCCCGCAGTGGGGGCAGGGGAACACGATCCGGTCCGCCTGCACGCGGTGCGGGTCGAACGGCTCGGGCAGCGGACTCCCGTTCAACGAGGCCAGCTCGGCGAAGCTGCCGACGCAGGTCGCGTGGCGCTCGGGACACATCCAGATCGGGAGCGGGGTCCCCCAGTACCGGTTCCGGGAGACGGCCCAGTCCTTCGCCTCGGTGAGGAAGTTCCCGAACCGCCCGTCCCGCAGGTGGGCGGGGATCCACTGGACGGTCGCGTTGTTCTCCACGAGCGCGTCGGTGAACCGCGAGGTTCGGACGAACCAGGAGTCGATGGCGCGGTAGAGGAGCGGGGTGTCGCATCGCCAGCAGAACGGGTAGGTGTGGCGGACCGTCTCGGCCCGGAACAGCCGTCCCCGCGCCGCGAGGTCCTTCATCAGGATCGGGTCGGCGGTCTTGAAGAACTTCCCGCGGACCTGGGGGACGGCGTCCCCGAAGACGCCCCGACCGTCCAGCGGGTCGAAGACCCCGACCTGCTCCCGGGCGCCGACCCGCTGGTCGTCCGGTCCGAAGCTGGGCGCGACGTGGACGAGGCCCGTGCCTTCGTCCGCAGTGACGAAGTCGTCCAGGACGATCCGGTAGCGGCCCGGGCCCGGACCGGCCGAGTCGAACGGGGGGGCATACATCTTCCCTGCCAACTCCCGACCGAGGACCCGCTCGACGATCCGCGGGTCGCCGGGGAAGTACCGCGCCAGCGTGGCGGACGCGAGGACGAACTCCTGTCCTTCGTCGTCCGCCACGACCGAATACTCGAGGTCGGCCCGGACCGCGACCAGGAGGTTCGCGGGCAGGGTCCACGGCGTCGTGGTCCAGACAAGGAGGTCCCGCGGTCGGGCGGCGTCGGCGAGCGGGAACCGGACGGTGACGGAGGGGTCGGTCGCTTCCCGGTGACCCTGCGCGACCTCGTGGGAGGCGAGGGGCGTCTCGCACCGGGGGCAGTACGGGAGGACGTAGTGGCCCTTCTCGAGGAGTCCCCGGTCGAAGAGGGTCTTCAGGGACCACCAGACGCTCTCGATGTACGGGGCGTCCATCGTCCGGTACGCGTGGTCGTAGTCGAGCCAGTATCCGAGCCGACCGCTCATCTCCCGCCAGACGTCCGCGACCGCAAGCGTGCCGACCCGGCACTCCTCGCAGAACTTCTCGACCCCGTAGGTCTCGATCTCCTTCTTCGACTTGAGCCCGTGACGCTTCTCGATCTCGAGCTCGACCGGCAGCCCGTGGCAATCCCAACCGGCCATCATCGAGACGATCCGGTCGCCCCGCATCCGGTGGTAGCGCAGCTGGAGGTCCTTGAACAGCCGGGCGACCAGGTGGCCGAGGTGGGGGGCGCCGTTGGCGGTCGGAGGGCCCTCGGTGAAGCGGAACAGCGGACCTGAGGCCGGGACCTCCAATGCCCGGGCCACGACTCCGGTCCGGGTCCAGTAGTCGAGCACCCGCTCCTGGATCGACCGCGCGGGAGGGGCGCCCGAGCCGGTCTCCTCGGGCGACATGGAACGCTCGGACGCGTCTCCGGGGGATAAAAGCAGGCCGGCCGGAGCGGCTAGCGCGAGAGGCCGTACGGCGCCGGGCTCTTCGAACGCGGCCCGACCCGTGCCGTGGAATGGCGCCGGACGACGGTGCCCTCGACCTCGGTCACGTGCGCGTCCCGCCCGAGGATGACCTCCGGGGACCGCACGAACGCGACGTCGACCCCTTCGAGCTCGACCTTGTCCGCCTCGATCCGGGCCACCGGCGTCGGCGGCGAACGCCCGAAGACCCATTCGATCGGGTTGGGCGGAACGCGGATCAGCCGCACGGTGTGGGCACGGATCGTGCCGAACCGGCTGTCGCGGCGGATCCGCACGTCCACCGTGACGGCCTCCGTGTCTCCGGGGATCTCGACCGCGCCGTCTCCCCGGAACTCGTTGACGCGAACGGACGGTGCGGCGAACTGCCCATGGACCGTCAGCGACCGGTCGACCGTGACCGCCCGGCCGATGCGCGTCACCCCGAAGAACGACCCGCTCTGGGCCGTCACGGGTCCGACCGCATGGAACCTCCCGTCGGTGGACAGAGTTCCCCCCACGGAGACCGTCCCGCCGGCATCGAGCGTGCCTCGGCTTATGAGCGAGTCGGCAAGGATCGCGCCGCCGACCGCGAGCGTCCCCGTGATCGCGGCGCTCCCGACGTCGACCTCGCCGGTGACCTTGACGCTCCCGTCGACCGTCCACCGGAGCGCGTGGACCGCCTCCCGGCGTCGGACCCCGCGGTCGTCGAGCGCGCCGGAACGAGGCGGCCGAACGGGAGGAGTGGCCGCGGCGGGCTTGGCCGCGGTACTCGAGGGGGTGGACACCGCGGGTTTGGGGGGCGGGGGAGCGGCGGAGGCGGGAGGGTTTGCGGGCGCGGGAACGGGCGGAGAGGAGGGCGGTGGAGGGACCGCCGACGGGTCGGTCACGTGCGGTTCCCCACGGGCCCGATCCCCATCCGGCGGTGTTGGCTCATGAGGCAGAGGTCCTCGACCACCGTCAGGCCGGCCGCGCGGCCCCGGTCGGCCGCTTCGGGGTTCGAAATGCCGAGCTGCATCCAGACGACGGGGACCTTCCGCCCGATGGAGTCGTCCATGATCGCGGGGACCTCCTCCGGACGTCGGTAGATGTCCACGACGTCCACCGGAACGCCCGCCGGGATCGCCGCGACGCTGGGGTAGGAGCGCTCGCCGAGCACCTCGGTCACGAGCGGGTTCACCGGTACGATGCGATAGCCCTGTCCCTGGAGGTAGCGGCCGGCCTCGTTCGAGTCCCGGGTCGGCTTGTCGGACAGCCCGACGATCGCGATCGTCCGGGCGCGGGCGATGATGCCTCGCAGCACATCCTCCGGTGGGTTCATCGGCGGGGCCACACAGACCCGTTACAAGATGCTAGCGGGCGAACCTGCTCCCTAAGCATTATCGAGCCTTCCGGGCGTTCGGTCCCCCATGTACGTCGACTACGTCGGGATCCGGGTGACCAATCTCACGAAGGCCCTCCGCTTCTTCACCCAAGGGCTCGGCCTCGGAGAGATGCGCCGGGGGACGATGTCCCACGGCGGCATCTGGGTGCTCCTCCAGGACCCGGTCTCGCACCAGCAGATCGAGCTCAACTGGTACCCCACCGGTTCGAAGTACGCCACCCCGTACACTCCCGGCGAGGGGCTCGACCACCTCGGGTTGCGGGTCTCGAACGTCGCCGCGGCCGCCCGACGGCTGCGGGCAGCGGGCGCGAAACGCCTCTTCGAGGAACGGGAAGGCGGGACGCTCGAGGCGGCCTTCTACGAAGGGCCGGACGGGATCTGGGTGGAACTGATCCGCTCCCCTACTCCGTAGGTCACCGGCTCCGCCCCTCCCGGGGTCGTTCAGGCCGGGAGGACCGTCGGCGGCGTGGGCGTGGTGGGCCGGAGATAGAGGTACAGGCCGATCGCGGCACCCACGAGGATCACGAGGTAGTGGAGCCCGTCTCCGAGGGCGGGATTCACCAGGGTCAGGAACGCGGTCGCGTCGTTCGCCCCGTGCAGCAGCGCCACGACGACCAGGTTCCCTCCGGACGCCCGGTAGGTCGCCGCGAAGGCGAACCCGAGCAGGAAGAGCGAGGGGAAGATCAGCGGCGCCGCGAGTCCGTAGGTCGTGGCGTAGTAGAGGTGGACGCCCGCGAACAGCACGCTCGTCCAGACCGCCGGGACGATCCAGGACCCCGGGTGGTCGCGCCAGAACCCGAAGATCCAGCCGCGGAAGATCGTCTCCTCGAAGGCGCCGACGACGAAGGAGAGGGCGACGTAGAGCCACGGGTTCCCGACCGCCTGCTGGAGGGCGGGGTTCGGGCGGTTGAGGAGCTGGAGCGCCCCCGGGTCGAGCGCGGTGTAGACCACCGCGAGGACGAGCACGATGGCGAGCCCCAGGAGCGAGAGGAGGCCGTACCAGCGGAGCCCTTCGACGGTGGCGAGCCCCATCCGGTCCGCCCAGTGCCGGAGCGGGCCGAGGCCGACCAGGAGGAGAAAGGCGAGGACGGGGATCCCGTAGACCACGGCGAGGTCGCCGACCAGGGTACCGTAGATCGGTCGGAGCGCGGGGACCGCCTGGGGAAGGAAGTACTGGCTGAGAACCGCGAAGACCGTGATCGCGACCCCGACGAAGTACCGTGCGGTCGACGCCCGGGAGGGCGGGGGCGCGACCGGCGCGTCCACCGGGGGCGGCGGCTCCATCGGCCGACCGACCCGGCCGCGCTACTTAGGGCTCTCTGGCGGACGGCCGGCCCGCTCTGCCACCTGCACGCAGGCGAGCAGGTCCTCCAGCGTCGCCCGCGCGCTGCGCGCCGACGGGGCCTTCGTGCGGACGACCAGCTCCGCCCCGTCGACCTCGAGCTGCACGAACTCCGGGCAGTCGGCGACGATCGCGCGCCGGAGACGCTCGGCGCTCGCCGCGTCGGCGCACGCGCGTCGCGCGACGACCGTTACTTCGACGCCGGGGATCTCTTCGACCGGTTCGCCGATGGTGCTCCCCCCTTCGGCTGGGCTCCCGGCCCGCGACTGAGCGCGTCGGGGACGATCGGGGCGGTCGTGGTGCGCCGGGCGACCTCGGCGTCCGACCGCTCCTTCAGGTACGCGAGGACCGTCGGCCAGATCGCGTCCTCCTGCGTCTGCTTGTTCTCGAAGTTGTGCTCGCCCACGAACCGGACGAAGGCGGTCTTGCTCGCCGCGTCCCACCGGCCGTTGAGGCGGCCGGTGTAGTAGCCGAGCACGGAGAGGTCGTGCTGCAGTCCGAGCGCCACGTCTCCCGCGATGGGGACGAGCGATTTCGGGTCCTCCCGGTTCAGGAGCGTGAGGTCGTAGAGCCGGAAGACGCGGCGCAGCTCCTCGATCGGGGAGGGGTGGTCGTCGACCCGGACGTCGATCCACCGGTTGCTCTCGCCGTAGCCCGCGCCCTTCTTGCTGACGAGGAGCGCGGCGGACTGCTGTCCCCGACGGTCCCCGCCCTCGCGCTGTCCGGCGAACAGTGCCGCCAGCAGCCGGTCGGCGATATCGCCCCCGGTCGTCTCGTAGGCCCGGGCCATCGCCCGGACGACCGCCGGCCCGAACAGGATGTTCCCCTGGCAGGCGTAGCCGTCGCCGACGGACTGGCCGGCCCAGTTCATGCACTTCGGGCCGGTGAACGCCGCCGCCCGGCCGCGCGCGTCCACGACCCCGAGCTGGCGCTCGTCCCGGCCGGGGTCGGCCTCGACGAGCCGGCGCACGACCTCGTCCGCGTTCAGGCCCTGCTTCAGCAGGGCGAGGCCCTCGGGGCCCCACGCGGGGTTCGAGGCGGCCTGGGTGGCGACGGCGCCGACCCCGGATTCGGCCCAGGGGACGACGGCGCCCACGGAGATGAACTTCGACTGGACCGCGACCCCGCAGGTGCCGTCGCTGGGGTCGCAGGCGACGATCGAGAACGTGCCGAAACGCGGTGGGGGCATCGGCCTTCCGGAGGCGCTCGCCGCCTTAAGGTGTGGGAGACCGGTCCTTCGGACCGGGGTCGGTCCGGCGAGCGAGCTCGCCGAGGAGCTGTTCGACCCTCCGGGTCGCCTCGTCCGGACGGCCCGCCGCGTACGCGCGTTCGGCGGCCGTCAGGTCCCGCAGTTCGCGGGAGACGTCGTGGCCCTGGGAGCGGAGCAGCGAGAGCAGTCGCGAGGCGAGACGGATCCGGTTGCCGGTCCGGTCCTCTTCGGGCGACGGGGTGTCGTCGGGAGATCCCTTGGGAGTGTAATCGACCAGGCCACGGGGCCACTGGGTGACCTCGCCCTCGCCCCGCCGCGTGCGGCGGTGCGGTCCTTCCGGCGACGTGGTCCGTCCCGGCCGGCCTACGCCTCGCCGACCTCTTCGGAGGCGGGGGCCGGGGGCGCGCGGGCCGCGGCGGGAGCGGCCGGTTTCGCGACGTGCTCACGAACGGCCAGCCAGACCGCGTCGATCCCGTCGTAGAACCCGGCCACGACCCCTTCCGATTCGAGGATCGCGGCGGACCGTTCGACCCCCGGGGCTAGGGCCGAGAGGTCGGTGCCGTGGGTCCCGGCCCAGGCGACCGTGGCCCGGGCCAGGGCGAGCTGGTCCTCCGCGCTCCGACGGGCCCGGCGTGCCTCCTTCTCGGGGACGGCCATGCCGTGTTCCGGGTCCCAGTGGGGCGGCATCGGCGGCGGGATCGGGACGCGGAGCCGGCGGAACGGCTCGGGGAGGGTCGGCCAGCGGGGCTCGTGGAAACGGACGGAGAGTTGGTCGAGGGCCTGGAGCGCGCCCGCGTAGTCGCCCGCGGCATACGCGGTCTCGGCCCGGTCGTACGGGGCGACCAGGTCCGGGCTCGGGGCGTTCTTCCACTGGTCGAGCCGGAGCGCGATCCGGCACGGGGCCAGTCGGCGGAGCACCTGACGCTCGGGCGTCTCCGGGACGGTCGGGGCGACCGGGACCTCGGGGTCCTTCGGAGGGGGACGGTTGGGTGCGCCGGGCATCGAACGGTTGGGAGGCGTTAGAGGAACGCCTCGAACTCCTTCGTGACTTCCGGGTACTTCTCGTGGACCGCCTTCAGGATGTTGTGGACGTTCAGCTTCTCGAGCTTGACCCCGAGCAGCGCGTCCACGATCTTGTCGAACGTCTCGTCCGAGAGGGTGGTGAGCTTCTCCTTCGCGAGCCAGTTGCGGTAGAGCTTCTCCTCGAGCCGCACGCGCCAGCCCTTCTCGTACTTGTCGAGGACCTTCAGGGAGGCGTCGCCCGAGTGGACCGCCTCCGCGGCGACCGTCCCGCAGATCTTGCCGGCGATGCACCCGTTCGCGATGCCCCCGCCCGTGAGCGGGTCGATCATCCGCGCCGCGTCGCCGACGAGCATGAACCCGGGGAGGACCGTCTGCTTGAGGGGCGGCGAGATGGAGACGCCGCCGCCGACCATGTCGATCTTCTTGCCCTTCGCGTAGGCGGGGTGGTTCGCGATCCAGGCATCGAGGTAGGAGCGGGCCTCGGCCATCGACTTGATCTGGCTGACCTGCACGCCGATCCCGACGTTCGCGAGGCCCTCCGCCTTCGGGAAGATCCAGACGTATCCGCCGGGAGCGACCTTGCCGAGGTAGAAATCGCAGTAGCGGACGTCGCAGTCGACGTTCGTCATGCGGTACTGGAGGCACGTGTCCATGTCGCGGAGCGCGAGGTTGGTCGAGATCCCGGCCCACCGGCCGACCTGGCTCTCGAACCCGTCCGCCCCGATGGTCACCTTCGCGCGCACGTCGAAGGTCGTGCCGAACTGCTTGACCTTCGCGCCGACGACCTGGCCGTTCTCCTTCAGGATCGCGGTGGCCGAGGTCTTGAGGCGCACCTCGACCCCCTCGTTGGCGGCGTCGATCGCGAGCTGCTTGTCGAACTCGTCCCGTTCGACGACGTAGCCGACCTCGTTGCCGGCGTGCTTCTCGTTGATCTCGAAGACCTTCTCGCTCGGCGAGTAGATGCGGGCCCCCTCGACTTCGAGGTTGACCCAGCGCCCGGGCTTGATCCCTACGTCGTGCAGCCAGTCCTTGCTCATCCCCTCGCCGCAGCGGACGGGGCTGCCGATCTCCTGCCGTTTTTCGATCATCAGGACCTTCGCGCCGTGCTTGGCCGCCCACTTGGCGGTCATGCTGCCGGCGGGTCCCGCCCCGATGACGAGGACGTCCGTCGTGAGGTCCGGTGCCATGCCTTCGATTCCCTCCCCCGGGGCTCAGTCGATCTCGATCGCCCCGACCGGGCAGGCCTTCACGCAGATCTCGCACCGCGTGCAGACCTTCTCGTCGAACGTGATCCGCGTCTCGTCGAGGTAGATGCAGTTCAGCGGGCAGATCCCGACGCAGGCCCCGCAGTAGATGCACAGCTGGCCGGACGACTCGATATGGAGGCTCTTCTTGCTCGGCAAGGCGCCTTCCTCGGCTCCGACCGCTCCGGGAATTATTAAAGGGTATCCCGGGACCGGACTGCGCCGCGCATCCCCCACGAACGGACGGGGTCCGGCCCGACGGCGACTACTGGTCCTGCAGCCACCGCTCGGCGTCGATCGCGGCCATGCAACCCGCCCCCGCGGCCGTCACGGCCTGGCGGTACCGGTGGTCTTCCGCGTCCCCCGCGGCGAAGACCCCGGTGACGCTCGTGCGGGTGTGGTCGTGGACCTTGAGGTACCCTTCGGAGGTCAGCTCGAGTACCCCCCGGAACACCGCGGTCGCGGGCTCGTGGCCGATCGCGACGAACAGCCCGCCCACCGGCAAGACCTTCGTCCGGCCCGACGGGAGGTGCTTCACTCGAACCCCCTCTACCTTCTCCGCGCCCAGGACCTCCTCCACGGCCGATTCGAGCTCGAAGGAGATCTTGGGGTGGTGTCGTGCGCGGTGCTGCATGACCTGGCTCGCCCGGAGGGTGTCCCGGCGGTGCACGATCGTGACGTGGGTCGCGAAGTTCGTGAGGAAGAGGGCCTCTTCCATGGCGGTGTCGCCGCCGCCGACCACGACCAGGTCCTTTCCCTTGAAGAAGAACCCGTCACATGTCGCGCACGCGGAGACCCCGTGGTTGCGGAGGCGTTCCTCCGAGGCCAAACCGAGCCAGCGCGCATTCGCACCGGTGGCGATGATGACCGAGTCGGCGAGGACGGTCCCGTTCGTTCCCGTCTCGAGCCGGAACGGGCGCTGGGTGAAATCCACGCGCGTAACGTTGTCGTCGATGTACTCCGCGCCGAATTTCCCCGCCTGGCGTCGCATCAGGTCCACGAGCTCCGGGCCCTGGACCCCGTCGGGGAAACCGGGGTAGTTCTCGACGTCGGTCGTGATCAGGAGCTGGCCACCGGCGGGGACGCCCGTCAGTACGAGGGGTTTCAGCTGGCCCCGGGCGGCGTACAGGGCGGCCGTCAGGCCGGCCGGCCCGCTGCCGATGATCGCCACGCGCGTCCGGCGCTCGCCGCCCCCCATCGGGGAAAGGAGGTTCGCGTGGGGTTAAAGCCGCAACTCATGCCCTCCCCTGGGGCTATCGAGACCCCGCCGCAAGACGGACCGGAGCGTACCCGAGGTCAGGGGCGGCGCGTCCCACTGGGTGTGGGCCCCACCACCCAGTCGCCGGCAGTGGCCGACGGGGGCGGCTCGGGCGCCCGGGGTGGCGGAGGTACCCGCGCGGTGGCGGACCGAGGGTGGCGCAGGTCTCGCGCCACCGACTCCCCGAGGGAGGTCAGGCGGTAGACCTTCAATCGGCGGTCGGCGCCGGAGACGTGCCGCCGGTCGACGGTGAGGACGTCGGCCGCCTCGAGCCGCTGGAGCACTCGGACCAGGCTCCCCTGGCGGACGACCAGCGTGGAGGCCATTCCCTGTTGCGTGAACCCGATCCGTGCCACTTCATCGTGCGCGAGCGGCCCTTGGAGCGAGAGGTGGAGAATGACCCGCCGGGCGAGCCCGAGTCCCTCGGTAGCGGCCGGGGTCTTGGATTGCGAAGCTCCCGCCGACGGAGGGGAGTTGGGGAACGGCTCCGGGCGGCGGATGGCGGGGACCCGGACCGCGGCGACCGCCATCGGAGAGGGGACGGTGGACGGTACGACAGGTCGGACGACCGAGGCGGGCGCGGCGGGCGGTGGAGGGGAGGGCGGCTGCGGGGGGACATGTCCCCGGGCCCAGAGATAGTGGGCGGCCCACCCAACCGCCAGTCCGCCCACCGCGGCCGCAATCGCCCCCACGAGGTCCACGTTCATGACGACCTGCGACGGGGGAGGCCGCGCGGACGGAAGAGGCGTCCGCCCGGGTCGGCCCGGGTCGGGGCGGGTCGGGAGGACCGAACGGGCATGGGTCGGACCCGGGCCTACCGGGTCCGCTCATCGTCCGACTTCTGCCCCTCGCTACGGAGCTCCTTGACCCACTGCTCGCCTTCGGCCCTCCGCTGGGAGTACCGGTAGGTGGAGTAGCCCCAGGCCCCTGCCAGTGAGGCGAGGACCGCCGTGATGACCGCGACCTCGACCACGAGCGGGAGGGTCAGGGGGGACGCGCCCGAGCCGCCCGTGGACGGGCCGGTGAACGAGACCGTGACCGTGCTCGGGCTCGCCCCGTTCACCGTGACCGAGGCCGGGAGCGAGATCCGGTACCCGACCGGTCCGGAGGCCGTCAGGTCATACTGTCCGTTGGCCAAGTGCAGGGTGACCACGTTCGTGGTCGAGTCGCCCACGGTAGAGTCCCCGGTCGCCCGGTTGACCGCCGTGACGGTCCAGAGGGCGCCCGTGGCGAGACCCGACTCCTCGAACGTCACGGGGTAGGTCGTGTTCGAGAACACGACCGCGACCGTGAGGGACCCGCCCTGGACGACCACGGGATTCGTGTAGTTCACCGTGTAGTTCGCGACCGACGGGACGGAGAGGCTGTAGCTCCCGTTCGACTCCGAGAAGAGGATCGTGTCGGTCGTGGACGAGAGCGATGTGCCGTTGAGCGCCGCGCTCCACGCCGACCCGTTCGGCAATCCCGACTCGACGAGGTAGACCGGGTAGAGTCCGGTGGACGAGAACGTGATCGACACAGCCACCGGGGCGCCGCTGATGTTCAGCCAGCCGGAGCCGGGGCTGGCCGAGTAGCCGCTGACGTTCCCCACCTGGAAGGGGTACGTCCCGTTCGGGGCGAACGTCTGCACGGACGAGTTCGAGCTCGAACCGGTCGCACCATCGAATCCCACGGACCAGGGCGTCCCGGACGGAAGTCCGGCTTCGTCAAACGTGACCGGGTACACCTGCCCCTGCGGGACGAATGTGATGTTGACCGCGACGCTCGCCCCCACCACCGTGAACGAGCCGTTGTTCGGGTTCGGGGAGTAGTACGGTGGCCCGGGGGGGGAGAGAACGACGTACCAGTAGGTCCCGTTCGGCTCCCAGACGGTGAGGGACGTGGACGTCGTACCGTCCCACCGACCGCTCACGTTCACGGCCCAGGTGGAGTTCGCCGGAAGCCCGGACTCGGTGACCACGACCGAGTAGGTCGTCACCCGGACGAAGCTGAGGTTGATGATCAGGTCCCCCCCGGCAATCTGGAGAGAGCCGAAGGGCGTCGTGGCGGCATAGGTTCCGTTGCCGTTGGTCGTGAAGCCGTAGCTCCCGTTCGGTTCGCCGAACTCCAGGGTGTCGGTCGGCGCCTGGGCGTACTGCCACGAACCGTTGACCCCCACGGACCAGTTGGTCCCGTTCGGCAGGCCCTGGGCGTTGAACGTGACAAAATACCACGCGGGACCGGAGTACGCGAGCACGATGCGAGGAGCGTCCCCGTTGACCACGGCCCAACCCCAATCCGCGGGAGGAGCGTACCCGGGCCTCCCGCCGCCGAGGAAGTAGACATAGGTCCCGTTCGGGACCTCGAACTCGAGGCTCCCGTTTCCGATGGTGGAGGTCTTGGTGACCCCTCCCAGGGTCACGGTCCACGCGGTCCCGTACGGCAGGCCGTTCTCCACGAAGAGCACCGGATACAGCGTCCCCCCCGTGGAATAGGTGATGTTGACGGTCGTTCCGTTCGGGCCGAGGGTGACGTTGCCCGAGGCGGGCGAGGGGAAGTACGAGCCGACGGACGATACGCTGAACTGGTACGGCACAGTAGCGTTCGGCAATTCGAGGATCTGGATCGTCCCGGGAACCATGTTGAACCCGGACGCGTTGTTGTCGCCGAGCGTTACACTCCAGTCCTGGTTCTGGTTCAGGGGGAGCCCGCTCTCCTGGAAGGTGAACGCGCGGTCCGGTGACGGCGACCCGCCCAGGAACTGGGCGCACTCGAACGTCGTGTTGGCGGTGTTGGTGACGCAGACGTCCCCGGTGTCGGGGTCGTAGGCCACGCCGGAGGGGTCGAACGTGAGAACGGTGAGGATCGACTCGTTGGCCGGATTGATCACGACGAGCGGGTTGTGGCCCCCGCCGACCCAGAGGTATCCGTCGCCGGGGTCGTAGGCGATCCCCTGGAGGTCGATCTGCCAAGCGACCCCGAAGGATCCCACCGAGATGTTGGCGATGACCCCGAACGAGCTCCCCGAGATCACGCTCACGTTGCTCGTGCCCTGGTCGGTGACGTAGACGTTGCCGGTCGCGTTGTCGACGGCGACCCCGTAGGGGCCGGTGTCGACGGAGACGTTGGCGATGACGGAGTTGGTGCTCCCCGAGATCACCGTGACGTTGTTCGACCCGTAGTTCGCCACGAAGACGTTGCCGGTGACCGGATCGACGGCGACCCCGATCGGGTTCGTGCCGACGGCGATCGTGTCGATGACCGTGAGGTTCGTACCGATCACCGAGACGTTGGCGCTGCCGTTGTTGGCGACGTAGACGTAGTGGTTCACCGGGTCGTAGGCGATCCCGGTGGGGGCGGAGCCGACCGGCGTGTTCCAGATCGGGTAGGAAAGGTAGCCGTTGAGGACGCTGACGTTGTTGGAGCCGGAATTGGTAACGAAGACGTTCCCCGACGCATTGTCGTAGGCGACCCCGAACGGGTCGCTGCCGACCGGGACGGTGAGGTTCACGACGGGGGACCAATTGAACGCTCCATTCACCACGTCGACGCTGGAGGGGGCCACGGCCACGTAGAACGACTGGTCGCCGTGATCGTACGCGAGCCACGAGGGAGTGGTCGGCAGGGACCCGGCCGGGCCGGGCTGGAGCGATACGGTGGCGAGCCGGTGCTGGGGGATCGCGGCCGGGGAGCCGACGACCCCGCCCGGTGCCGACGCCACTCGGGACGAAGCTGCCGTGCCGGCATGGGAGGGGGCGGCGAACGAACCACCCAGCGCGCCGAGGGATGCGAGGAGGAGGAAGAGGACCACCCCGATCACCGCGCCCGTCACGAGCGTCCGATGGGTCGGACGGAGCGCACGGGAGCGGGAGGGTTCGGCGGACGGGATTCGGGAATTCGGACTGCGGAGCGGAAGGGCGCCCATGGTGATCCGGAGGCGGTCCGGCCCTTATGAACCCTGGGCGAATTTACGTCAGTGATACTCCGTCCGGGCGGCGTAACACGCCCCGGGTCGGGCGGGCGAGGGCGACGGCCCCTACCCCCTGGGCGGAACGAGCCGGACCTGACCGGAGGGGTCGGGTTCGGCGTAACCGGACCGGAAGAACAGGAGCGGAGCCCCGTCCCGCCCGAGCTCCTGGCGGACCACCTCGCCCACGATGAGCACGTGGTCGTACTGGGGCATCCACCGGGCGACGCGGCACTCCGCCGCCCCGAGCGTCCCGTCGAGCAGCGCCGCGCCGGTGGTCCCCCGGTGCACGGGGAGGCCTCGGAACTTCTCGCCCGAGGGAAGCGTCTGGGCGAACCGCTCGCTGAGGGCCCGCTGGTCGGAGGCGAGGAAGTTGACCGCGAACGCGCCGCTCCGCTGGACGATCGGCGTGGTGTCGGCGTCCTGCGTGAGGCTGATCAGGAGGGACGGGGGCGCGAGGGAGACGGAGAGGAGGGCGTTGACGGTCAGGCCGGCGTCCAGCGAACCGTCGTGGGCCGTCACGACGGCCACGCCCGTCGCCCACCGGGCCATCAGCCCGCGGAACGCCCGGCCCTCCGGCGGGGGGTGGGGGGGACCGGTCACTCCACGTCCCTCCACTGGAAGAAGCGGACGGCCAGGGCGAAGATGATCGCCGCGAGGACCGTGATGACCGCCACGTCGAACAGCGCCCGCGCGGTGTTGGCGAACAGCATCACCTGGTCCATCCCGTCGATCACGTAGTAGAGGGGCAGGACCTTGGCGACCGGCTGAAGCCAGGCCGGGAACTCGGAGACGGCGAAGAACGTCCCGGACAGGAACATCATCGGGAAAGTGATGATGTTCCCGATGAGCGCCGCGCTCTCCGGGGTCTTCGCGACGGTCCCCGCGAGCATGCCCAGCGAGACGAACAGGAACGGGCCCATCACGAGGAAGGCGAAGAGGCCGGCCGTGATCTCGACGTGGGCGCCGAACAGCCCCACGCCGGCCCCGATCATGATGCTGGCGGTCACGAACGTCAAGAGGACGTACCAGATGATCCGCGAGAGGAGCCACTCGGCCTTCGTGAGGGGCGTAAGCGAGAGCGCCCGGAAGATCCCCTCCTTCCGGTACGACGAGGCGATGTCGACCATCGAGAACATCGGGCTCGTCAGGATCGAGAACCCGATCAGGCCCGGGATCAGGTAGTCGATGTACGTGTAGACCTGGCTGCCGATGTTCTTCGGGGCCGGGACCTGGACGACCGGCGCGCAGCTGCCCCCGCCGCAGACCGCCCGGAGGTTGAAGTAGTTCGCCACCCCGGTCACCGCGCCCTCCGCCTGCCCGGCGGCCGCGGCACTTTCCGGGTTCGTGAAGAGGGTCAGGTTGACGGGCGTACGGTTGACCAGGCCTCCCTGGAACCCGGCGGGGATGATGAGGCCGACCGAGTATCCGTTGTCGCCCAGCTGGGCCGAGAAGTCGGAAACGGGGTAGTTCACCATCTGGACCTGGACGAGGCTCGTGTTGTTGAGCGCGGAGAGGAACTCGACGCTCGCGGGGGAATTGTGGTCGAAGTTTTCGACCGCCATCGGGACGGCGCCGCCGCTGCCGCCCGAGAAGATGGCCCCGAACAGCGAGATGAGGATGATCGGGAAGATGAGGGAGAAGAACAGGGCGACCGGGTTCCGGAGGTAGGACCGGACGACGACCTTCAGGTCGGCGTAGATGCGGGCGGGCTTCATGCGGTCGCCTCCGCTTTCAACGCGCCCTCGTCCATCGGCCCCACCAGACGCACGAAGACGTCCTCGAGGGTGTCCCGCTCGGTGAAGAACCCGTTCGTCGGGATCCCGCTCGCGTCGACCGCCGTCAGGATCTGGGCGGCCTCCCGGTTGGACCGGAGCGGGACCTCCACCCGGCCCTCCCGCACCTCGGCCGGGCACCCGAGCGTCCGCTGCAGATAGTCGGCCAGCGCCGGACCGGCCTCAAAGACCAGCCGTTCGGCCCGTCCGTGGGCCCGGATGATCTCCCCCGGGGTCCCGGAAGCGATGATCTTGCCGTGGTGGATGATCCCGACCTGGTCGGCGAGGATCTCCGCCTCCTCGAGGTAGTGGGTCGTGAGGAACACCGTGCGGCCGTCGCGCTTCAGGCCCCGGATCACCTCCCAGATCGACCGACGGGCCTGGGGGTCGAGTCCGGTCGTCGGCTCGTCCAGGAAACAGACCTCGGGGTTGTCGGAGAGCGCGAGGGCGAGGCCCAGCTTCTGCTTCTGGCCGCCCGAAAGCGTGTCGAAGCGGCTGTGCGCTTTGTCCAACAGGTCGACCTTCCCGAGCAGCTCCGTCGGGTTCGGTCGCGTCCCGAAGAGGCTCCCGTAGTACTCGATCGCCTCGGTCGGCGTGATCTTCTCGAAGAATCGGAAGTCCTGGGGAATGACCCCGATGCGCCGGTGGAGCCGGATCCCCTCGGTCCAGGGGTCGAGGCCGAGGACCCGGACGTCCCCCTCCGTCCGACGGCGCAGGCCCTCGAGGATCTCGGTGGTCGTGGTCTTCCCCGCGCCGTTGGGGCCGAGGAACGCGTAGACCGCCCCCGCCTCGACCGTGAACTCGATGTGGTCGACCGCGGAGATCGACGCGTAGCGTTTGACGAGGCCCCGGACCTCGATCGCGCTCGCCATCGGTCCCGCGTGCTCCCTTCCCTTATCAGCGTTCCGCGAACGGCGGGAGGTCGAGCGAGGCGGTGGTCCCCGGCAGGACCTCGCGCACGGACCCCCCGGTATCGATCGAGAGCGTCCGACGGCCGTTCCATCGTGCGGTCACGGTTCCCGGTGACCATTCGAGGTCGAGGGTACCCTGGGCGAGCCGGAGACCCCGAAGCCGGGCGCTCTTCCATCCGTCCGGGAACGCCGGCACGACCCGCACCGTGTCGTCCATGCCACCCGCCCGGATCCCCCACAACCGTTCGAACAGGAGCGAGAGGAACGGCGCGACACTGAACCCGAGCAGGAAGCACGAGTTGTACGGTTCGGCGCGGTCTCCCCGGTAGCACTCGTTGGCGAACCCGTCCTCGGCCTCGAAACGGGAGGCGATCGTCCGAAGGTACTCGATCCCGCGGGCGCGTGCTCCCACGGAGAACGCCGCGTCCGCCGCCCAGCTCGTCGCGATCGTCCAAACCTGGCCGTCGTGGTAGGCGCGGGGGTCGTACCCCGGGTCCCGCGAGGACAGGCTGCGGACCCCCCAGGGGGTCGTCAGGTCCTCCTCCGTCGCCCGGTCGACCGCGGCCCGGGCGGCCGACGGATCGAGGAGCCCCGCGCTCACCGCCCGCAGGGCGTTGGGACGGACCCGGGCGACCGGCTTCGACCCGCGGAGCGAATCGAAGAGGTACCGTTCTTCCGGCCAAAGGTACCGATCCCGCATCGTGGCGGCGAGCCGCGTCGCGAGCCCCTCGCACGTCGCCTGGCGCTCCCGGTCGGCGGCATGGCCGTGCAGTTGGCCCGCGGAGCGGAGGGTTTCCCACCACAGGACCTCGACGTCCAGGGCGTGGTCCCGCCGGTCGGCCGAGTCCCAGATTGTCGTATCCGGCGAATCGATCCCGTAGCGGACGTGCGTCAGGGCGGCGGTCGTTTCGGAGATCTGCTCGGCCTCCCCGCCGTGGCGAAGGAGCCCGGTCGCCGGGTCGCTCCGTCCCATTCCCCACTCCACGATCCGGTGCAGGGCGTCCGCCCACTCGGTGACGGAGGAGAGGTCGCCCGTGTGGCGGTGCATCTGCTCCACGACCGCGGGGAACCGTAGGGTGCTGTCCGACGTCCCGTAGAGGAAGATCGGTCCCGGGGAGATCTGCATCGGGAGCTCCCCGGGCTCGCCCGCCAGCATCGGAAGGCTCTGGTGGCTTTGGAACCGGAACACGGTGTCGAGGGAGCGGGCCACCCACTCGAAATCGCCGAGCCAGAGCAGGGCCGGCAGCATGACCGCCAGGTCCCGGCACCAGATCGCGGAGTACCACGGGTAGCCCGCCACAAGGCCCACCATCTCGGGGGCTGGGGCGGTGTAGAGCTGCCGAAGGGCGGTCCGTGCCGAACGGTACGCCCGTTCGAACTCCGGTGCGTCCGGGAACTCCAGTTCGGGGGTTCCCTCGGTCCACCGTCGAAGGTCGTCCGCCCGGCGGGCAGCCCACTCGTCGGGGGAACCCACCCGTCCCCCCGCGTCGGCCACGGCCGCGTCCAGGTCCCGGACCAGACCTCCGACAAGCTGCCAGCGGACCTCGAGCGATCCGGCCGCGGGCACGGTCACTTCGTGCTCGGAGGCTAACTCCGTGAGCGCCCCTCGATATTGGCCTCCGATCCACGGTCTCCCGTCCAGGGTCAGCCGGGAAGGTGGAACCGTTGTGGCCACCCGGAGCCCGAACCCATGGTGACGCACGGAGATGTCGTCGGCCGCCGTCCGGACCTCGAACTCGAGCGGGCGAATGCCCTCGACAAGGACCGGGAACAGGTACGGAGAGAATCGGCTTCGGAGAGTGATCGGGACCGCACGCTCCGAGGTCGAGCGGATCTGGAGACGGCGAACGGCGCCCGCGGGCGGGGAGATCGCCACGACGTCCTGGACGATGCTGAGGCCGTTCCACCGGTGGTGGCTCCTCCACCCGCCCGGGAACGGTGCATCGTCGAGACGGCAGGAGGGGAGGTCGGTCGTCGTGGAGCCGTCCGCGAGCTCGAGGGTCCAGGGCCCGGTCAGTCGGACGAGCTGGGCGTAGACGCCGCCCCATTCGGTGATCGCGCCCCGACTCTCGCGGGCGTAGCAGAGGTCACCCCTCCCATCGGCCAGGACCGCGGATGCGGAGCTGGTCAGCAGGACGGGGGCCCTCCGGCCGGCCGCTCCCGCGACCCTAGGTTCGCTCACGGGAACTCCATCTCCCGTGGAGTCCCTCGGACCTCCAGCCAGACGAGCGGTGGGATGGCCACGTTGTGGAACTCCAGGCGAAGGGTGATCTCGCCCCCGCCCTCCCGGAGCGGCCAGTCCGCGTCGAACTCGATCGGCGTGCCGGCCGCCAGCTCCAGGGGCTCGGATGGCGTCAGGAGGGCGGTTTCCCTCCAGGGGCAGGCCGGGCCGAGCCGCACCCGGACGCGATCGGAGGGTACGACCACCCCGTCGACCCGGAGGCTGAGACTCGAGAATGCCCCGACGCGGAGCGGAGGGTTGGCGAGGGCGAACCGAAGACCGGTGGGCGTGCGGACGAGCGACTCCGGGACGTAGACGGAAGCCCCCACAGTCGACGCCACCCACGCGAGCGCCTCGAGCGACTGGGTGCCGAACTGCGCCTCGACCCGGATCGCCTCACCGGCGAGCCGAAGGAGGGACGCGAACCGGTGGTTGCTCACCACCGGCCCAGCGAGCACACCCGCTTATCGGGTTCGGAGCGAGGAAGAAGCGGCAAAAGATTCGCGGCCCGTCGGGGGCCGCCCCGGCGTGGGGAGCGGCTCCCGAGGGCCCCGAGGGGGACGGGACGGACCCGCTCTGGCCCCCGCCCGGGGGGGTCCGTGGCGACGCGTCGGTCCGTTCGGCCACGGCCTTTCGGCCGTCTTCGGCACCCCGTATCCCGACTTCGGGCAGGACCCGATCCAACCACCGGTCCCGTCCCGTCCGTCCCTGTCGTCCACGGTAAGGGGAGGGGCAGGGTCCTACTTAGCCATAGTAACGATAAATCCGTTAAATCAGTTAAGTCCTCTCGGCCCCGGCGACCATTCTCGCGAACAGCGCGAGCGCGAGCCGTCCCTGGTCGGTGAGCTGGACCCGCGCCCGCGGTCCGGCCGACTCCGTCCGCACGAACCCCCAGCGGCGCTCGAGCGGGTCGAGTCGCCGGCGCAGCCGACCGTGCTGGGATTGCGGGGAGGGGCTCTTTCCTCCCTCGGGACCGGGCCGGTCGAGTCCGAGTTCTCGGATCAGGTCCCGCTTCCTCAAGGCCCCGCCCCGACGCTCGAGGGCCTCGAGCACCTCGATGAGCTCCCGCGCCGGGGCCCGGAGCTCGTAGACCCCCACGGGCTCCACCCGGGTGACCACGTCGTGGACCTCTCCCACGCGCGGGGTCCGGTCGGAGTACCACGCATGGGAGACCTGGGCGTAGTACGGCGTCCCGTTCCAGAGCATGCAGGCGAGGGTTCCGGCGATCGCGGTGATCTTCGTCCCGCTGGAGACGTTGACCCGGAGGGGAACGACGTCCCGCGCCGTCCGGTCCGTCCGTCCCTCGGCCTCGAATATGGCCCGGAGCGAGGCGAGGGCGTGGAAGACGTCCCACAGGTCGGTGCGGACGACCCGCACCTCGACCGGCCAGGCCGCGCGCCGCAGCCGGCGAGTGATCTCCTCCACGAACGGGGCGGCGGCGTCGTGCTCGGCCCGCGTCAGCAGGTAGACCCGGTCGGCGCGGTCCTCCTCCAGCGGCTGGGTCACCCGCTCGACCTCGAACCCCACCGCGGCGATGTGGATCCGCCCGTGGGGGGCGCCGACCGCAGAGGCCGGCCCGGCGCGGCCCCGAGGTTTCGGCACGGCGGGCCCGATGCGTGCCCCTCGGATGAACTTCGCGGGAGGTGGACTCAGTGGGGGGCGTCGGTGGACCGGTGGGGGTGGTGGTGTCCCGTGCGGCCGCCGGCGATGCTGGGGGTCAGGACTACCGATTCGCCGTCCAGGACGCCGCGCACCCCGCCGAGGTCCTGGGCCGCCGCCTCGACCTCGCGGCGCCGGCCGAGGAGGACGATGACCTCCGCGCAGGCGTCGCCCTCAAGGTGGACGTGGCTCGTCGAGCGGACGTGCTCGCCCCACCGGTGCTCGGCGGAGGTCAGCCGTCGCATGACGTTGGGCGCGTCGTGCCGGTACAGGAGGGTGACGACGCCCAGGGCGTCCGAGTCTGGGTCCGCGAGGGTCCGGTCGGCCAGCTCCTTGCGGATCAGGGCGCGGATCGCATCCGATCGGCTCGGACTGTTCCGCTCCTTCACCCAGCGGTCGAGCAGGTCGAGGAGCTCCGGTTCGAGCGAGACGGCGGTCCGAACGACCTTGCGCGCCACGGACGTCCCCTTCCGCTCAGGCCCGCGCCGGCGGCTGGGAAGCACCGAATCCGACCTTCTCGTACCCCTTGAGGTAGTAGACGACCATCGCCACCGCCCAGCTCGCCAGGAAGAGGACGACGATCACGATCCCGAGGAACTCGAAATCGAGATTGTCGAGGAACCCCCAGAACGGCCCGCTCCAGCCGAACTGGCTGGACAGGACCTGGAGGAGCTCCACAGCCCCGATGACGAAGGCGACCATCACCGAGATGATGGTGAGGGTCAGGTTGTAGAAGATCTTCCGGATCGGGTGGTTGAACGCCCAGCCGTAGGCGTAGCGCATCGCGAACCCGTCGGTCGTGTCCGAGAGCACCATCCCGCAGGTGAACAGGAGCGGGAGGATCAGGACGGCCCAGAGGGGGATCGCGCCGGAGGTGGCCACGACGACCGCGAGGCCGATGATGAGGACCTCGGTCGCGGTGTCGAACCCGAGGCCGAACAGCACCCCGATCGGGTAGATCTGCCACGGTTCGGTGACGACCCGGAAGAACCGACCGAAGATCCGGTTGAGGAATCCTCGCTTGTTCATCTGCTCGTCCAGCGCCTTCTGGTCGAGCTCCCCGTCCCGCACCCCGCGGAACATCCGGTAGACCTCGAGGACGATGATCACGTTGACGATGCCGATGACGAACAGGAAGGCGCCCGAGATCAGCGTCCCGAGGACTGCCCCGACCGCGGCGAAGGTGTTGTACTGGCGCTGGACGAACTCGGTGACGAGGACGAGGGCGACGATCATCCCGCAGACGATGGTCGAGTGGCCGAGGGAGAACCACGTCCCGACGGTGAGGGGGCGCTTTCCGTCGTTGAGCAGCTTCCGGGTCGTGTTGTCGATCGCCGCGATATGGTCGGCGTCGAAGCCGTGGCGGAGTCCGAGGATGTAGGCCGTGATGGCGAGGCCCGTGAAGAGGAGACCGCCGGAGGCGACCTCCCCCGAGAAGTGGTGCGGAAGGTAGGCGAACGCGGCGAGGAACGCGAGGACCGTGACGATGAGGAGACCGCCGTAGAGGAGGCCCATCTGGAGCATTTCGGCGGGACGCAGCCGCAGGTCCCCGGCCGGATTAGTTTGGGGGCCGGGGGAGGTCATCAACCCGGCTGAGCGGCCCCGGAATTTAACCGTTATGTCGCTTTTTTGATTCGTCATACCGGGGTCCCGACCCGGTCACTCGAGGGTCTTGGTGAGCACCGAGATCGCGGCGTTCAGGTCGTCCAGCTCGAGGAGGAAGATCGTGTCCGTGTAGCAGCTCAGCGCCTCGATGATGTTGATCTCCTGCGCGGCCAGTACGCCGGTGAGGAGCGTCAGCAACCCGGGGGTCTCCTCGATGCTCTCCGGGCTCGCGACCGCCACCTCGACCAGGTTCTTGCGGACCCGGATGACCTGACTGTCGCGGAGGGTCCGGGTGACGCGCGGGACGGAATCCTCGTCGACGATGATGACGGTACCCCGGGAGACCTGGATCAGCCGACAGAGCGAGTTCTCGTCCAGGAGCTCCTCCACGACGTCCCCGAGGCGCTGGAGGATGTCGGCGCCCTGGCTCACGGTGATCGTCGCGACCTTCGTCCGGGTCTCGATGCGGCTCTTCCGGAGGACGCGCTGGATCCCGGCGGCCCGGGCGGCCTCGCCTCGGCCCCGGGGATAGCGTCGGCATGCGGCGACGACCGCCTCGGTCTGGCGGAGCCCCAGCTCGTCCGAGATGCGGCGAGCGACGGCCGAGTAGTTCGCGTAGCCTCGGCGGAGGGCGTCGGCGAGGACCGGCTGGCCGTCGAGGTACTCGCGCACGCGACGGGCGACGGAAACCGGAGCATCGGACATAGTTGTTCGATTCTGGACAGTACTGCCCGATGATGTCGCTACGCGGTCACATGGTATAAATCATCAGGTTCGTCTTGGAGGGACCAGAAAGGCACGCGTGATGGTTCCCCCCAAGGTTGTACTGGCGTACTCGGGGGGTCTCGATACCTCCATCGCGATTCCCTGGCTGAAGGAGAAGAAGGGGTTCGACGTCGTCGCGGTGACGGTCGACGTTGGCCAGCCGGTCGACCTCGCTCGGGTCCGGGCGAAGGCCACCGCCTCCGGTGCTGTGGCCGCCTACGTGGCGGATGCACGGCGCGAGTTCGCCGAGGAGTTCCTCGCGCCCGCGCTGCGCGCGAACGCACTCTACGAGGGCGTTTACCCGCTCAGCACCGCCCTGGCCCGTCCGCTCATCGGTCGCCACCTGGTGACCATCGCCCGCCGCGAGGGAGCGACCCATGTCGCCCACGGCTGCACGGGAAAGGGCAACGACCAGGTCCGCTTCGAGCTCGCGACGACCAGCCTCGCCCCCGAGCTGGAGGTGATCGCCCCCACACGCGAGTGGAAGATGACGCGGGAGGAGGAGATCGTCTACGCGCAGCAGCACGGGATCCCGGTCGAGGCGACCAAGGCCTCTCCGTACAGCACCGACGAGAACCTCTGGGGCCGCTCGGTCGAATGCGGGATCCTGGAGGACCCGGCGGTCGAACCCCCCGAGGAGGCCTACGGCTGGACGACATCGCCCCAGGCGGCGCCCGACACACCGGTCTACGTCCGACTGACGTTCCACGAGGGGCTACCGGTCGCCCTGGACGGGGAGCCGCTCCCCCTCCACGAGCTCATCCTGAAACTCAACCGCACGGCGGGTGCCCACGGAGTCGGACGGATCGACCACCTGGAGTCCCGCGTGGTCGGAATCAAGTCCCGGGAAGTGTACGAATGCCCCGCGGCGGTCGTGCTCATCCGCGCCCACCAGGCACTGGAGGCGCTCGTCCTCCCCCGCGATGTGCTCGACTTCAAACGGACCGTCGAGCAGCGCTACGCCCAGCTGATCTACGACGGGCTCTGGTTCGCGCCGCTTCGCTCGGCCCTGGACGCATTCGTGGGCTCGACGCAGGAGCGTGTGTCGGGCGAGGTCGCCGTCAAGCTGTTCAAGGGGTCCGCGACCGTCACGGGTCGGCGCTCTCCCCACGCCCTCTACCAACACGCCCTCGCCACCTACTCCACGGGCGACCGCTTCCGACAGGAGATGTCGGAGGGGTTCATCTACGTCTGGGGACTCCCCGCCCGAACCTGGACGGCCATCGGGGCCCAGAACGAGCCGATCTCGCCGCGCGCCGCCAAGTACCGCGCCTAGCGCCTCGGAGCGCGACGATGACACCGAGCCCTACCGTTCCCGCCTACGTTCGCACTCCGTTCGCCGGGTTCCTGAGCTCCCTGGAGGTCGACCGCGCCCTCGCCCCGTTCGACCTCGCCGGCAGCATCGCGCACGCGGAGATGCTGGGCCGGGTCGGGATCCTGCCTCCCGCCGAGTCGGCCACCCTCGTCTGGGGTCTGCGCCAGATCGCGGGGGAGGTCCGGGAAGGCTCCTTCCCGTGGCGGCCCGAGCTCGAGGACGTCCACACGAACGTCGAGGTCCGTCTCACCGAACTGGTAGGTCCGGTAGGAGGCAAGCTCCACACCGCCCGGAGCCGCAACGACCAGGTCGCCCTGGACGAGCGCCTATACCTGCGGGCCACGGTCCACGGGCTCGGTCGGTCGCTGGCTCAGCTGGAAGAAGCGCTCCTTGCACGTGCCTCGTCCGAGCTCGAGACCCCGATGCCGGGGTACACCCATCTTCAGCGGGCCCAACCGGTCACGGTGGGCCACCTCCTGCTCGCCCATTTCTGGAGGTTCGACCGCGACATCGACCGGCTCCTGGCCACCGCACGGCGGGCGAACCTTTCGCCCCTGGGCGCGGGGGCGCTCGCCGGGTCCACTCTTCCCACGGACCCCGCCCAGGTGGCCGCCCGTCTCGGGTTCGATGGCCCGTTCCGCAATTCGCTCGACGCGGTCAGCGATCGGGACCCGTTCGCCGAGCTGCTATTCGACCTCTCGCTCCTTGCCGTCCACGCCAGCGGACTCGCGGAGGAGGTCGTGCTGTTCGCGACCAAGGAGTTCGGATACCTCGACCGATCCTCGAGTCTCGGTTCCGGCTCCAGCCTCATGCCGCAGAAGCGGAACCCGGACGCCGCGGAGCTGGTACGGGGCCAGACCGGTCGGGTCGTCGGGGACTTGGTCGCCCTTCTGGTCACCTTGAAGGGACTGCCACTCGCCTACGACCGGGACCTGCAGGAGGACAAGCCTCCCGTCTGGGACGCGGTCACAACCGTAACGGCGGGCCTCGGGGCGTTGCGATCGGTCGTCGAGGGGATGGTGTTCGACCGCGCCCGGCTCGCCGAGGCGGCGGGCGACCCCGAGCTGTACGCGACCGACGTGGCGGAGCACCTGGTCGGCCGCGGCGTTCCGTTCCGGGAAGCCCACGAGGCCGTCTCGGCCCACTTCCTTTCCACCGGCGGTCGCCTAGACCCGAACCGGGTCGCGGAGATACCGGGGGTCGAACCGAATCTCGCCGCCACCCTGGATGCCCGCTCGGCGCTCGCTCGGCGGTCGACCCCGGGTGGTCCTGGGCCCCAGGCGCTCCGGCAGCAGCTCGCGGACGCCCGGTCCACCCTGGCTTCGCGCCAGGATTCTCTGTCCTCGCTCGACCGGACGGTCGGGCTCGTCGAGGATCTACTGAACGAGGAACGAAGATGACACAGTGCCCTGAGTGCGAAGCGGCCGTAGTGAATCACGACAAGATCCCGGGCGAGGTCTTCCCCTGCACCGACTGCGGGACGGAGCTCGAGGTCCTGCGAACCGAACCGTTCGCGGTCCAACCCGCTCCGAAGGAAGCCGAGGACTGGGGTGAGTGAAGGGTTCTCGCTCGGCGTCTTCTACACCATCGTCCGGCCCGAAGAGAAGGCGATCCTCGCCGCTGCGGATGCACGCGGGATCGCCGTCCAGCGGATCGACGACGGGCAGACGACCTTCGGGCTGGAGCGGCCGGCCGGCCTGCCGGACGTGGTCGTCAACCGCTCGGTGAGCCACTCCCGGTCGCTCTACGCGACCCGGTTCTTCACGCACTACGGCGTCCCCACCGTCAACACGCCCGAGGTCACCGAGCTCGCGGGCGACAAGATCCTCACCTCGCTCCGCCTCGCGGAACGGGGGATCCCGACGCCGCGGACGGTGGTCGCGCTCTCGCCCGAGGCCGCGCTGAAGGCGATCGAGGAGGTCGGCTACCCCGCGGTCTTGAAACCGGCGGTGGGCTCATGGGGGCGACTGATGGCCAAGGTCGACAATCTCGAGGACGCCGAACAGATCCTCGAGCACAAGGCCGCGCTCACCTCCCCCGTCCACTCCATCATCTACGTGCAGGAGTACGTGCCCAAGCCCGACCGTGACCTCCGGGTGTTCGTCGTCGGAGACGAGGTGGTCGCCGCGATGTGGCGCCGCTCCTCCGACTGGCGCACGAACGCCGCCCGCGGCGCGACCACCGAAGCGGCCGACGTGTCCTCCGAGCTCCGCGCCCTCTCGCTGAAGGCCGCGGACGCGGTCGGCGGCGGCGTCCTCGCGGTCGACCTGATGGAGGCCCCGAGCGGGCTCGTCGTGCACGAGGTCAACCCGACCCCGGAGTTCAAGGCCCTCACCGCGGCCACCGGGGCCGACGTCGCGGGCCGCATCGTCGAGTACGCGGTCCGGGTGGGCCGCCGATGAAGGTCGCCATCGTCGGAGGGTCGGGGTTTGTCGGCGGGGAGCTCCTCCGACTCCTGCTGCGCCACCCCGAAGCCGAGGTCGTCCAGGTCACATCGGACTCGATGGCGGGCAAGCCGCTCTCCCGTGCCCACCCGAACCTCCGCAAGGTGAGCCCGCTCCTCTTCACGCCCCATGCCAGCCTCGCCGCCGCGGACGCCACCTTCGTGGCGACCCCCCACGGGGAGTCGATGGACCGCCTTCCCGAGATCGTGGCCTCCGGGGGGCTCGTCTTCGACCTCTCCGCGGACTTCCGGCTCCGCGACCCCGAACAGTACCCCCGGTACTACGGTCGGACGCACCCCCGACCGGACCTTCTCCCGACGGCCGTCTACGGCCTGCCCGAGGTGCATCGCGAGGCCCTTCGGACGGCGGCGATCGTCGCCGTCCCCGGGTGTATCGCGACGGCCTCCATCCTCGCCCTCCGTCCGTTGGTCCGGGCAGGGATGGTCGGTCCGGCGCCGGTCGTCGTCGATGCGAAGTCCGGTTCTTCCGCCAGCGGGCGAGACTCCGGGCCGGCCGGGCTCCACGCCGAGCGCTCGGGCGTCATGCGGGCGTACGCCCCCGCCGGCCACCGCCACACGGCGGAGATCGAGCAGGAGACCGGTGTGGCGGTGGCTCTCTCCTGCCACGGGGTCGAGGCGGTCCGAGGCGTCCTCGCCACCGTCCACGCCTTCACGACCCGACCGGTCGACGAGAAGGAGCTCTGGCGGGCCTACCGGTCGGCCTACGGGAGCGAACCGTTCGTTCGCATCGTCCACGAATCGGAGGGCGCCTTCCGGGAACCCGAACCGAAGATCCTTGCGGGGACCAACTTCTGCGACGTCGGCTTCGCGGTCGACCCGCACGCCCAGCGGGTGGTCGCGCTCGCCGCGCTCGACAACCTCATGAAGGGGGCGGCGGGCGCCGCGGTCCAGTGCTTCAACGTGCGCGCCGGTTTTCCCGAATCCACCGGGCTCGATTTTCTCGGCCTCCACCCGATCTAGAGAGGACGCCCTGACGCTCGTGGTGAAGGTGGGCGGCGCCGCCGGGAACGCCCTCGACCCGGTCCTGGACGAGCTGGCCTCCCGCCCGGACTTCGTCCTCGTCCACGGGGGGTCCGACGACGTCGACCGGCTGGGAGCGGCGCTCGGACGTCCCCCGGAGTACTACACATCGCCGAGCGGTGTCGTCTCGCGCAAGAGCACGCCGGCCCATCTCGAGGTCGTCGTTCTCGCCCTGGCCGGCGCCGTCCAGACGCGCCTGGTCGCCGGGTTCGCCGCCCGAGGACGGACCGCGGTCGGATTGTCGGGCCTCGACGGCGGCCTCCTGCGGGCCCACCGCAAGCAGGGCGCCCGGGCGATCGTTGACGGTCGGGTGCTGCGCGTAGAGGACGACCGAGCGGGCACGCTCGACTCCGTCGACCCCACGGTCCTCCGCCTGCTGCTCGGGGCCGGCCTCGTGCCCGTGGTCGGTCCGCCGGCCGCCGATGCCCACGGGGAGCTGCTCAATGTCGACGCCGACCGGGTGGCGGCGGCGGTCGCGGTCGCGCTCGGAGCGGAATCCCTCGTGCTGCTGACGAACGTCACCGGCCTGCGCCGGGACCCCGAGGACCCCAGTTCCGTCATCCCCCACGTACCCCGCGCGGAGGTCGCATCGGTGCTCGCGTGTGCGGGCGGCCGGATGAAGAAGAAAGTGATGGCCGCGCAGGAGGCGCTCGCCGGCGGCGTCGGCTCCGTCGTCATCGCCTCCTCCCAGGGCAAGGACCCGGTCTCCCGGGCCTTGGCCGGGTCCGGGACGGTGTTCCGATGAGCGACGGGGGGCCGTTCTTCCCTCTGTCCCGCGCCGAGCCGGTCATCGTGCGGGGAGCGGGCGCCTCCCTCTGGGACCGGACCGGGCGCCGGTACGTCGACCTCGGCGCCACCCACGGGGCCGGCAATCTCGGCGCCGCCCACCCCGAGGTCGTACGGGCCATCCAGCGGCAGGCGGCCGAACTGATCTACCTCGGCACCGGGTACGACGTGCCGGTCCGAACCCAGTTCGTCGACCGCCTCACGGGGCTGCTGCCGCCGTCCCTCCACCGCGTGTTCCTCTCGAATTCGGGCACCGAGGCCGTCGAGGCGGCGATCAAGTTCGCCCGGTCGGCGACCGGCCGCCCGAAGGTCGTCGCCGCGATGCGGGGGTTCCACGGTCGCACGTTCGGCTCGCTCAGCGCGACCTGGCGCAAGGAGTTCCGGGAACCGTTCGAGCCGCTGGTCCCGGGGTTCGTCCACGTACCCTTCAATGACGTCGACGCGCTGAACGCGGCGGTCGATGAGACCACCGCGCTCGTCCTGCTCGAGCCGGTCCAGGGCGAGGGGGGAGTCCACGTCGCGACCCCCGAGTTTCTCGCCGCCGCCCGAGCCCGCGCGACCGCCACCGGGGCCCTCCTCGCGTTCGACGAGGTGCAGACGGGGGTCGGTCGGACGGGCCGGATGTTCGCCTTCGAGCGGTGGGGCGTGGTCCCCGACCTCCTCACGCTCGCCAAATCGCTCGCCGGTGGTGTCCCGATCGGCGCAACGGTCACGACCGAGGAGGTACGCCGCCGGTTCCAGGGCAGCCACCACTCGACCTTCGGAGGCAACCCTCTCGCCTGCGCCGCCGGCGTCGCGGCGCTCGAGGTCACGGTCCGGGAACGGCTTCCGGAGCGGGCCGAACGGCTCGGCGATGCCGCGCGCGAGCGCCTCGGCCACCTCCCGACAGAGAAGGTCCGCGAGGTCCGGGGGCAGGGACTGCTCATCGGGGTCGAGCTGCGGGAGCGGGTCACACCCTACTTGGCCGCGCTCGAGGAACGAGGCTTCCTCGCGCTCCCGGCCGGCTCCACGGTCCTCCGGCTGCTTCCCCCGCTCGTGATCGACGAGGACGACCTCCGGGCCGGTCTCGAGGCGGTCGAGGAGGTCCTTGGCCGTGGATGAGACCGACGTCCTCCTCCGGCTGCTCCGACGGTACAGCCCGAGCGGCCAAGAGTCGGCGGCCGTTCGGGAGTTCGTGGCCGTGGCCCGAGCGCTCGGCTACTCGGCCCGGGTGGACGCGGCCGGGAACGGGGTCGCCCGACGGGGGGGTGGACGGCCGCGGGTCGTCTTCCTCGGCCACATCGACACGGTCCCTGGCCGGCGGCCGGTGCGGCGTTCGGCCGGTCGCATCCACGGGCGGGGGGCGGTCGACGCGAAGGGACCGCTCGCCGCCGCGCTGGTCGCTGGGGCGAGCTTCAGCGGCCCGGGCACCCTCGAGGTCGTCGCGGCCGTGGGCGAGGAGACCGACAGCCGCGGAGCGCGTCACCGGACGCGGCAGCGAGGGATCGACGCCGTCGTGGCCGGGGAACCGAGCCGGTGGGACGGGATCACGGTCGGCTACAAGGGCGACCTGCGCATCGCGGCCCACTTCCGCGGTCGGCGGACCCACTACTCCTCCCCGCGCCCCACCGTCGCGGACACGGCCCTCGAATGGGCCGCTGGCGTGAGGAGTTCAGCTTCGCTCGTCCCGGGCGTCTCTCCGTTCCGTTCGTTGACGGCCAAGGTCGTCTCGATCCAGACGGGGGGTGATGACGAGGAGTGGGCGACCCTTACACTCGACCTGCGCGTCCCGCCGGGTCGTTCCACCGCGGAGGTGCTTCGGGCGCTCCCTCGAGAACCGGGCCGACCCACTCTGCAGATCCTCATCCGGATCGAACCGATCGAGGTCGACCGGACGAACCCGGTCGTCCGGGCGCTGGAGGCCGGGATCCGGGCCGAGCGTGGTCGCCCGACGCTCTGGAGGAAGTCGGGTACTTCCGACCTCAACCTCGTCGCGCCCGCCTGGCATGCGTCGGGCGCGGCCTACGGACCCGGCGATCCCCACCTCGACCATACGGCCGGGGAGTGGGTCTCGGGGCGGGAGCTTGCCCGGTCGGTGCGCGTGCTGGAGAGGGCGTTCCGGCAGCTCGCCGGGGAACTCGCTACTCCTCGACGATCGGCCGCCGGTGGTGGATGAACTGACCCCGGTCGAGCTCCGCCATCGCCGTGACCAGCTCCGCCCGGGTGTTCATGACGATCGGCCCGTACCACGCGACCGGCTCGTGCAGCGGGCGGCCCGTGACGAGCAGGAAGCGGAACCCTCCGTCCCCCGCGCGGACGCTCACGGTCCCTCCGGGACCGAAGAGCACGGTCTCGCCCGACGGCACCGGTTCCGAGTCCGTGCCCCCGAACGTGCCCCGGCCGTCGATGGCATGGGCGAACGCGGTGTACCCCGGATGGGTCGGTAGCTCGAACGCTCCCTGCGCCGGAACCGTCACGTCGAGGTAGGTCGGGTCGACCGGGATCCCCCGGACCGGACCCTCGACGGTCCCGTACGTGCCCGCGACGACCTTGACCCGACTGCCCGCGTCCGTCGAGACGGTCGGGAAGTCCGGCGCGCTCAGTCCCCGATAGGCTGGGACGGACATCTTCTCCTTCGCGGGCAGGTTGACCCAGAGCTGGAAACCGGAGAGCGCCGCATCGGTCTGCTGGGGCATCTCCTGATGGATGATCCCGCTGCCCGAATTCATCCACTGGACGTCTCCTGCGCCGATCACGCCCTCGTTGCCCAGGGTGTCGCCGTGGGCGACCCGTCCGTCCAGGATGTAGGTGACCGTCTCGATCCCCCGATGGGGGTGCCAGGGGAACCCGGCGAGGTAGTCGGCCGGGTTGTTCGACCCGAACCGATCGAGGAGGAGGAACGGGTCGAACAGCGGGACCTCGGGGTTCGAGAACGACCGGCGAAGTCGCACGCCCGCGCCCTCGACGGTCGGAACTCCGGGGAAACGCTGAGCCACGGAACGGGGGGGTTCGCTCACGAGAGTACCTCGCGGTTTTCAGGGACGCCGGCCTCATAAGGGTCCGCGCCGGCGCGGGTAGCCTGCTCGCCTACGGGTAACCCGACCCGAACCGCCCCCGTCCGTGATCGGTGGCCGCCGGCCGGGCCGCCGAAGGAAGGTGGAATTAATACTCGCCGGACCGGTCCGCCATCGATGGCCACGGCGGCCTGTCCACGGTGCGGAGGTCTTGCGCCCATCGGCGCGGGCTTCTGCCCGTTCTGCGGTAACTCGTTGGCGGCCCCGATGGCTGGTCGTCCCGGGCCCGCGCCGGTGGCCCCCTCCCCACCGGGATACTACGTCATGTCCGGCCCCCCGCCGCCCGCGTCCCCCCCACTTCCCCCGGGGGGAGGATGGCCGCCGGCCCCGGGATACCCGGGGGGCCCGTTTCCGCCGCCGGGTTCCCCCGGCATGTATCCTCCTCCCGGCTATCCGCAACCCACCCCCACCACTCGGGACGCCGACCGGGAGGCGCTCACCTACCTGCTCTGGGCCGCCATCATCTGGCTCTGCTCGGGCGCGGTGACCCTCGTGCTCCTCGCCGGAACGGCCGCGCTGTACACCGTCGATACGACCTCTTCCGGCTCCACCTTCGTGTTCCATCCGTTGTTCTACGTGGTCGCGGTCGCGTCGGGGGCCCTGTCGATTGTGCAGGTGCTCCTCCTGAGGGGGTCCTTCCACCGCCTCGCTCCGGTCGATCCGCGCTTCTCCACCCCGAGTACGCTCGCCCTCCTGCTGATCGCCGGGTTCGTGATCGTACTGCTCGGCCTGGTCCCACTCCTGCAGGGAGCGCAGTCGATCACCGGCTGCATCGCGAGCAGCAACAACACCACGCTTCCGGCGAGCTGCGGCGGGATCGGTCAAGCCCTCATCGGGATCGTGCTGGTCCTGGTCGGCGGGATCATCGCACTCATCGGCTACATCGGCTGCCTGTTGGGGATCTGGCGTTTCGGCTCGCGCTACGGGAACGACCTGTTCAAGGTCGGCGCCATCCTGCTCATCTTCCCGCTGCTGAACGTGGTGGGGGCGATCCTGATCCTCGTGGGCGCGAGTTCCGTTCGCGCCCGCGTCGAAGCGATGGGAACCCCCGGACCGCCCCGGTTCTAGCTCCGACCCCTCGGTGGGACCGTGCGGCCGTCGTGCGAGGTTTCGACGGGTCCGTAACCCGGAGGTAAGTCCGGCCGCGAGCCTAATACCCCCCGCGGCAGCGCCGAACCCCAAGCGATGAGGAGAATCTCCCGGCGGCGCCAGCACGGTCGCCCGCGCCAGCCTGCGCGTCCGAACGGAGCCTCCTGCGGCCCATCGTGCCCCGTGGTCGGGTCGGGTTCGGCTCTCGACTCGGCCCCCGGGGTCGTCCCGTGATCTCTCCCGACCCGGCCTCCATCCCGCCACCGGCGGAGGCCCTCCCGGAGACCGATTCGCACCGGGAGGCGCGGACCGGCCTTCGTCGGCCGGGCCTCGCCGCCGCCGTAGTCCTGGGCATCCTGCTCTGCCTGCTGATGGGAGCGCTGGACAACTTCGTCGTCCTCACGGCGCTCCCGAACATCCTCTCGAGCCTCCAGGCCCCGTCCGGTGGGGAGACGTTTGTCGTCAGCGCCTACCTCATCAGCTCGACCGTCGCGATCCCGATCTTCGCCAAGCTCTCCGACCTCTACGACCGGAAGCGGATCCTGATCGCCGGCCTCCTCATCTTCATTGGCGGATCGATCCTCTCGGGCATCAGCCAGTCGTTCAACGAGCTCGTCTTCTTCCGCGCCATCCAAGGGTTCGGCAGCGGGGATTTCTTCCCCGTCGGTCTCTCGATCGTCGCGGTCATCTTCCCGCCCGAGACCCGCGCCCGGGTCACCGGGCTGCTCTCCGGCGTCTTCGGCATCGCGACGGTCGCCGGCCCGCTCCTCGGTGCGGCGATCGTCAACGTCACCACCTGGCGCTGGGTCTTCTACGTGAACATCCCCGTCGGGCTCGCCGGCCTGGTCCTCCTCCTCGCGGCGCTCGGGCCGATCCGCCCCGAGCGGAAGGGCTCGTTCGACATCCCGGGGGCCGGGCTGCTCGTCGGCTGGGTCGGGTCGCTCATGTTCGCCCTCATCGAGGTCTCCGAGGGCGGGTGGGCGTGGACGGACCCGCGGGTCATCACCCTCCTGACCGCTGCGGTCGTGCTCGTCGGCGTGTTCGTCTGGTGGGAGACGACGCGCGCGTCCGACCCCCTGGTCCCGCTGAGGCTGTTCTCCCGCCGGATCGTCGCCGCCTGCGGTGGGACCACCTTCATTGTCGGGATGGTGCTGTTCCCGCTCGCGACCTTCCTGACCCTTTTCGTCACCTACATCACGCTCGCGGGCGGGGGGGACGCCTCGAACACCGTCCGGGACGTCCTCTACTTCCTCGTGATCCCGCTCGTCTTCGGCGCGGCGTTGGGCGGGAACCTCCTCACCCGGTTCGCCTACCGCCCCATCGTGATCCTGGGGCTGGTGATCTCGACCATCGGCCTGGTGTTCCTGACGAGAGTGGGAGTCTCGACGCCGACGTGGCAGCTTGCGTATGGCTTCCTGCCGGTGGGCGGGGTCGTCGCGCCGCTCATCCCGATCGGCTTCGGGGTGGGGCTCACGTTCCCCGTGTTCCTGCTCGCCGTCCAGAACCAGGTTCCGGAAGCCGAGGTCGGGGCTGCGAGCGGCCTCGTCCAGTTCCTGCAGTCGCTCGGAGGCTCCATCGGGCTCACCCTCCTCTCCTCCTTCCAGCAGTCCCGGTTCCTCGCCCTCTCGCCCGCCCCGCCCTCGGGAGGATGCGCCTACCCGCCCAGCCCGGCGTGCATCGCGTACGGGCAGGGGGTGCTCGGCGCCAGCGCGACGTCGTTCGTCGACGTGTTTGTCGTCATGCTGGTGCTGACGATCGTCGGGCTGCTGCTCAGCCTGTTCATCACCGGTCGCCTCCCCAAAGGCACGAAGCCGATGGGCGGTGGCCTGTGAACGGCGACCCCTCGGCGCCCGAGCGGCTCAGACGCGGCCGTCGTTGAACCGGATGCTCGCGTGGCTGCCGTTGCAGAACGGCTTGTTGACGGACGCCCCGCACCGGCACAGGGTGACCCGGTTGCGCAGTTCGTAGGGCTTTCCGTCCTCCGATTCGATCCGGATGCGTCCCCGGACCCACAGTGGGCCGCTGACACCGAGGGCGGGGTCCTCGACGATCCCGATCGACGGCGGAAGTTCCGGTTCCACGACCGTACCCGACTTCTTGTCCCGCACGACGAGCCGGCCCGCGGGGCAGCTCATCCCTTCGCGGATCGCGAGCTTGCGGGCCTCGGGGTCGCTCGACCGGCCGATCAGATTCCAGATCTTCCCTCCCGGGTCGCAGAACCGGGCGAAGGCGCAGAGCTCCTCGGCGTCCTCGAGGAGGAGGGTCGGTCCGTCGATCGACTCGGCCTGACGGGCGTACGGCTGGCGGCTCGCGGTCTCCGTCCCGTCAAAGTGGACGCGGGCATGCGAGCCGTCGCAGAACGGCTTGTTCTTGGAATGCCCGCATCGACAGAGCTCGTACTCCGCGCCCACCTCGAGGGTCGCCGCCTCCTCCCAGTTCCACGAGAGGCCCTCTTCGTTCGGCCGGATGACCTGGACCGTCAGCGGGACCTTGCCCGAGACGACGTACGGGCCGTTCTTGGTGACGACCACCCGCATCCCCTCGACCTCCCCCGGGTGGTTTGGCTGCGCGTTCTTCTTGGGGTTCCGTGCGGAGCTGGTGGTCGGCATTCGGTTCGCCTGTGGGTCCCGCACTCCCTCCCGAAAGATGAACCTGCGGGGTCGACCCTCGCAGGGCCCGGGCCCTCACCGCGGTCGGTACCGGTCGGGCACAACGCCCACACGGTCGGCATTCGACCCGGAACCCGGCATGTCCGTCCGACCACGGCTCTCCGTCGGAACCGCGTCCCCATTCACCGACGAATCCCAGAGGCCCTTCTCATGGCCGCAGAAGGGCGAACATCTCCGCCAGGATCCACGACCGGCCCTTTCAACCGGGCCGGGGCGGCTCTCATTGACTCCCGTAGCAGGGAATCCCCGTCAGGGCCTCCCTCCTCGGGGAGCCCAACCCAACGAACCGGTTTACACCCGTGCAAACATAGATGACCGACGGACCGTTCCCCCCGGGAGTGACCGCCGTCCGCCTTCGACCCCACCGGTCGGCTCCGAGGGGCAGACGGAGCCGGAGCGCCTCTCTGCCGATGTGGGTCGCGATTCTGGTCGTCCTCGTGGGCGTGATCTCGACCCCATCCCCTGTGCCCTCCGTTATGAGGGGCGGGACTGGGGCCGCCGCACCCACCGACCGGACCGCCTCCCCGGTACTGCAGTCCACCGCCAATCTCACCTGCCAAGCGTCGAAGCTGCTCGGGCAAACTTGCCCACCCTCCACCGTCGCGCCCTCCGCTCACCCCGCGGCGTCCGGCGTGAATCCGAGGACGTGGACGGACCTCACCAATGTCGAGGCCAACGCCCCGTCCGCCCGCTATCTGCCGATGATGGTGTTCGACCCCGTGGACGGATACGTCCTCCTGTTCGGCGGTGCGGACGCGTCGGGAGCCTTCTCGGACACCTGGGCGTTCGCGCACGGACAGTGGACCGAGCTGACCCCCTCCAATGCCCCCAGTGCCCGGTATCTCGCGGGCATCGCCTGGGACGCGGCCGATGGGTACGCCGTCATGTTTGGCGGGTACTCGCTCCCCTCGGGGCTCATCAACAACGAGACGTGGACCTACGTGCACGGCACCTGGACAAACCTCACCGGCTCGACGAACCAGACCCCCGGGGCCCGCTGGAGGCCGCTGATGACGTACGACGCGGGCGACGGCTACGTCCTCATGTACGGCGGGACGACCCTGGCCGCGACGTACTCGGACACCTGGGAGTTCCTCCACGGAGATTGGACGCTCCTCAACGTCACGGGGAGCCCTCCCCCCCGGTTCCGGGCGAGCATGGCGTACGACCCGGCGGACAACTACACCGTCGTGTTCGGGGGTTGCACGTCGTTCGCATGCGCCGCGCCCGACTTCAGCACGTGGGAGTATCACAACCTGACCTGGTCGGCGCTCTCGCCCTCGGTCCACCCGTCCGCCCGGGTCTACTACGGCCTCACGTACTCCCCCCTCGCGAAGACGCTCCTCCTCTACGGCGGCTCGACCGATCCAACCTCCGCGACCGGCGCCCTCGGCGATACGTGGAACTTCACCGGGGGCAACTGGACCAGCCTGACGAGCTCGCTGACCGCTTCGCCGCCGAAACTCGCGTACCTGGAGATGGCGTTCGACCCCTTGGACGGCTACGCGGTCGCCTACGGCGGGGAGTACTCCAACGCGACCTTCAGCAACGAGACCTGGGCGCTCGGTCCGTCCATACTCGGCGCGGTCTCGGTCACCCCGGGCGCGATCGACCTGGGCCAGACCGTCACGATCAACGCGCAGCCGATCAGTCACCCCGGCTACGTCGTGTACAACTACACGACGCTCCCACCCGGCTGCATCTCGGCCAACGTATCGGCGCTGAGCTGCACGCCGAACGCGAGCGGCGTGTTCCCCGTCGTGGTCGTCCGCAATGACTCCGGTGGGGTTCCGGGCACCGAGAACGCCACCGTGGTCGTGAATCCCGACCCGACGATCGCCTCGTTCACCTCCTCGGCCGCAATGGTCACGGTCGGCGCGACGGTCGTACTCACCACGAACGCGAGTGGCGGGACCCCGTCCTTCGCCTACCGGTATTCCGGCCTCCCGGCCGGATGTTTTTCGGCGGACCGGTCGGCGCTCGACTGCACACCGGCGTCCTCCGGGAACTTCACGGTCCAGGTCAATGTCACCGACGCCGCGCACTACGTGGTCAGCGCGACCTTGACGCTGAGCGTTAACGAACCACCGGGGATCAGCCAACTGACCGCGTTCCCGGCTTCGCTCGATGCCCACCAGAACCTCAGCCTCGTTGGGCTTCTGACGGGCGGGACGCCACCGATCACCTACCGGTGGACCGGGCTGCCCACCGGGTGCGCCTCGAACGATTCGGCGATGTTGACGTGTAGCCCGACCGGTCCGATGTCGGGGGAGGTCACCCTGTCCGCCACCGACGCGGACGGAAAGACGGCGAACGCCTCGGTCCGGGTCGAGGTCGCGGTGGACCCGGCGTTCACCTCCGGGGCCGCCGCACCGAGCGCCGTCGACCTCGGGACCGCCGTTGAGATCTGGGCGAACGTCACCGGGGGGACCGGCCCGGTCAACTTCGTCTACTCCGGTGCCCCCGCAGGGTGCCGGCTCGGCAACAGCGCGGCGAACGCCTGCACTCCGTCCGTGACGGGGAATTTCACGATAAAGGCCCGGGCGACCGACGGGGCCGGTTTCACGATCTTCGAGAACTTCTCGCTCACGGTGAACCCCACGATGTCGCTACCGAATGTCACGGCGACCCCGGGGGCGATCGACCTGGGCCAGAACGTGACGATCGACGTAGTCCCCGAAGGTGGGACGTCGCCATACACGATCGTGTTCAACGTTCTTCCCCGGGGATGCGCGGGCGTCGCGTCGTCGACGTCGGTGTCCTGTACGCCCGCCGTCGCGGGGACCTTCCGGGTGACCGTGACCGTGACGGACGCGCTCGGCCAGACGATGGCCGGGTCCAGCCTGCTCACCGTCCACCGCGACCCGTCGGTCACCCTGTTGGTCGCGAACGGCGGGCCGACGACGCTTGGGAATTCGCTGGACCTCCAAGCGAGCGCGACCGACGGGAGCGGGGGATTCTCCTATTCCTATACCGGTCTGCCCACCGGCTGCGGCAGCCAGAACACCTCCGTGCTGGCGTGCACGCCCACGGCCACCGGGAACTACCTCGTGACCGTCACCGTGCACGACTCGTTCGGCGTCTCCGCGACCGCCCAGGCGTATGCGAACGTCACGGCGAGCGCGTCGACCTCCGTGCTGGGCCTGTCGGGTTCGACGTTCGACCTCCTCATCGTGGCCGTGGTGGTCCTTGTGGCCATTGTAGCCGTCGTTCTCGTCCTCCGCCGACGCCGGGCGCCGGCACCGCCTCCGCCGACGGCGCCCGCGCCCGAGGAATGGGACGAGGAAACGTACAAGTAAATCGGCCGAACGTGCCCCGAGACGGCCCGAGGACGTGGACGATCCGGGAGTCGGGGTCGACCGGCCCGAGGGGATTCGACTGACTGGCCATTCGAGTACCTCGCGGCCGGATTTGCACCGCTAAGGAGCACCGGCGTCCAGCCAGGTCGGCGCGGCGGAACCCATCGGGCTGAGGATCGGATTGTTCCACGCACCGGGCGTTCGCGAGAAGTGGACCGCGGGTGCCAATCGCCGGACCCGGCCGAGTGGAGTGTCGCATTCGATGAGCTCGGGCGGAAGGAGGCGTTGTCGCAACTTCAGTACGATGGGCATCAACTCGGCCGGCTTGGCGGATAGCGAGTCGAAGCGGCGGAACGGATTCTCCGCGAAGGTGCGTTCCTGGGGGGGGACCAGGCCGAGCGACAGGTACCACATCGCGTTGCGAGCGAGGCTTACCGTGACGTGGTAGCTACCGCCTTCCTTCGCCCGGCGGACGAGCGCGGCCGTTGCCCCGGCCGCCCCTATGTACCCCGTCACGTAGTCATTGATCAGCGCGGTCGGCGGCATCGAGGGCTTTCCGTTCTCTCCCTCCGCCATGGCGACCCCCGAGGCGGCCGACCCGAGCATGTCGAAGCCGCCCCGCTCCGACCAGGGGCCGCCCCATCCGTAGCACCGGACGCTCACGACCACGATCCCCCGGTGACCATCGGCGAGCTGTTCCGGGGAGAGTCCATAGTCCGCGAGCTTACGTCCCCGGAAGTTGTCCACGAAGACGTCGGCCTGCCTTGCTAGAGCAAGTGCCTTCGCGCGGCTGTCGGGCCGCCGAAGATCCAGGAACGTGGACCGGAATCCGACGTTCGCGTCGTCGTAGACCCACGGGTGCTCGAACTCGTCCGAGCGGTTGAACTGGAGGACCTGAGCTCCCTGTTCCGCCAGCGTCCGCCCGACCACGGGCCCGGCCACGGCGTGCGTGGCCGATAGGACCCGAATGCCGTCGAGGGGGCGCTTGGCCGGGCCGAGCGGTTGCGGGTCGCCCTCGGCGATCTTCCGCACCGCGATCACCGGCTCCTGGGCGAGATACTGGCCCTGAGGGTGCCGGGCCCACTCGTCGGCCGTCCGGGCAATGCATAGCGTATGGCCGGCTTCGTTCGCCGCGTCCTCGAGTTCGAGGGAATCCCACTTGCTGATGGCCGCGGCGACGCTGTGGTGGTTGGCCCCGCAGTTGAAGAAGTTCGTCCAGGCGAACTGCTGGGCCGGATACACCGCCGAGGGGTAGACCCACCGACCATCCTTCGTCGCGAACGGGAACACGGAGAACGGGTGGGCGTTGCCGATCGGGTTCGGATACGGCCAACCGTTGATGGTCGGGCCAAAGGTGAGTTCGGGGTCAATCCCGTGCGATGCCGTGCGCAGGTCGATCGAGAGGTCTTGGCTCTTCCCCGTGCGCATCTTCCAGATGGTCGCGGCGCCCACCGCGGCGGCCATCGCCGAGAGCGCGAACACCGAGCCGAGACGGATCGCACTCGGGAAGAGGGGGTCCTGGCCGGTGAAGGAGATCGCTCCTCCGGTGTCGGAGGGACCCACTCCGGTCCCCGCGAGGAGGCGCTCGAGCTGCGCGGGAAGGTCGCCCTCCGAGGGAGCGGGACCCGAGCGCTGGGCGGGCTTCGTCGGCGCCGCTCCGCTGTTCTGCGAACCCCCCGCATGGCGCGGTCGCCGAGCGGTCGACTTCGGATTGCTTTTACTCGACATGGCCGAGATACATCAACTCCCAGATTCCCGGGTCGCTCGCCTTTTCCACCATCGTTCCACCTTCGTACTTCTCGACCGTCACGGTGCCGCTGAACCGGAGGTACGCTCCGTCCACGCGCGCCATTCGGGCGAGAACATGCTTGAACCCCGTGACCGTGTCCGCGAGCTTGTAGTCGAGAATGGTCTCACTGCGCTGGAAAATCACGCGGTATCGGACCCGATCGTCCTGCGTGTAGTCGTAGACCACCCGGTTGGCGACGGGTTTCTGGCTCTTCGGGTCGGTGAACACGTCCTCGAGAACGAGTCGCACCTTGGACGCTTGGTCGGCGACGATCCGGCCGTCCTTGGCAATCAAGATCTGGGGCAGTTCGGTGCGGCCGTACTCCTTCTCGGCGTAGAGGTAGGCGGCGATCACCGAGTACGGTCCTGCTTGGGCTCGTCCCCAGTACCAATGATTGAGGAGCTTCGACAGGACGACATCCCCCCAATTGTGGTCGTGGTAGCCCACTCCGGTGAGCGTCACGGGCGCGGAGCCTTTCTCCGTGAGGGTCACGGTCACTTTCCCCTGCGGGACCGCGGGCATCCAGGCGAACGTGTGCTCGTCGTGAGGTCCGAAGTACGTGAAGCCGGTCGCCGGTCGCCAGGAAGGCACTTGCCCGACCAGCTCCGCCTCGACCGTGAGGCTCTCGTTCACGACCTTGATCTGGTAGGTGTGCAGGTCTCCTCGGAAGTAGCAGTCCTTCACCCGGACGTCACATCGGTCCTTGCTGGCTTGGAACTGCTCCGGAGGGGCGTGGATGATCACCTGCTGGGACGGCTTCCCGGGCCGGTCCAGGTCTACCTGGACCATTGGCGCCTCCGGGCCCTTCGGTTGCAGGATCCACTTCGTGTAGAACGTGACGACGAGTGACGTCCCGTCCTCCAGGTGCGAGTCGAAGTACCACCACTCGTAGCTACCGGCCTCGCCGGAGGTGCGCATCCCGTCCTCCCACGGCGCCACGCAGCCGCGCGGAAGGCCGAGTCGGACGTAATCGTCCTCCCGGTCCGCCAATCGGGCGAGCGGTCGCTCGGTCATGATCCCTCCGGGCGTCCTCGGCGCTCGTTCGTACGTTTGATCTCAAGGAGAGCGACCAGCGTCTCGCGGGCGTGGGCCACCCGCTGCGCCCCCACGCGCGAGGTCAGCTCGTGGTCGACCTGCACAATGCCCGCGCGCCCCGCCCTCCCGGCGGTGTGCCCACGCTGGGTCAAGCTGAGTTTCACCCGGCGCCGGTCCACGGGGTCCTGGGCCCGGTCCAGGTACCCACGGGCCACGAGCATTTCCACTGTCTGGCTGACGGCCTGCTTGGAGATACCCAGAAACCGAACCACCGATTCGAACGAAGCCCCGCTCCACTCCATCGCGTTGAGGATGAGTTCTCCGGCCGCCGGGACATCCCCGCACCCAACCTTCGCCTGGGCGTGGCGAACGGCGGCAGTGTACGTCCCACGGGTCACGTAGAGCAGGGCCGAGAGGGGCACGTTCCGGTAAGCATCTTGGGTCAGGGACCGCCTCGTCATTAGTCAAGTATATTGACTGTCATGTATATTGACCTTTTGTCCCGACGCGCACGACGCGCGAGGCGGGCCCGAGGGGATCCCAAGGTTCACGGGTTCGGGCCCGACGGCCCTCCCCGCTCTCTCGGCCGCCTGCTCACGCGGTCCTGTCCTGGACGCAGGGCACGGCTTCTTGTCCGCATCCTCCGTTACGTCGAACGTGGATCGCCCGCACACTACGGAAGTGGCCGAATCGTGGGACGGGGAGTATCGCGCCGGTCGCTACGCGGGGGAGGCACCGGTTCCGTTCGTTCACGACATCCTCACGTTCAGCCGCCAATGGGGGATCGCCCGGGGGCTCTACGTGGGCTGCGGGAATGGACGGAACTTCATCCCGCTGAGTGACGCCGGACTCGATTTGACGGGCCTGGACGTGTCCTCGGTCGCGATTGAACAACTCGCGCGGCGGGCCCCGCAGTACCGGGGCCGACTCCTCGTCGGTGAGGTGGACGGCTTGCCCGCCGGGACTCGATTCCCCCTGGTCATCGGCATCCAGGTGTTCCAGCACGGCGACCGCGCTGTCTGTCACGTGAACCTGGTGGCGGCCCAGGAACGGTTGGAGCGGGGTGGCCTGTTCTGCCTCCGGGTCAATGCGGTCGGCACCGAGTACCAGTACGCGACCGAGCGGATCGAGGCCTACCCGGAGGGTTCCGAAACGATTCGCTACCGTTCGGGGCCCAAGCAAGGACTGCTCGTCCACTTCTTCAGTGAGCGGGAACTGGCCGCGCTGTTCGCTGGGTCGTTCCAGCCCCTGCTCCCGCTTCGACGCGTGGTCTCCACTCGACCACCCCCGGCGGGCGGGCATTGGGACCAGTGGGAAGGGATCTGGCGCAAGTCGTAGGGGTGCCGAGGTCGACGGGCCCGAGGGGATTCGAACCCCTGACCTTGCGGTTAAGAGCCGCCTGCTCTACCGACTGAGCTACGGGCCCGCGGACGGTTCGGGGCGACTGGCCCCCCAGAGATAAAGGCTCGGAACCGGTCGCCGGTCACTCCGGGAGGCGCTGGAGCGCCGCGCCGACCATGAGCGGGAAGAGGACGGTCACGTCGCCCTCGACCGTCGCGTGCCGGGCGTTCGACTTGAGCTTCCCCCACGAGATCGCTTCCCGGGTCCGGGCGCCGGAGAGGCTGCCGTCCCACTCGACCGCGGTCGTGAGGTAGAGCGCCGCGTCGAGGCCGTCCCGGAACTGGTTCCACCAGATCGTGTGGTGCTTGGAGATCCCGCCGCCGAGCATGATCGCGCCGCTCCGCTTCGCCTCGAAGACGAGGTCGGAGAGCCGCTGCTCGTCGGAGAACAGGTCGAACGAGAGCCCGCGGTGGTCCTGCCAGTAGAGCCAGGCCTGAGAACCGACCGCGCCGTCGGTGATCCCCGGGACGATGACCGGCACGTCGCGGTCGTAGGCGGCGCGCAGGATGCTGGAGGCACCGGCCTTCGCCGGGATCGCACCCCCGATCGCCCGGCACAGGTCGACGGTGGAGAGCGCCCGGGTCCCCGATTTCCAGAGACCGTCCAGGATGGGGCGCATCTTGCGCTCGATGATCGTCCCGTAGTTCGCCTCGGGGATCACGAGGTTCCCCAGCCGGTAGAGATGGCGGCGGTGGAGGTCGGCGTCGTCCAGGTTCCATTCGCCGTGGTAGTAGGGGCGGAAGGAGCGGGCGAGGTCGTGGTCGAGCGTGCCGCACGTCGTGATGACCGCGTCCACGTACCCGTCGCGGACCAGCTGGGCGAGGACCCCGCGGGTCCCCGTCGCGACGATGTCGGCGGGGAAGGAGAGGAAGGTCGTCATCTCCCGGTCGGCGAGGATCCGGGCGAGGAGGTCCGTCCCGTCGGCGACGCCCTTGGCGCTGAACCCGCCCCCCGCCTCCAGCCGCCGGACAAACGTGTCCAGGGACGGGGCGTCGTCGACCCGTACATCCTCGACACGGCGGGGCATGGAAGGCCGGAGTCGCGCGGGAGTTAAAGCGCTCCCGTGAAGCCGAGGCCGTAGGAGTGGAAGATCAGCAAGTAGGCGACGACGTAGCCGATCAGCGCCCCCCCGTTCAGGAACGGCAGGCCCGCCTGGGGGTTCCCGCGGAGCACGAGCCGCATCAGCACCGCGTATCCCACCAGCGAACCGACCATCGCCGCGACGGCGCAGACCAGGTTGGCCCCGACCCCGAGCACGAGCGGATGGGTCGGGAGCCAGGCGAAGGCGGAGGTCACGAGCGCTCCGGGGATCACGACGTCCCCGAGGCCCATGAAGAGGGCCGCCCGCTCGGTGACCGCCTGGCCTCGCTGCTCCTTCAAGGACGGGGCGGCCGTGTAGTCATACCCCGCCGAGTCGGGCATGACCATCAGGATCGGGAGCTTCATGTCCACGACCACGTCGGCGAGCGAGATCATGTGCTTCGTGCGGTAGACGGCGATCGCGTCGTAGACCATGAGCGCCAGGAGCAGGATGAACACCGGGAGGAGCGCGAACGAGATCCCGAGGATCGCGATGAGCGCCCCGGCGGCCAGGAACCCGACCAGGTCGACCACCCACCACTGCGGCTCCATCAGGAGCGCGAGGTAGAGGACCGCGCTCACGGTCCCGGCGAGCACGAGCGCCCAGTCGAGGTTCAGCTCGGCCGCGAACGGCGGAGGAAGGTAGCTCCCGAGGGGGAGCACGGAGAAGGTCGCGAACAGGGTGATGTAGAGCGCGGCGGCGATCCCGACGAGGATCAAGTGGCGGAGCGCCGCGGGCCCGCCCTTCTTCCGGACGAGGTAGAGGATCGCGAGGGGCGCGATGACGATGAGCGCGATGATGAGGAGCGGCGCGGTGACGCTCTGCGGGTTCGAGTTCGACGCGAGGCCGGCCGAACGGAACGGGTCCGCGAGGATCAGCCCGACCGTCTGCGCCCCGACGTAGAGGGCGAGCAGGCCGAGCCAGCGGACACTGCGCATCGTCGGTTACGGTTGGACGACGGCGTAGGCGTTGTTGCCGAGGACCTTGGTCACTTTCGCGTTCACGGTCGTGCCGCGCTGGTTGGCGCCCGTGACGAAGATGACGAACCCCTCCTTCTTGGCGACCCCGTCCCCGCGGCGGCCGACGTCCTCGATCAGGAGGCGGTAGACCTCGCCGACCTCGACCGGTGCGCGCGGCTTCTCGGGAGCGACGACCCGGCGCATCGTGACGGGCCGCTGGGCGCCGCACGCCTCGCAGATGAGCATCGTGAGCCGGCCGTCCTTGGAGAGGTGGGTGTCCGGTCGCTTGCACTCGGAGCAGATCACGTACTTCGCGGTGTACTCGCGGATCCGCTGGGCGATCTGGTCCTTGTTGACGCGCGACTTCAGGACGCCGCGGGGCCCGTCGAGCACACCGGGGCAGCCGAGCTCGCGGGCGAGGTAGCCGATGACGTGCGCCGGCTCGCGGCGGAGGACGGTCGTGATCTCCTGGAAGTTCCGGATGACCGTGTTCTTGCCGTCGCTCATCACGTCGGGCTCGGGCACCTGGAACCGCTCGCCGCCGGTGCGGACGGGCGGGAGCTTCGTGTGCGCGCGTTCAAGGAGGGCCTGGTACGCTTCCATCGAGAACGGTAGAGCAACCGAAATGCGGGGGATAAGGGTTCCCGGGGTCCGGCTACGTGTCCGGGAAATCGCGGAGCGTCTCCAGGACCCGTCCGAGGTCCTTCTCGGTCACGATGTGCGTGGCCCCCCGACGGACCGTGTCGTCCTCGGGAAGGAAGGCGACCCCCACGCGGCTCCGACGGAACATCCCCACGTCGATCTCGGAGTTGCCGATCGAGGCCGTCTCCTCGACGCGTACCCCGAGGTGGTGCTGGAGCCCGGCGAGCACGCCCTCCTTCCCGTAGATCGGGACGCGGACGATCCCCTCGCCCGTGAGGTGCCCGTCCTCCGTGACACGGAACCCGTTCGCGAGCGCGAGGTCGATCCCGAGCTCCCGGGCGATCCGGTGGGCGAGGAGGTCGATCCCGCCGCTGATGATCGCGGTCTGGACGCCCCGGGCCTTCAGTCCCGAGATGAGCGCCGCCGCGCCGGGCATGAGGGGCACCCGGTCGAGGATCGCCTCCAGGTCCTCGATGCGGAGGTCGGGGAGGTGCCGGTGCCATATCCGGACGTCCGAGCGGATGAACTCGTGATCGTCGATCTTCCCCGCGAGGAAGTCCCGCAGGCCGTCCGCGTTGTGGTCCCGGAAGTGGTGGTGGATCGCGGCCCACGAGCTCGCCACGTCGACGAGCGTCCCGTCCATGTCGATGGCGACCAGTTTAAGCACGGTCGCCCCGGGCGATCGCATCCGCTCGGTCGAGGACCGCGTCGTCCGGTCGGACGGCCCACGCGGCGAGGTTGCCGTCGACCTGTTCCGGACGGCTCGCGCCCACGATGGGGGCGGCCCCGTTCCGCGCGAGCCAGTGCAGTGCGATGGACCCCAGCGGGACGTTTGCCTCCTGGGCGAGGTCCCGGAGGGCGCGGGCGCGCCGAAGCACCTCCGGCAGGAGGTCGGTCTCCGACTGCCGCTGGATGAACCGCTTGAACTCGGCGGTCGGCTTCTCGCGGTCCAGGTAGCGGCCGTGGAGGAGGCCGCGGGCGAGCGGGGAGTACGCCTCGATGAGGATCCGGTGGGCGCGGCAGTACTCCCGCACGGGCTCCGCCTCGTCCCGGTCGAACAGGTTGTAGCGGACCTGGTTGACGACGATCGGGGTCGCGGAGAGGTGGCGCGCCGCCTCCTCGAGCTCCTCCACACCGAAGTTCGAGACGCCGACGGCGCCGACCCGGCCCTCCTTCCAGAGGGCCTCGAGGGCGGGCAGCGTCTGGGCGAGCGGGACCTTCGGGTCCGGAGCGTGAATGAGGTAGAGGTCGACGGTGGGGCGACCGAGGCGCTCCAGGCTGTTGATGAGGCTCGCGCGGACCTGCGCCGGACGGAGGTGCTCCCACGAGACCTTGGTCGTCACGAACGCGTCGGGGGCGCCGCCGGCGGCCCGGAGGAGGACGTCGCCGAGGATCCGCTCCGACCGCCCGTTCCCGTAGACCTCGGCCGTGTCGAACCAGCGGAACCCCTTCTCGTAGGCCCGCCCGATCGTCGCCTTGGTCTTCGCCTCGTCCGTGGGCGTCCATCGGCCGACCGCCCAGAGTCCGATCCCGAGCGCGGGGTGCTCTTTCCGCCCGGCGGCGAGGGGGATCGAACCGATGAAGGGGGCCTTCGGACCCGGCGTACCGGGCGTGGGCTTGCGGGGGCGTCGGGCCGGGGTCTTCGTGGTCCGGGCGGTCATGGCGGGGACGAAGCCTCCGCCTTCAAGTGTTCGTCGATGCGGGCGATCCGTTCGGCCAGCTCCCGGGCCTTCTCCTCCGCCTCCCGGACCACCTCGGGAGGGGCCCGGGCCCGGAATCCCTCGTCCGCCAGCCGGGCGCGGGTCTTCTCGAGCAACGCCGCGATCTTGGTCCGCTCCTTCTGGAGCGCCTCCGAGGCTTCGGCACCGGCCGCGGGACGTTCGATGTAGCACTCTCCCAGGGCGGCGACGCGGCTGGCCGCCTGCGGAGGGGGCGGAGCCCCGGCGTCGAGGAAGGCGACCGGATGCACGCGCGCGAGCCGCTCGAGGGTTCCGACCTCCCGGCGGAGCAGCTCGGCGACCTCCGGTCCGCCGGGACGGACCCAGGCGGGCGGGACGGTATCGAGCGGGACGTGCTCCTCGGCCCGAAGGTTGCGCAGGAGGCGGACCGCCTCCAGGACGGTCTCCATCTCGAGCTCGGCGGCCGGGTCGGCGGGCGCTTCGCCCGACACGGGCCAGCGGGCCGACGCGAGGAGCTCGCCGTCGTGGGGAAGCGCGTGCCAGAGCTCCTCGGTGATGTGGGGGGCGAAGGGGTGGAGGAGTCGCACCGTCCGTTCCACCACGTAGAGCAGGGTGTCGCGCGCGTCGCGCGCGGCCGGCTCGCCGCGGTGGCCCTGCAGGCTTTCCTTGACGATCTCGACGTACCGGTCGGCCAGATCGTGCCAGAGGAAGGTGTAGACCGCCGTCGAGGCGCGGCCGGGCTCGAACGCGGCCAGGGCGCGGTCGACCTCCTCCGCGGTGCGGCGCCACCGGGAGAGGATCCACCGGTGCTCGAGCGGCGCGGACGGCGCGAGTGCCGGTGGGGCGGCGGGCGCCGGCGTGCCGGGGGGGAGGTGCATCAGCGTGAAGCGGACGAGGTTCCAGACCTTGGTCAGGAAGTGCGCCCCACCCTCGAGCGTGTGGCCCCCGAACGGGCCGTCCTCCTCGGTGGGGTTCGGGAAGAGCAGGGCGAAGCGCATCGCGTCCGCCCCCCGCTCGCGCATCGTGTCGAGCGGGTCGGGGGAGTTCCCGAGGCTTTTCGAGAGCTTCCGGCCGGTCTCGTCGCGGAGCATGCCGGTGAAGTACACGTCCGAGAACGGGGCGCGGCCGGTGAAGTGTTCGCCGGCCATCATCATCCGGGCGACCCAGAAGAACATGATGTCCCGGCCGGTGACGAGGAGGCTCGTGGGGTAGTAGTGGGCCAGGTCGGACGTCTCCTCGGGCCAACCGAGCGCCGCGAACGGCCACAACCATGAGGTGAACCAGGTGTCGAGCACGTCGGGGTCGGAGACGAGCTCCGAGGAGCCGCACGCCTCGCACGTCTCCGGGACCACGACGGTCACGGTGTCGTGCCCGCACGGCGTGCAGTGGTAGACGGGGATCGGGTGCCCCCAGAACACCTGACGCGAGATGCACCAGTCCTGGATCGTCTCCATCCACCGGTAGAACGTGAGGGTCCATCGCTCGGGGTGGATCCGCACCCGCCCCTCCTGGACCGACCGGACCGCCGGTTCGGCCAGCGGCCGGATCCGCACGAACCACTGGATGGAGAGCCGAGGCTCGACCACGGCGTCCGACCGCTCGGAGCGCGCCACGGCATGGCGGTACGGCACCTCGCGCAGGAGATACCCTTCCGCGCGAAGCCGGTCCAGCGTCTCCTTCCGGCCGGCATCCCGGTCGAGGCCCCGGATCCCCTCCGGGACCCAATCGCTCGCCAGCCGCCCTCCCGCGTCGATGATGTCCGGGGGCATCGGCAGCCCCGGATGTCGCTGGAACACCTCGTAGTCGACGAGGTCGTGGCGGGGGGTGACCTTGAGGGCGCCCGAGCCGAACGTCGGGTCGATCGCCGGGTCGGCGATCACCGGGATCGGCCGGCGGGTGATCGGGACGAGCACCTCGCGGCCGAGGGCCGCGGTCTGACGGGGATCGTCCGGGTGGACGGCGACGGCCACGTCACCGAAGATCGTCTCGGGGCGCACGGTGGCGACCTCGAGACCGCCGGGGGAGCCATCCGCCCAGGGATACTGGAGGTAGACGAGCGAGCCGGTCTCCTCGGTGTGGACGACCTCGAGGTCCGAGATCGCCGTCTGGAGCCGGGGGTCCCAGTTGACCATCCGCTCCGCACGGTAGATGAGGTCCTCGTGGTAGAGCCGGACGAACACCTCGCGGGTCGCGCGTACGGCGCCCGGGTCCATCGTGTATCGGTACCGGGTCCAGTCGACCGAGAACCCGGCCGCGAGGGTCTGCTCCCGGATCCGCGCCTCCCGGGTCGCCCGCCACTTCTCGACCTGGGCGACCGCCTCTTCCCGGGGGAGGTGCTCCAGCCGGACGCCCTCCTTGGCCAGGGCTCGCCGCACGGCCACCTGGGTCGCAAGTCCCGCATGGTCGAGCCCGGGGACCCAGAGCGTGGATCGTCCCGACATTCGATGGTATCGCACGAGGAGGTCCATGACCGTGTCGCCCAGCATGTGGCCGAGCGTGAGCACGCCCGTGACGTTCGGCGGGGGAAGGATGAGCGAGAACGGCGACGGGCCGGGCCGGTCCGGTGCGCGGAAGGTCTCCGCGCGCGCCCAGGCCTCCTGCCAGCGCGCCTCGATCTCGCGGGGGTCGAACCGAGGGGGCAGCGCCGGGTCGCTCACGAGTCCCTCCGCCGCAGCACGAACGGAGCGATGAGCGCGAGGCTCCCCAGCGCGACGAGGGCCATCGCGCCGATCGCCACCGAGTGGGGGTACGCGTGGAACGCCTCGAAGGTGACCAGCGGGGCGGACGCCACGAGGAGGCCCGGGATCGACACGAGCACCGCCACCCAGGCCCCCGTATAGAGGTTCACGAGGGGCAGGCCGCGCTTCCGGGCGCGTCGGAGGAGGACGCCGAGCTCCAGCAGGGCTGCCGCGATGACGGCCGGGAACTCCGCGGCAACGTATCCGACGAAGACGACCGGCTGGTCGACCCGGAGGAGGGCGATCGCCAGCACGAGGCCGGCGGCGACGAGGTAGATGGCCGCGATCAGGGAGACCTTCCCGAGGACGAGGGTTCGGTCGGGGAGCGGAAGCGTCCGCCCGTAGGAGTAGGCGACCACCTCGATGGCGAAGAACGCCGGTCCGAAGAAGGTTGCGAGGAGTGCCGCGGTCGTGACCGCCCCGAGGGCGAGCGAGGTCCCCGTGCCGGGTCTCGGGCCCGACACGTACGTGAGAAGGCCGAGGGCGACGGCATCCAGGATCGGCAGGAGAATGAGGAAGGCATACCCGGGCGTTCGGCTCGCCATCCGCAGGTCCTTGACCAGGACCGCGTACACCGGCCCGGTCGTCCGCAGCGTGGGAGGGGCCGAGTCCACAGCGACCGGGACCCCGGGGGGCGTGATCCCGACCTCACGGATCGCGCGGCCCATCCAGAGGGCGGCGAACGCCCCGAGGAGGAGGTAGCCGGCGCAGGCACCGAGCAACACGTAGAGTCCGACCGTCCCGACGGGCAGCGCGGTGGTGCCGTCGGAGAGCAGTGCCGGAAGGGAGGCCAGTGAGAACGGGAAGGTCGCCCAGAGGGCGTCGAACCCCGCGGACGGCCCGGCGGCGGCCAGCGCGGTCAGCGCCCCGAAGAAGGCGGGGGCGAGCGTGACGAAACCGAACAGCCCGAAGGCGGGCACGACCCAGAGGACGAGGTAGGTCCACCGGAGCAGCGACCGGCCCCCGCCCCCCCTCGACCCCTGGACCCGACGCACGAAGAACCGTCCGGTGACGAGCGCGAGGGCGAGCGCGAACACCACCGCGGTCGCGACCCCGGGGAGGATCGCGAGCCCCGCGAGCGGGGTGAGCGCGAGTCCCACCACGAGCGGGGTGAGCACGAGGAGCGTGAGGACCGGAACGTCGAACAGCCGGAAGTACAGGATGACGGCCGTCTGGCGGAGCGTGAGCCCGTCGATCGGCAACGGCTCGAGCACCGGCAGCACTCCCGCCGACAGGAACGTCGGGAGGACCTGGAGGCCGGTCCACCAGAGGAAGGCCACGTCGAGGCTGAGGAGCGCCGTGAGGACGCCCGCCTGGAAGACCGGCACCGGGATCGGGTTGGGCAGGAGCCGGGCCGCGACGAAGCTCGCATCGTGCAGGATGAGCGCCGCGCCGACCGTCAGGAATCCGAGCAGTCCGGCGACCAGGGCCTTACTCTGCAGGACCCGGCTGCGCGCGCGCGAGCTCAACTTGGAGGCGTCGCCCGGCGGGAGGACATTGCCCTGCCGGAACGCGTAGATGGCCTGGAAGGAGAGCTCGATGAACGCGACCCGGCTGAGCCGGAGGGCCACCCGCCAGGCCATCCTAGGTGCGCTCCAAGGAGGCAAGGGCGGCCCGGACCCCTTCATCCTCCTGGGTGAGGTGGAGGAATATCTCCTCGAGCGACGCGTCACCCGTGGCGCCCCGCTCCCGTAGGGCGGCGAGCGAGCCCTCGCCCCGCAGGACACCGTGGTCCAGGATGCCGACGCGGTGACAGAGCTGCTCCGCGATCTCCATGGCGTGGGTCGAGAACAGAACGCCGCGCGTGCCGTTCTTCACGTACTGGGTCAGGAGGTCCTTCATGAGGCGGAGCGAGCGCGGGTCGAGGTGGTTCAGCGGCTCGTCCAGGACGAGCAGCGGCGGCTGGTGGAGGAGCGCTGCGACCACGAGGACCTTCTGGCGGGTGCCGTTCGAGAGGGACGCGATGGGCTCCTCGAACTCGTCGACCAGGCGGAAGGCGGTGACGAGGTCGCGCGTCCGGCGAGCCGCCGTTTCCGGGTCGAGTCGACGGACCCCCGCGACGAACTCGAGGAACTCGTGCGGGGTCAGCGCCTCGTACAGCATCGACGTCTCGGGGACGTACCCGATGAGGGCCTTCGCGGCGAGGGCTTCGGCCTGCACGTCGTGGTCGAAGACCCGGATCGACCCACCGGCGGGACGGACGAGCCCGACGATCGACTTGATCGTGCTCGACTTCCCCGCCCCGTTCGACCCGAGCAGCCCGTAGATCTCGCCGGGCCGGACCTCGAGGCTGAGGCGTTCGACGGCCCGCCGCTCCCCGTACACGACCGAGAGGTCGTCGACCCGGAGCGGCATCCCGGTTCCGCTCGCGGGCGCGGGCTCCATCGCGCACCCCCGGGCGAGCGGAGGCTTAACCCCGTGGGTTCGGAGGCTCCGTCGAACGGACGAGGGGGAAGAGGATCACGTCCTTGATGGACGGGGTCCCCGTGAGGGCCATCACCATCCGATCGATCCCGATGCCGATCCCGGTGGTCGGGGGCATCCCGTGCCGGAGCGCGCGGATGAAGTCCGCATCGTAGGCATACCGGTACTCCGCCCGGGCCTCGAGCTGCTCCTGGAACCGGCGTTCCTGCTCGTCCGGGTCCGTGAGCTCGGAATACGCGTTCCCGAGCTCGAACCCCCGGAAGAAGAACTCGAACCGTTCGACCCGGCCCGCGAGCCGGCGGTGGCGCTTCGCGAGCGGCGTGGTGGAGACGGGGTGGTCCATCACGAACGTCGGCCGCGTCAGGGTCGGTTCGACGTAGTGCTCGAACAGCTTGTCCAGGAACACCCCGGGCGGGGAGTCGGCGGGAACGGTCGAGCCGGCGGCCCGCGCAAGGTCGCGCAGCTGGTCCGCGCTCTTCTCGGCCAGCCCTGCGATCCCGCTCAGTCGCTCGAGCTCGTCCACGAAGTCGACCTTCGAGATCCCCGCGGCAAACTCCCGGGCGGCCTCCTGCGCCTCGGGGACGTCGGGGAGGAGCGACGCGGCGCGGGCGGCCAGGCGCTGGTAGAGTCGCTCGGTCAGGACCTGCATGTCCTGGTAGTCGGCGTACGCCCAGTAGGCCTCGAGCATCGTGAACTCGGGCGAGTGGGTGGTGTCGAGGTCCTCGTTGCGGAAGCACTTCGCGAGCTCGAAGACCCGTTCGAGACCTCCCACGATGAGGCGCTTCAATGGCAGCTCCAGGGCGATGCGGAGCTGGACGTCCTGGGCGAGGTAGTTCGACCGGGTGACGAAGGGTTCGGCCGCCGCTCCTCCCGCGAGCGGCACGAGGACCGACGTCTCGACCTCGAGGAAGCCGGCCTCCTCGAAGAACGAGCGCGTCTCCCGCGTGAGGAGGGAGCGGATCCGGAAGCGTTGCCGGGAGTCGGCCGAAGAGAGGAGGTCGAGGTACCGTCGCCGCAGCCGCTCCTCCACATCCTGGAGCCCGTGGAACTTCTCGGGCGGGGGGGCGATCGCCTTCGCGAGGAGGTGGAGCTCTCGGACGACCAGCGAGGGCTCACCCCGGCGGGACAGGGCGGGCACCCCTTCGGCCCCGACCACGTCCCCCGAGTCGAGGTCGGCGATCCAGGAGGAGTAGCTGGCCTCCCCAAGGAGATCGGCCCGGATCAGGAGCTGGAGCGAGCCCGAAAGGTCGTCGATGTCCGCGAAGGCGGTCCGCCCGTGGACCCGCAGGGCCCTCAGCCGACCGGCGACCCGAGCGGTCTCGCCGTCCGCCTCCGTCCCCGACGAGAGCGTCGCCGTCCGCAGGCGGACCGCTTCGGTCGGAAGGCGCCCGGGAAAGTTCCAGGGATACGGTTCCCGACCTTCCGCACGCCACCGGGCGACCTTGAGCCGGCGTTCGTGCTCGAGCGGGGTTTCGTCCGTCATCGTGGGGCCCAGCCGGCGGAGGGAGCCCGCGCCTACAAGAGGGTTCGGGCGCGGGCGCTAGTTGGCGGGACCCTCGAGGGCGAGTCGCTCGACGCCCCCAGGTCGGAACAGTGCGAGGTGTTCGGGGACCGCCGGTCCCTCGCCCGCGGGTCGGGCGGCCTCGTGGAGGATGAGGAACGTGCCGAGGAAAAACTCCGAGGTGGCGTCGCCGCCGCCGATCCCGTAGCTGACGTAGTCCGCGAAATAGACGTGGACCTGACCGGAGTGGCGTCGGCGGAGGGTGTCGAGGAACTTCGCGAGCTCTTGCGGACCCTTTCGGGCGAGCTCGTCGACCATGTCGCGCAGGATCGGGCGCTGGCTCACGCCGGCCAGGCCGTCGTAGACGAGGTAGATCGCCGGACGAGGGTCGAGTGCGACCACGTCGAGACGGAGGACCCCCTCGACCTGTTTGGTGCGCATGGCGAGCGGCCTACCCGCTCCCTGTTAAGAAGGCTTCGGAGGAGGGGCGCGGTCGATCGGGTCGACCGCGCGCCCGGCGGGGCGAGGAAAGGGTTCCGGCTCCGACCTAGTGGTCGTGGCCGCCCATGCCGCCGCCCGGAGGACCGCCACCGCCCTTCTTCGAGGCGATGATGTCGTCGATCCGGAGCACCATCGAGGCGACCTCCGTCGCGGAGGTGAGCGCCTGGCGCTTGACGCGCGCGGGCTCGACCACCCGGAGCTTCCACATGTCCGCGGCTTTGCCGTCCGCGAGGTTGACGCCGACGTTCTTGTTGGCGTTCGGGCCCTCGTGGGCGCTGCGGAGCTCGATGAGCGTGTCGATCGCGTCGTACCCGCCGTTCTCGGCGAGGGCCCAGGGGATGACCTCGAGGGCCTGGGCGAACGACTCGACGGCGAGCTGCTCGCGGCCGCCGACGGTGGAGGCCCACTTGCGCAGCTTGACGGAGAGGTCGATCTCGGTCGCCCCGCCGCCGGGGCAGACGACCCCGTCCTCGAGGACGCTCGCGACCACCTTGAGCGCGTCCTGGAGGGACCGCTCGACTTCCTGGGTGACGTGCTCCGTCCCGCCGCGGATGAGGATCGAGACCGAGCGGGGGTTCGCGCAGCCGGTGACGAACGTCATGTGGTCGTCCCCGATCTTGCGCTCCTCCACGAGGGCCGCGCTCCCGAGGTCCGCCGGGGTGAGCTCCTTGATCCCCGTGACGATCTTGCCGCCGGTCGCGCGGGCCAGCTTCTGGAGGTCGGACTCCTTGACCTGCTTGACCGCGTAGATCTTCTCCTTCGCGAGGTAGTGGAGCACGACGTCGTCGATGCCCTTCTGGCAGACGACCATGTTCGCGCCCGAGGCCTTGATGGAGTCGACCATCTTACGGAACGTCTTGTCCTCCTCGTCGAGGAAGCTCTGGATCTGGGCCGGATTCTTGATGTTGATCTTGCTCTCGATCTCGGTCTTCTTGACCTCGAGCGAGCTGTTCAGGAGCACGATCTTGGCGTTGGCGACCTGCGTCGGCATGCGGGTGTGGGCGCGCTCCTTGTCCAGGATGATCCCGTCGAGGAGCTGGGTGTCGGCGATCGTGCCGCCCGCGCGCTTCTCGACCTTGATCTGGTCGACATCGGCGACGGTCTTGCCGCCGCGAGTCTCGGAGATCCGCTGGACCGCCTTGACCGCGATCTTGGCGAGCTGGTCGCGCGAGCCGTAGACGCCCTTCGAGCCCATGGCGGTGGTCGCACAGTCGGTGAGGATCGCTTCATCGTCGATCTTGACGGTCGTTCCGATCTCGGATTCGAGGAGGTGCTTAGCCTGCTGGAGGGCGAGCTGGAACCCGCGGGTGATGACCGTGGGGTGGACGCCCTGCTCGAGGAGCCCCTCGGAGCGCTTGAGGAGTTCACCGGCGATGACCACGGCGGTCGTGGTCCCGTCCCCGCACTGCTGATCCTGGGTCTTTGCGACCTCGACGATCATCTTGGCGGCGGGGTGCTCGACGTCGACTTCCTTGAGGATCGTGACGCCATCGTTCGTGATGGTGATGTCGCCCATTCCGTCCACGAGCATCTTGTCCATGCCCCGAGGACCGAGGGTGGTCCGGACCGCATCCGCGACGGCTCGTGCCGCCGCGATGTTGTTGGCCGTTGCGCCCTTGCCGCGTTCGCGTTCTGTGCCTTCTTTCAGGACGAGGATAGGGGTACCCTGAAGCATGTGGTCACCATCGCGACCAGACTTGCGCTTCTATATAATGGTGCCT